>JBBDSA010000016.1:0-2492 GCA_040905165.1 Cyclobacteriaceae bacterium | reverse complement strand
GCCGGAGTCAACGAAAAGATAATATGGGAGTTTAGCTCAGTTGGTTCAGAGCATCTGCCTTACAAGCAGAGGGTCGGGGGTTCGAATCCCTCAACTCCCACTTTCAAAGCATCCCGGCCCAAAAGCCGGGAGAGTCGGGGGGCTCAAATCTCTCAATTCCCCACCATAGGCCATTTAGGGCTTTTTTTATGGATTATAGTTTCTACATACTTTATTCTTCCAGCCTGGACCGATACTATATTGGCCATACCGGTGAAGATGTCAATGAGCGGCTGAGAAAGCATTTGACCCGGCACAAAGGCTACACATCCAAAGCGCAGGACTGGAAACTCGTTTACACCGAAAAATTTGAAACCAAATCGGAAGCCTATCAAAGGGAACTTGAAGTAAAGCGGTGGAAATCCAGTAAGCGAATAGGTGAATTGGTAAATAATGGCGGTTCCGGTTAACCGTTGGTTCAGGGCATCCCGGCCCAAAAGCCGGGAGAGTCGGGGGGCTCAAATCTCTCAATTCCCCACCATAGGCCATTTAGGGCTTTTTTTATGGATTATAGTTTCTACATACTTTATTCTTCCAGCCTGGACCGATACTATATTGGCCATACCGGTGAAGATGTCAATGAGCGGCTGAGAAAGCATTTGACCCGGCACAAAGGCTACACATCCAAAGCGCAGGACTGGAAACTCGTTTACACCGAAAAATTTGAAACCAAATCGGAAGCCTATCAAAGGGAACTTGAAGTAAAGCGGTGGAAATCCAGTAAGCGAATAGGTGAATTGGTAAATAATGGCGGTTCCGGTTAACCGTTGGTTCAGGGCATCCCGGCCCAAAAGCCGGGAGGGTCGGGGATTCGAATCCCTCAACTCCCACGAACTTAAACCTTATTTATCTGAAATACAGATAGTTAAGGTTTATTTTTTTTACAGTGGGGCCATTTGTGGGGCTATAAATTCATAATTACTTTAATATAGTTAATCCTTGGTGCGGTAGGGCCTCAACTCTCCGTCAAGGTGGTTTCCCTCTGATCGCTTAACAAAAGTTGCCGCTGTGTTAGCCATGATCACGTTCACAGTTGTCCTGCACATATCGAGAATCCTGCCACACGGCATTTACATTATTTACATAAGCTTGGTGTTCTCCTGCAGACGGTTGAAGGAATACTGTACCTGAAGATATTTTTAAATCAGACCATCGTTATTTTAAAAAAGACTTGCAAACCAAGAAGGAATGCCTATTTTTAGGCTGTTACTTTTTTATTTTTCATATGAAGACCATTGTTTTAAAAAACGGATATTTCGGAAAAAAACCCGCAATAAGGCTGGAGTTTCCTTTTGATTTTGAATTGAAGGAACTGGTGAAGAGCTATCCCGAATGTCAATGGAATCCAAAACAGAAGGTTTGGTGGGTTCCTCACACCGAAGATCAATTGAATGACATACTCGGTTTTTTCAAGGGAAAAGTAGGATTGGATTATTCCCAGTTTCATTTATTAAAGCCCATCCCCTCCAATCCGGAACTGCCTCCTTTAACAGAAGTTATTGCCTGGGAAATCAAAAATTTTGAAGACTGGATGCGGAACAAGCGGTATAGCGAAAGCACCATCAAAACATACAAGGAAAATGTAGCAATTTTCATCAGGTTTTTGGGGAACAAGCCCCTTGGGGAAATCGACATTGTAGATTTTGAGAAATTCAACAAGGAATACATTATTAAACGTGCCTATAGTGCATCCTTCCAAAATCAGGTGGTCAATGCGGTGAAGTTGTTTTTCCAAAACCGGCAACTGAGGAAACTGGACATTGGGCTGATCTACAGGCCCAAACGTCCAAAGACACTGCCCAATGTTCTAAGCAAAGAGGAAGTTAAAGCCATTCTAGAAGTCCACGGAAATATCAAACACAGAACCATGCTGAGCCTGATCTATGCCTGCGGGCTGAGAAGAAGTGAAGTCCTCAACCTGAAGCCTACAGATGTGGACAGCAAGCGCGGCATATTGCACATCAGGCAGGCCAAAGGGAAAAAAGACCGTATAACACCCCTATCTGGAAAACTCGTGGAACTACTGCGGCAATATTATGTCGCTTGTAAGCCATATACATGGTTGTTTGAAGGACAAATCAAGGGAGAACAATATAGTGCCGAAAGTCTGCAAAGCGTATTAAAACAAGCTTTGCGGAAAACCGGAATACAAAAACCAGTAACACTTCACTGGCTACGGCACAGTTACGCTACCCATCTATTGGAAAGCGGAACGGACTTAAGGTATAAACAGGAACTATTGGGACACAATAGTAGCAAAACCACCGAAATTTATACCCACGTAAGTACCAAAAGCCTGCAAAACATCAAAAGTCCCTTTGAAGATTTGTAGCAAGGAAATCACATAAAGCTAACCAAATCAGAAGGGTTTGCTTAACTTTATCACATATATAAACGTGTTGAACAAAACCTCCTGCGTCGGTAGTTTGGGATTTTATAAGTTTTAAGGTCCT
>JBBDSA010000015.1:0-10821 GCA_040905165.1 Cyclobacteriaceae bacterium | reverse complement strand
TGAGTTTTATGCGGTCATGCGCTCCTTGCGGACCCTGGAAGATTCCGATGTGGTGGTGATCATGGTGGATGCTACCAGGGGGCTTGAAGCACAGGATGTGAACTTGATTTCCCTGGCCATCAAAAACAACAAGGGCATGATGATCATGGTCAACAAGTGGGATCTGATCGAAAAGGACCATAAGACCATGCAGTCCATTAAAGAGAATATGGTGGAAAAACTGGGGGAAAACAAATGGATACCCATCATATTTGTGTCGGCACTGAGTAAGCAAAGAATATTTCAGGCCATGGAGCTGGCCATGAAAGTACATGAAAACAAAACCAGAAAAGTACCGACGTCCAAACTAAATGAATTGCTTCTTCCTGAAATAGAGAAATACCCCCCTCCGGCAAACAAAGGGAAATACATAAAAATCAAATACATTACCCAATTGCCGACCAAAAATCCCGTTTTTGCCTTTTTCTGTAACCTGCCCCAATATATCAAATCACCCTATACCCGGTTTTTGGAAAACCGCTTGAGGGAAAATTTTGATTTTGAAGGGGTACCGGTTAAAATTGTTTACAAGAAGAAGTAGGTCAAACCTTTTGGGTTTAGAAAGATCCATCAAATGCCAAGTGTCCATCCAATTGGGCATTTGATGGATTCCATATTTTAAACCATACCTCCCTTTCCCAGCAGCATATAGATTCCCGCAGCAATGGCGGCACCAAGTATTGGCCCCACAATTGGAACCCAGCTGTAGGCCCAGTCGCTTCCACCTTTTCCTTTGATGGGCAATATCTGGTGCATGATTCTGGGACCGAGGTCCCGGGCCGGATTGATGGCGTAGCCGGTAGTGCCTCCAAGGGATAACCCAATGACCCAAACCAAAAATGCGACTGGCAAAGCACCGAGTGAACCCAAGCCAATGGGTGTGCCTTCTGCATCATGAATCATAGGGCTGGTAGTATAAAGAATGACAATGATCAGTACAGAGGTCCCCACCATTTCAGAGATCAGATTGGAGAAATAATTGCGTATAGCAGGTACAGTTCCAAAAGGGGCAAACTTTAAACCGGGATCGTCAGTTGCATCAAAATGGTCTTTGTAAACCAACCAGGCAATTCCGGAACCAAACATGGCGCCCAAAACTTGAGCAAGGACATATTTAGGAACCTGGGCCCATTCAAAGTCTCCCGTTATGGCGAGGCCTATACTGACGGCCGGATTGATGTGGGCACCACTGTAGGGTCCTGCCACTACTACACCGATAAAAACTCCCAAAGCCCAACCCGTGGTGATGACAATCCAACCGGAGTCAAAACCTTTGGTTTTATTTAATACCACATTGGCTACAACTCCGGATCCCATAACTATCAGGAGGGAGGTTCCTACAAATTCTGCTATAAATACGTCCATATTTTCAATCGGTTAACCAGTTTTGAGATCTTTTAACGGCCTTGTGCCAAAAATGAAGGTTTTTTTGAATGGATTCCTGATCCACCTTGGGTTCGAATGTCTCATCCGCCTTCCATAATGCCTCGATTTCCTCCATATTACTCCAGAAACCTATTGCCAAGCCTGCAAGGTAAGCGGCTCCAAGTGCAGTAGTTTCAATTATTTCTGGTCTTTTGATGGCACATTGGATAAGGTTGGCCTGGAATTGCATCAGAAAATTATTAGCCGTTGCTCCACCATCCACCCTTAATTCTTTGGTGTCTTCTCCCGCATCTTTTTCCATGGCCTTTAACACATCATAAACCTGATAGGCGATGGATTCAAGTGCAGCTCTGGCCATATGTTCACGGGTGGTACCTCTTGTTATTCCAAACATGGCCCCTCTGGCATCCTGGTCCCAATAGGGAGCACCCAGGCCGGTTAACGCAGGTACAAAATACACACCATCATTATCAGGAAGACCTTCCGCCATTTTTTCGCTGTCGGAGGCATTATTTAAGATGCCAATTCCATCTCTTAGCCATTGAATGGCCGCACCACCTATGAAAACACTTCCTTCCAAAGCATAGTTGATTTTTTCACCTATCTGCCAAGCTATGGTGGTCAATAATTGGTTATTGGATTTTACCGGCTTTTCACCTGTGTTCATCACCAAAAAACAACCCGTGCCATAAGTGGTCTTGGCCATACCCGGTTTCGTACATAGCTGGCCGAGCAAGGCGGCCTGCTGGTCCCCGGCAATGCCGGCAATGGGAATTTTTGCAGATAATAAATCTCCCGAAGTGTGGGCATATACTTCACTACTCGATTTTACCTTGGGTAAAATGGATTTTGGAATGTCCAGCAGTTCCAACAGTTCATCATCCCACTTTCTTTCGTGGATATTAAAAATCATGGTTCTGCTGGCATTGGTGACGTCCGTAATGTGTTCCTTTCCTGAGGTCATTTTCCAGACCAGCCAACTGTCCACCGTGCCAAAACAAATATCTCCTTTTTCCGCCTTTTCCCTGACCCCCTCTACGTTATCCAAAATCCATTTAATTTTAGTACCGGAAAAATAGGCATCTATGATCAGGCCGGTTTTTTCCGATATTTTTTCGGAAAGTCCTTTTTCTTTAAGCTCATTACAATAAGCAGCGGTGCGCCTGTCCTGCCATACAAGGGCATTGAAAACAGGCTCCCCAGTATGCCTGTCCCATAAAATGGTTGTCTCCCTTTGATTGGTGATCCCGATTCCGGCAATTTGATTTGCTTTAATTTTGGCCTTTGTAATGGCCTCAGTGGCCACAGAAGCCTGAGAAGTCCAAATTTCCAAGGGATCGTGTTCCACCCATCCGGATTGGGGGAAGATCTGTTCAAAATCCTTGTGGGCTACGGCGACTATACTGCCTTTCTTATCAAAAATAATTGCCCTGGAACTGGTAGTGCCTTGGTCCAGGGCCATAAGGTAATGGCTATTTGGGTTCATGGGTTTTATTTAATGATCAAATATTTCTTTGCTAATTTATAAAATTCCTCCAGTTCTAACATCACCCAGTCCTCTTCTTTCTGCATTTCCTCTGACATGATTTTGGCCACAGTGGGCGCCATCTTCATGGCTGCTTTGGCATCCAGTAGCAAAATCCGACATCTTCTTGCTAAAAAATCCTCAATTTTCTGTGCCATTTCCTTCCGCACCGCCCATACCACTTCTGCACCTGTATATGGATAATCTGAATGCAGGCGTTTTCCCCAATCTGGGTTTTCTTGTTGTAATTTTTGAATATGGATAGCCTCCGATCCATATAAATGAAGTGGACCGTCAATATTCTGATCTGTATAACCATGAATTTTTTGTTCCGCAGACTGGCTTTTTTCCATTTCCAAGCGGTGCAAGTGATAATGGGCATCTACGGTGTCTTCCCCCATTTTTCGGAAAGTGGTCCATTTTCCTCCCGTTATGGTGATCAGGTTGCTTTTGGATTGGATGACTTTATGACTTCTGGAAATTTCTTTCGTCTTGGTACTGCCCTCTTTGGGTGCGGCCAATGGCCGTAGACCGGCAAAGACAGACAGAACATCTGTCCTTTGGGGAGCTTTATTCAAATACTGTCCGGCCGTTTCCAGGATAAATTTGATCTCTGAGGACAATGGCCGAGGTTCCATTTTAGGTTTTTTACGAAGGGTATCGGTAGTGCCTACCACCAATTTTCCCTGCCAGGGTACAGCAAAAAGTACCCTTCCGTCAGAGGTTTCGGGTATCATCAAAGCGTCATTGCCCCCTAAAAAAGACCCATCCATTACTAAGTGTATCCCTTGACTGGGTCGAATCATTTTTGAAGCACCTGGTTGGTCCATCATTAATATTTTATCGGCAAATACACCGGTGGCATTGATGACGGTTTTTGCCAGAACGTTATAGTTTTGGCCCTTGATAAGGTCCCTGAATTTTAAGCCCGTTATTTTTCCATTCTTATCTTTATTCAGGTCATTGACTTTGGTATAATTGAGCATGCAACCTCCCATTTGATCACAGGTTTTCGCTACCATCAAAGCCAACCTGGCATCATCAAATTGGCCATCATGGTAAACAATTCCCCCTCGTAGGCCTTTTTGGCGAATTTGAGGGAGTTTACTGATGGTCTCATCTTTGGAAATGAACCTGGATTTTCCCAGGCGCAGTTTACCAGCCATCCAGTCATATAATTTTAACCCGATGGAATATTTCCATCTGTCCCACAGCGAATACAATGGAATAATAAACAGTTGGTTTTCGGTTAGGTGGGGAGCATTTTTCAACAACCTTCCCCTTTCCTTTAAGGCTTCGAATACCAAGCCTATTTCTCCCTGCGCCAGGTACCTTACCCCCCCATGTACCAGCTTGGTGCTTTTGCTGGAGGTTCCCTTGGCAAAATCCGATTTTTCAAGCAGCAAAACTTTCAATCCCCTGGATAGACCATCCAAAGCCACACCGAGACCTGAAGCACCACCACCAATGACCACCAGATCCCAGTTGACATCAGCCCCTTTCACCCTATGTAAATTTTTTTTCCTATCCATTTTATCTAATTTTCATCTCTAAAGTAACATTAAAAGAAAGAAAAAGAAACAAAAAGAAATAAATTTTACTATCTTTATTTTAATAAATATCTATTCGGCTTCAATTATTTGCGAAATGATCATAGCAGAAAGACATAAATATATTCTTGACGAACTGCACAGGGCCGGTTATGTAAGCGTGGCTGGGCTCAGTAGGGAAATGAACGTGACCATGGTTACGGTCAGAAAAGATTTGAAAATATTGGAAGACAAGGGTTTACTTTTTAGAACACACGGAAGTGCTACTCCGGTGGCTCCCTATGTAAACGACAGGTCGGTACAGGAAAAAAAACTGGTAAGGGTGGTGGAGAAGCAGGCCATTGCATCAAAAGCTGCCTCTTTACTTGTAGAAAAAGATGCCATTATTATTGGATCGGGAACTACAGTAGTGGCATTTGCACAGGCCATTCCAAAAAAAATGCCACTGACAGTACTTACAGCTGCCATGAATGTCAACATGGCCCTCATGGATTTCCCGGAAGTAGAACTGGTACAGCTGGGAGGGGTGGTGAGAAAAAGCAGCAGTTCAGTGGTGGGCCATTATGCAGAAGAAATGATCAGGGATTTTGCCTGTAGTAAGCTCTTTTTAAGCGTGGATGGAATCGATACGGAATTCGGACTGACCACGTCCAATATGATGGAAGCCCACCTCAATGGTAAAATGATTGCTTCGGTACAAAAAACGATTGTTTTGGCGGACAGCAGCAAATTTGGAAAAAAAGGTTTTGGGAAAATTGCCAATTTGGAGGACATTGACATGATTATATCCGATAAAGCTTTGTCGCGGCATTACGTCCAGATATTGGAAGATAGGGGAGTAGAGGTTTTTTTGGTGTAGTTTTTTTTGGATTTATAGGCCAATTTAAGTTTTTTTTTAGGTTAGAAATTTATTTGCCCCCTGTTTTGATCTTGTTGTATAAATTGTTCCAGCCGTTTTTGATATCCTTGCTTATCGTCTTCATAAATGGGAGTAAATCCTTTTTTCTCGGGGAAATTTTCAATGTGCAAAGTTTGGGTTGGAAAGGCAAACCGCACACCTAACTCACTGGCAAGTCTTATGGCAGATAATATCAGGTCTTCCCTTGCCTTCAATTCCTCAGGCCAGGTGGGTACCGCAAAGAAAACATAGAACATGATGTCCAGGCTATAAGAAGATAGATTATTGAGATAAATGTTATAATAATCCTTTCTTGTTTGGGGATGTCTGATGACGATTTCCTGTAAACCTTTTACAAAAACCTCAATAAGGTCTGGAGGTGAATCATAGGCAATGGTAATGGTGGTATAAAACCGCCTGTATTTTCTCAAGCCATGGTTGTCTACTGTGGCATCGGCAATCTTACCATTTGGAATGTACATCAAGGAATTTCTGAAAGTCCTTACACGGGTAGACCTGAAACCAACCTCTTCTACGGTACCGTCTACTTCTCCGCTGGTAATCCAATCACCCACCTGGAAGGGTTTGTCTATGAAAATCATTATCGAACCAAAAAAGTTTTTAATGGTATCTTGGGCAGCCAGGGCAAATGCCAGACCACCAATGGAAAGTCCCGTCAAAAAGGGTACAATATCTATCCTAAGTCCTTCTTTTAGAATAAACAAAGAACCAATAACGATGACAAATGCCTTTAAGGTTTTTCTTACCAGGGGAACCAATTGGTCATCCAATGTCGAGGATGTTTTGTCAGCCATCCTTTCCATGTAACCTGAAAAAACATCCACCAGTTTATAAAAGATGATGGTAACGATAAATGGTCTGGCAGCATTCAATAAAATGGTGAGCCAGGAAACAATGTAGATCGGCAGCTGTAGGACCCTAATAAAAATAGCCAAAAGCAATACGATAAGGTAAATACTGACAATTCTGGCTACCGGTAGCAGGTATTTTTCCGCAATATTTCTATAACCTGCCCTAACAAGAAAATAATGAAATCCCCGGTCTACAATGAAGGTGAATAGTTTATGGCTGCTGAAAATTACCAAAATCATCAAAAAAAGGCCTACCAACTGCCACAGATGCAATCCAAAGTAGACCTGACTGCCAATTTTAGGTAAAAGATTCAAAAGCCTATCTGTCCCGAAAGGATAAGTTTCTTTATGTAAGGCATCAATTCGTTTCACCGTTCCGGAAGAAAACTTCCATTGATTGCCGGTTTTTTCCAAAAATACTGACGGGAGGGTAATCTCATCAAAAAAATAAATCTGCTTACCATTTCTAATGGTGTCCCTGAATGCGGGGTTATTTGGAATTTCATTCATTTGAACATACACCCCTTTGCCATCAAAAACCTGTTTTAATTTTATGGCCAATGCCTCAGCATTTCGGCCCTTGCTGCCTGTAAGGTTCAATGCCTTTGCGGCGGTCGTGGGATCATAATTTTGCTCGTTCAGGTTATAAAAAAATGTATATGTAGTGTGATAGGGAGAACTGAAATTTTGGTGATCTGTAGTATCCAATAAGAAATTATCGCTATATCCTAAATCCTGCCCTTGAACTTGGGTAGTAAAGGCGAAAAAAAACAAAAAATAATTAATAAAAATGGTAATTCTCTTCATTGTTGCTGATGTAAATTAATATTTTTCAAAGGTAAAGATTTAACCCGTTTTAAAAAGGCACCTTGTATTCAAAAAGTTTATCCCCATGGGTACTCATCAAGGTATATTCATTTCTACTGCCCGAGAAATTAATCCATATTCCGGGATTGGCATCTATCGGCTTTTGGTTAATCAGTTTACCCTCACTATTGTAGAGGTAGGTGAAATCCTGAATCTTATCTACTACCGCAAAAATTTTATTGTTGGAGCCAAAGGAAAAGTATTGGTATTCCAAATCACCAGTCGGAATGTTCATTTCAAAAAGTACCCTTTCATCCGGTTGAAGTACCGAAATCCGGTTAAATTCTTCAATGACCAGCAGGTATTCATCAAGATTTTGATCATTAATCAATTTAAATTGGGTGTCCCTATCCGGTCTCATCAACTGGCTACGATAAGTTAGTTCACCTTTGAAATTCGCCTTAACCACCTCACCCGCATCATTAACGGTAACGATCCGCGAAAGCCCTTCTGTCGGTTCTTCTTCTATTGCATAGGAAGTGGAAATGGATTCACCAATTTGGATGCCGCCGCCAATTTTTGATTGGCCTTTTCTGCTGTACATTTCCAGTACACCATTTTTGGACAGGGCCACCATATAATCACCTTGAGAGGGAATCCTATGGTGAGCCGGAGCGGTACTCAATGGCCCGCCTGATGATGATTTTGGATTCCATCCATCCAATAATTCACCGAACTGATCATAAATATAAAGATTGCCCTGTATATCCGATAGGAAATACCTGTAATTCCGGTTGTTGTCATAGTCCACCAAATTAAGGTATCCTATTTTTTTACCTTCCTCAAAAGGGATGGGGTAATCAGGTAATAGGTTACCATACCGGTCTATCCCGAAAATTTCATCGGAGGTGGCAAAAACCAATTGGAGCTTATCGTTTTTATAATAATCTATCTGAAATATAGGGCTGACTATTCGGCCGGGCAATGGATAAGAAAAAACAACTTCCCCCTCTTCACTTATCAAATGAGCATGAAATTGTTCATCCTGCACAAGAAAATCAGTACTTTTATCATTGAAATTTTGTATTCCGGCAGGGCCATAGGTAAGATCTTCATCAAATTCGATGGTTTTTGATTCCGTAAGAATCAGTTTGCCTTCGGTGCTTTTTTCCTCCATGTTAATTTCAAAGGAAAGGTCAAATCGATCATTTTCAGCCACCGATAGGGTGATCAGATGAAATGATTGAAAAAGTGAGGCGTATTTTTGGAAAACGGAACTCCAGGAGGGCACACTGTTTTTGACCAAAATATTAAAAAAGCGATCATTATTAATCAGTACCTGAAAGGGTACATCCGATTTCAATGCATTTAAATTTTCTTTATGTGTCAGTGATTTCCCCCAGGTGTTATCATTGAAAATATCATCCAATAAGCTCTTAATATTCCTTAGGCTGTTGCCGATGATCACCACATCATCTACACTGGTAACATAACTTCTTAGAAATCCATTAAAATTTCCCTCAAATAGATGTGCTGGAAATTCTTCCACATCCAACATAAAGATTTCTTTTCCCAGATAATATTCATTATAAATTTTTGAAGTGTCTCCTTGGTTGGTTTTTAATTGAAAATTCTTCAGTATGCCCAATGCTTCGGATGTATGGGTACTTTTTAATAGAAGGGTTTTGTTGGGGGTGTTGGAAAATAGGTTTTCTTCCAGGACCAAGGCCATTTCACCGGTAAGGTGTTTAAAAAACGCTTCTTTTTCAAATTCCTCCTCAATTTCTGCCATGATGGTGGAACGGGATTCAAAGGCATAATTGGGTGAGGCTTTTAAATCATAGGGGCTATTTATTAGGTATTGGTTGATGAGGGCAGCCCTGTTGGATATCATTTGGGAAAAAGCGGAACCGTCACCTTTACCATTCAAAACGGTGAGAGAACTGTTTTTTCCGTCTATAAAAAGTTTGCCGTTAAAGTTGATGGCTTCATCCGAAAAAACCGGAACGAGGTTAGCAGTATATAAATTTTCTGCCAATCCGTCTGCCAGGCCCCCTTTTCCGTCCAGGGTCAGGTCTCTGATAAACCCGGACAATCCTATTCCCGACATCCTTAAAATCCCAGCTGGGGTAGGAGATGGTGCTTCCACATAAAGATGGGGATTGGATTCTTTAAAATTTTTGAGTTCGGCTGTTTTTCCATATCGGATCCCATCCTCAACCAGGAAGGAAATATAGCTTCCCAACCACACATTATTATGAAAAGCATACGAAAATTCCCTTCCATTTTCGCTGTCGTTGGATTCATATATGGTAATGCCGCTATAATTACGCGTCCGGGTATGGGATGCATTGGCAACATCTTCCCTTAAGGATTGGAGGAAATCCAAAAATCGGTTATTATCAGAAGTGATTGTAAACAAAAATCCATATTCTTCTTTACCTATCGGATGCAGTGAAAGGGTGAATTTTTGACCTTTGAGCGCTTGGTATAATTTTCCGGATTTCCCTGCTAAGCTGTCCAGGGAAATCAGTTGGTCTTCGATATCCTGCAATGCAGGCAGGTCATTGAGCTTTTCCCAAATGGGTTGGTTGACCATTTGGTTCCATACCCCAACGGGATCGGTGGATTCAAAAACCAAAATGGCATTGGAAGGAATCATTTGTACGCCGTCGAGCTTGGTTTTAAAAAGATCTGTTCTGAACAGAAGATAGGCCCCAACTCCCAAAATCAGAATCAGGAAAACCAAAAGAATATTTTTTATCAGGCCCACAGTTTATCCATATTTATACATTAAAATTAAATAAAAAAATCCCAATAAAATCGGGATTTTTTTATCTGGGATTTATAGAAATTATTTTTTGCCAATTCGATCCAAAACTTTCATCACTTCTTTTACATGGGTTCTTGAAACTTCCAACAGGGCTCTTTCCTCCTCATTCAATTCCAATTCGATGACTTTCTCCACTCCGTTTTTTCCCAAAATCACCGGAACGCCCAAATAGCAATCATCAATTCCATATTCCCCGTCAAGTTTAATGCAAACCGGAAAAACACGCTTTTGATTTTTTATGATAGATGCGACCATTTGTGCGGCGGCAGCACCTGGGGCATACCAGGCAGAGGTTCCCATTAGTTTTACCAGCTCACCACCACCGAATTTGGTTCGTTCAATAATGGCATCCAATTTTTCTTTTCCTATCAATTCTGTAACAGGTATCCCTGCTACAGTAGTGTACCTGGGGAGGGGCACCATGGTATCACCATGTCCTCCCATTAATATGGCCTGAATTTCTTTGGGAGAAATATCCAATTCTTCTGCGATGAAGGCCCTATACCTTGCCGTATCGAGGATGCCTGCCATTCCTATCACTTTGGTCTTGGGTAATTTTGAGGTGATGTGTGCCTGATAGGTCATCACATCCAGGGGATTCGAAACAACGATAATGATGGCATCCGGTGAATATTTTACCACGTTTTCCGTAACCATCTTAACGATGCCCGAATTGGTTTCTATAAGGTCATCCCTGGTCATTCCCGGTTTTCTGGGTAGACCAGAGGTAATGACCACTACATCTGAACCTGAAGTTTTGGTGTAATCATTGGTACTTCCTGTGGTACGACTATCATAGTTGTTGATCGGTGCTTTTTGCCATATATCCAAGGCCTTTCCTTCAGCAATGCCTTCCTTGATGTCTACCAAAACAATTTCCTCTGCAATTTCTTGGTAAGCCAAAACATCGG
>JBBDSA010000014.1:0-1829 GCA_040905165.1 Cyclobacteriaceae bacterium | reverse complement strand
TAAGAAGAGTTGTAGTAACAGGTCTTGGCGCCCTTACACCAATTGGCAATACCGTTGATGAATATTGGAACGGGTTGGCAAATGGTGTAAGCGGTGCTGCACCTATTACCAGATTCGATGCCTCCAAATTCAAAACACAATTTGCCTGTGAAGTTAAAAATTTGGACATAGAGCAATTTTTAGACAGAAAAGAAGCCAGGAAAATAGATCCTTATACCCAATATGCCATGGTGGCCGTAGAAGAGGCCATGAACGATGCCAATATAGATTTGGATAAATTGGACCTCACCAGAGCAGGGGTGATATGGGGATCAGGTATTGGTGGTTTGAAAACCTTCCAGGATGAAGTCACCAATTTTGTAAATGGTGATGGCACCCCCCGGTTTAACCCCTTTTTCATTCCTAAAATGATTGCCGATATTGCGGCAGGTTTTATATCCATTAAATATGGATTTCAAGGACCTAATTTTGCCACAGTATCTGCCTGCGCCTCTGCTACCAATGCCCTGATCGATGCTTTTAATTATATCCGATTGGGAAAAGCAAATATTTTCATTTCAGGAGGATCTGAAGCAGCGATTACGGAAGCAGGTGTAGGAGGTTTCAATGCTTTAAAAGCGCTTTCCCAAAGGAATGAGGATCCAACTACTGCTTCAAGGCCGTTTGATAAGGATAGGGATGGATTTGTCTTGGGAGAAGGTGCCGGCGCATTGATTTTGGAGGAATACGAACATGCCAAAGCCCGTGGTGCTAAGATATATGCCGAACTCATAGGTGGCGGAATGACAGGCGATGCCTATCATATTACAGCCCCTCACCCAGAAGGCCGGGGAGCTGCCAATGTAATGAAATTTGCTTTGGAAGATGCGGGCATTCGGCCTGAGGCAGTCGATTACATCAATGTCCATGGAACTTCCACTCCCCTCGGAGATCTAAGTGAAGTTAAAGCCATTCAACAGGTTTTCGGCCATCATGCCTACGACCTCAATATCAGCAGTACCAAATCTATGACCGGGCATTTGCTGGGAGCAGCAGGAGCCGTAGAAGCCATTGCTTCCATTCTGGCCATGAAATACAGTTTGATCCCTCCCACTATCAATCATTTTACCGAAGATGAGGAATTGGATGGTAAACTTAACCTGACCTTTAACAAAGCTCAAAAAAGAAACGTGGACGTGGCCCTGAGTAATACCTTTGGATTTGGTGGACATAATTGCTCTATCATTTTCAAAAAAATTCAAGATTAAATTTGAAATTCCTTCGGTTACTCCGGATTCAAGAGCTAACTTACGATAAGAAAGAAAAAAGGCTTGCTACTTCTATCAAACTGATAGTTGGTAGCAAGCCTTTAAATTTGTCCCTGTATAAACTTGCATTCAGGCATGTATCCGCTGCTAAAGAATTAAAATCCGGGGTTAAAATCAGCAATGAAAGGCTGGAATTCCTCGGTGATGCCGTTCTGGGAACCCTGGTAGCTGAATACCTCTTTCAAAAATTCCCTTACCGCGATGAAGGATTCCTTACGGAAACCCGTTCCAGGATCGTAAACCGGGAAGTCCTGAATCAGGTAGGTCAAAAATTAGGACTGCCCAATATAGTGGAATCCGAATTAGGCGTTAAAATCCCTTTTTCCTTTAAATCTTTATACGGAGATACTTTGGAGGCATTGATCGGTGCGATATACCTGGACCGGGGATTTGATTTTTGTAAAAAATTTATCTTCCGAAGGATCATTCCTCCTTTCTTTGATCTGGACGACATCATCAAAACCACTTCCAATTACAAAAGTAAAATCATAGAATGGTCCCAAAAAGACAACAAAGAAATCG
>JBBDSA010000013.1:0-1831 GCA_040905165.1 Cyclobacteriaceae bacterium | reverse complement strand
AAAATCTATAAATCCATCAGCTGATGACCGTCAAGATCCTATCGTCCACCAGTACCTTCAACGGGGTGTCCTACAACACCAACAAAACGCAGTCTGCCAAAGGAGAGCTGATGACCTTCAGGAATTTCGGTTACTTGCAAACCTCCCCCAAGGTAACCCCGGATGAAATGAAAACCTTTCTAAAGGTCCACTCCAACCGGAATACCCGGGTCCAAAATCAGCAGTTCCATGCCATGATTTCCTGTAAAGGCCGGGAATTTGAGAAAAAGGAGCTTACTGAAATGGCGGAAAAGTGGTTGCACAAAATGGGCTATGGAAATAACCCCTACTTGGTGGTCTTCCACGGGGACACCAAAAACAACCATGTCCATATGGTCTCCTCCCGGATCGGCAACGACGGTAAAAAGATCAACGACAGCATGGAAAGGATCAGAGCGCAAAAAAGCATGCTGGAAATCATGGACCGGAATCCGGAAAACGAATGCTCCAAGTTGATAAAGCAGCTTAACTCGTTTTCTTTTTCCACCCTTAACCAAGCCAAGCTGTACCTCGAATCCCGGGGATACGGCCTAAAGGAAGCAGACGGCAATCTTTCCCTGTACAAATTCGGCCTGCTTCAGGGCGAACTGCCCATACAGAAACTTACCGCCATCACAGACTCTTATGACCCGGACAAAGCAAGAATAAAGCAGCTCCACGCCCTATTTGAAAAATACAGAAAAGTCTATTGCAGTACCCCGGTGGGTACATTTGAACCCCTAAAAGGCAACCGCCTAGGCAAACCTACCGGTTACCGCTCGGAAATGGCGGACTTTCTAAAGGAAAAATTCGGGGTGGAGCTGATATTCCACGGAAAAGAAGGCAAGCCTCTATATGGTTACACCATCATCGACCACAACAAGAAAATCATCTTTAAGGGCAGTGAAATCTATCCCCTCAAAGACCTGATCCGGGAAGAAACCAAAGACAAGCTAAAGGTCCTTAATTTTGCTTCCCAATCGGATAAATCTGCTTACCAAAACCTTACCGGCACCTCGGACACGGTATTCCGGTATAAACGCCTTCCCCGGCAGGCAGCCTACCGGCTGAAATTGCTTTCCGTATTGGAAGGGTTTCCCCATCTCCAACCAGGCCTGGATCAATACCAATTGAACCTGCTGGTGAATGAAAAGCACCTCTACCTGCTGGATTCTAAGGAGCGGTTTTTTATCAGCCTGGATGCGGTACTCAACACGGCGGAATACAACCGCTTTGCAAAGCTCTGGGAAGTACCAACCCTGGATGAAAAGAGCAAAGCCGAAAACAATACCAAAATCCCTGAATCAAGAGACCTCTTACCGGTCCAACCGGATTTCCAGGGCACTACTCCGGAAGCTCTGGAAAATACGACTGCTGAACCAGAAAGGGACACAGAAATTCCAATTTCCAACCTCAACCTGGACATCCACCAGGATGTGGACGACGAGGCCCTGCATGGCCGCAGAAGGAATAAAGAGAAAGGCAACAAACGCAAAAGCATCAGATAAAAAACCATTGCATATGATAATCCTATTCGCAAACCAAAAAGGAGGAGTCGGGAAAAGTACCCTTTCGGTGCTGTTTTCCAACTACCTCACCCTGGCCAAAAACAGGCCGGTAAAGGTCTATGACATGGACTTTCAACGGTCGCTTTTGAATCCATTTACCAAAACTTGAAGTTAATAAAAAGAAGTACTAGTTTCTCTGGAAGTTATAATTGATTAAAACTAATTAAAGGCCAGCTGGTGAAAATGTATATAAAACTTTTGGGGCAAAGTGAAAATTTTATGTGCAGTTCATTTAAAAATTATAC
>JBBDSA010000012.1:0-1844 GCA_040905165.1 Cyclobacteriaceae bacterium | reverse complement strand
AACAGGTGCGGTTGACTCCTGATGAGGCCGAATTGTACCAGGTGGACAGCCTGGACGAACTACCTCCAGAAGATGATTATGAACCCCAAAACCCCACCGGATATGGCAGCTGAATCCAGAAAAATGTACGAAGAGGTGGCCGAAAAGATCATTGCGCAGCTCAAAGAAGGTACGGCTCCTTGGCAACAGCCCTGGGAGAAGTCCGACGCGGCATTCGAAAAGCCATTCAATGCCGTTACCAATAAGGCTTACCGGGGTTTGAATTCCCTTTACCTGCAACTCTTTACCCCATTTGAAGATCCACGTTGGGCCACCTTCAAGCAGGCGCAGTCACAGGGCTGGCAGGTGCAAAAAGGCGCAAAGGGAATGGCCATCAATTTTGTCAAAACCCATGAGATTTATCCCAAAAAACCAAACAGTTTATAAGTGATGATCCCAGGGCGGTACAGGCACCGGAGGCTGTCAATGATCAGAAGTTGACCGCAGACCAAAAGCGGAAATACAAAGAGGGGGAAATGGTGGAACTGCCCGATGGCACCCAATTTCAACATGCCACCGCAGACCGGAAAGGCATCCGCTCCAACCGAAACGGCCTGGTATTGTCGGTTTTGTTGGATGGGGGAATTTCCTACCTATTGCTTACGGGAGTTGGTAGGATGCTGGGCAAAAAAAGCAGCGAAGAGCAATCCTATTCAAAAGGCTATCAGGAAGGGCTCAAAAAAATGCAACAGCAAATGGAACGCAGAATTGCCCTTAACCCCAATGACAGGGATGCACTTAGGGACCTGAACAATGTACGGGAGGAACTGTCAAAAGCAGGAGCCCGTTCGGAAAACTACCAAAACCGGGGTGTTGATGAAGGGAAACGATTTAATTCCATTGATACTGAAGAAGGCCGTAACCCATCCAACAAATCAGAAGCCGATGAGCAACGTCAAAGAAGGATTTGACTTATTGGAGAGCCTGGGGATAAATCCGGAAGTTCAGCAGTTGTTTTCACCCGTCTTGAGGGAAGATGTATGGGGCAGGTTGATGGCAGATTACCGTGATGAAAATGGAAAGGTGGTAGATCAGGAGATCCATGGGGTTTCCATGCAAAAATTACCTTCCTGCGGCATCCTTCATTTTTCACCCGCCTTGCCGGAAAATGTAAGGCGGCTGTATATTTCCGATGCTTTGATGCCCTTGATCTTCCTGGTGCAAAGGAAAAATCAGGCAGATGGATTTTACCTATTCCGCTTTTCTGGCCACCGGAGCCAGAATGGAAAGAGAGTTGGTTTTACAAGGAATTGAACGGTACCCGAAGGAGGTTAAAATTTATACCGTTTTTGGGCATTCGCTGATTGGAAGGATCCGGGATTGCAAGGTGCAGTACTGGGTAAAGGGGCAGGAATGCCGCTTTAGGGTAGATGGAAATAAGGTGTTGGTTACCGTTAAGGATAAGGAATTCCGGATGCCGGTTAGGGAGTTTTCGCTAAGGAACCATTTCAGGCAGGTAGGGCTAAGGCAAACCGTAAGTACCTTTAAACCATTTGATAAAAATATTGACAATTTTTATTTGTTTTATTATTTTTAGATATAATTTACAATTTTAAAGACAAAAGTAAATATTTAAGATTAAAACGCCATCCATAATAACCTGACACATGAAATCGAGCATGACGAGAACGTCACACACAGGGATGATTATCATTGCGAGATTCCATCTGACCGTTAAAAATCAAATTATAAACAGATGAAAGCATTAAAAACCATTCTTTATTTTGCCTGCATTTTAGGGGTATTTTCCTGCAGCAATGACCCGGAGGAAGAACCCCTGGTCGAAAAAACAGCCCGGATTGAAA
>JBBDSA010000011.1:0-187714 GCA_040905165.1 Cyclobacteriaceae bacterium | reverse complement strand
CGTGTGGAAATCCGCCGCAGGAAAACGACCGGCCATTTAATGTTCTTTTTATTGCTGTGGATGACCTGCGCCCGGAATTAGGGGTTTATGGAAACAATGTGATCAAAACCCCTAATATGGACCGGATTGGAAATGCCGGAACGGTTTTCGAAAACCATTACGTACAGGTGCCCACCTGTGGTGCATCACGTTGCAGTTTGCTTACCGGCTTACTTCCAGTCTCAAGGCATCATCTTCAAAATAATGCCATTGAGCAATTTTTATCCAATGAACCGGAGCAGGAGGTCCCGGAAAGTTTTGTTCACCATTTCCGTAGAAATGGCTACCATAGTGTAGGTATTGGTAAAATCAGCCATTCGGTGGATGGTTTATGGTACGGCTATGAGGAGGACCCTAAAGGGGCCAAATGGGAAATGCCCCATAGTTGGGATGAAATGTTATTTAATGCCGGGAAGTGGGGCACTGGTTGGAATGCCTTTTTTGGGTATGCCGATGGTTCCAATCGGCAAAGCATGAATAAACAGGTTAAACCTTATGAGCGTGCGGATGTACCCGACAATGGGTATCCCGATGGGCTATCAACGGAAATTGCCATTAAAAAGCTGAATGAATTGGCTTCCAACAAGCAGCCATTTTTTATGGGTTTGGGTTTGTTTAAACCTCATCTTCCATTTACGGCCCCCAAAAAATACTGGGACCTATATGATCGCCAGGATATCCCCTTATCTCCATTTCCGGAGATTCCCGAAAATATCCACAAAAACAGCTTACAGGAGAGCGGAGAGTTTAACCAGTATGCTTTAGGAGAAGAAAAAGCAGGGCTTGACCATAAAATTTCAGATGAATATGCCCGGAAACTCAAGCATGCCTATTATGCATCTGTAAGTTATGCGGATGCTTTGATTGGGAAAGTTCTGGATGAACTGGACCGGCTGGGACTTTCTGAAAATACCATTGTGGTGGTTTGGGGTGACCATGGCTGGCATTTGGGAGATCATCGGGTTTGGGGGAAGCATACCAATTTTGAAATGGCTTTAAGAAGCCCATTGATCATAAAAGTTCCCGGAATGGACCCCAGGAGAATCAGTGGAGAACAGGTGGTCAGTTCCGTTGATATTTATCCCACCTTGATGGAATTGACTCAAATAAAAACAGGGTTTCCATTGGATGGACAGAGCCTGGTCGGATTGATGAGAGAAGGGCAGGATGCAGAAAGGGAAAATGTTGCTTTTTCCTATTACAAAAATGGAATTTCCATGCGGACCGACCGGTATAGGTTGGTGAAATATTTCAGAGAGGCCATGCCTGATGTGGAACTCTACGATCACCGAAATGACCCAATGGAAACCGTCAATATTGCCCGTAAAAACCAAAAAGAAGTGGCCCATCTAATGTCCATTTTGGAAAAGGGAAATACAGGGCTTTATAATTGATTCATAATTGTAGGAAAAAAAATATGGAAATCAGAAAAATTTTGAATAGGGTAGGGTATGGTCTAATGATGATATCCGCAGTATCCTGTGGTCCTCATCCAGATCAAAAAGAGGACTTGCCCAATATTGTTTATATTTTGGCGGATGATTTGGGATATGGTGACCTAAGTATTCTGGGTCAGGAAAAATTTCATACACCCCACCTGGATAAACTGGCCAGAGAAGGACTGTTATTTACGCAGCACTATGCAGGGAGCACGGTATGTGCACCTTCCAGGTCATCTTTGATGACGGGGCTTCATACCGGGCATACCCCGGTCAGAGGAAATAAAGGAATGAATGGAGGTCAGTATCCATTGTCTGCCAGTACACCAACTATTCCAAAAATACTTAAAAAAGCCGGATACATCACTGGGGCATTTGGGAAATGGGGATTGGGGTACCCAGGTTCTTCCGGTGAACCTTTACAGCAGGGGTTTGATGAATTTTTTGGATATAACAGTCAGACCATCGCCCATAATTACTATCCCCGAGAACTGTGGGACAATGATCAGGTATTGGAATTGAATGAAAATCAAGGTACGCAACAAGGGCTTTATGCCCCCTTACTGATTCAGGAACAGACTTTGGACTTCATTGAAAAACACCAGGACACTACTTTTTTTCTTTATGTTCCTTCAGTTATCCCTCATGCAGAGCTTTTTGCGCCCCAGGCTTATATGGATATGTTTTTGGACAGAACCTCCCCAGAGCCCCCCTATCAATATGAAAGTAAATTAGCACCTGAAACCCCCTATGAAGGAATAGATGATCCGGACCATCCCCGATATAAGGTGGGAGGTTATGGCTCCCAGCGCTATCCCCATGCTGCATTTGCTGCCATGGTAACCCTTTTGGATGAGCAGGTAGGCCAGATCGTTGAAAAACTGGAGGAATTGGGCTTGAAAGAAAATACCCTGGTGATTTTTACCTCAGATAACGGACCTCATAAAGAAGGAGGGGCAGACCCTGATTTTTTCAACAGCAATGGACCTTTTCAGGGATACAAAAGAGATTTACATGAGGGGGGAATCAGGGTACCCATGATCGCTTCCTGGCCAGGAACCATTGAATCTGGAACCAAAACTGACCATATCAGTTCCTTTTGGGATGTGTTACCCACCTTGGCTGAACTGGCCCAATTGGAAGTACCTGAAGGAATAAATGGAATTTCTTTTTTACCAACCCTTTTGGGAGAAGGAGAACAAAAACAGCATGAATACCTCTATTGGGAGTTTCATGAACAAGGGGGAAAACAAGCGGTAAGGAAAGGGGATTGGAAAGGCATCCGCCTGGATGTATTCAAGGGAAATGAGGAGCTACTTTTATATGACCTTTCCAAAGATCCTGGAGAAGAAATGGACTTGAGCACCACCTATCCGGAAACGGCTGCAGAACTTTTTTCCATCATGCAGGAAGATAGGATAGAAGATCCCGAGTGGCCTTTTTTTGATAGATAGTTGATTTTGGTGCATTTTTTGCCAGAATTATTACATGGGAAAGTTTAAATTAAATCATATTAAAAACTTATTGGTCGATACGGCAAAAGCCTGGATGGCGGCTGAGCCCTTCAGACAAAGCGCTACCATATCTTATTTCGCCATTTTTTCAATACCCGGACTTTTGATTATTGTCATCTGGGCAGCAGGATTTTTCTTTGGGGAGGAGGCTGTTCAAGGTGAAATCAGTTTGCAAATTGAGGAAATGATGGGACAAGAAACCGCCAAGGGCGTGGAAAGTTTTATCTCCAATTCTTATATCAATTCTTCTGGATGGGCCATGTCCATAGTAGGTTTTGGGGCTTTATTGTTTGGAGCAACCACCCTTTTCTTTCAACTTCAAAAGTCCCTGAATCACCTTTGGGATGTGGAGGCAGACCCGAAAAGTAATATGATGAAACTTATAATGGATCGGGCGAGCTCCTTAGGGCTTATTTTGGTGATTGCTTTTTTATTATTGATTTCTTTGGTGATAAGTTCTATTCTCAATATTTTAAGTAATTGGATTGCTGGAAGTTTAGGGGATGGTTTATTTTATCTTATGGAGGTGATTGATTTTTTTCTTGGATTTGGTATTGTCACGGTTTTGTTTGCCATTATGTTTAAATTTTTGCCGGATGTCGATATCAAATGGAGATCTGTCTGGGTGGGTGCCATGGTTACCGCATTGTTGTTTTCCATAGGAAAAACCCTGTTGGGTATTTATTTTGGGGTAGCAGACCCGACTTCCGGATTTGGAGCGGCAGGTACGGTGATTATGATCATGTTATGGGTAAATTATACCTGTCTAATTTTGTTTTTCGGGGCAGAATTTACCCAGGAGTTTGCTAAACATTATGGTCATGACATCCAACCCTCCAAGCATGCCAAGTGGAGTGATTCCTATATTTTGAAAAGAGAAAAAGAAGATAGGGAAAAAGCCTTAAAGGAACATAAAAATATAATAAGAACTAAAATGTGAAAGAGTCCTTCCGTCCTTGTGACAGTTTGCATATTGTGGGCAGGTAAGGTTTACCAGAGAGGTTTCAGCCCCGTAGGCCATCATTTTGATGATGTTGATGAGCAGCATGTTTTTTAAGCCTGTTATGACGGTGTTCGTCAGGGATATCCTTGATAGCAATCCGGGAGGGCTGAAGTGGATGGTTTGCTTCTTAAAGATACAAGGTCACGAGACAGATTTTTATCCAATTCTGTTAATAGTTCATCAAATTGAATAGCTTATGACCATGTCCTACAAACACAAAAGGTTGAAGGGACTAGCCCATCAACCTTTTATCATTTAAATTTAGAACTAGTTTATCATTTTAGTTTCCACCACTTCCTATATCAGGATTATTTGCATCCCACCAAACACGTTGTTCATTGAGCGCTGCAGGAGAAATATCTTGTGGATTTATAAATCCTTGTTCTGAATTTGCTTTTAACCAATTTTCTCTATTTAAATCCCCAGGTTCTGGAGTTGGGATCCTTCTAGGAAATTTAAGTTCATTATCATCTACAGGAGTTCTGGCAAGAATTGAAGATCCAAATCGTGGATAACCAGTTCTTTTTGAAAGCGCCCAACCTTCCTCAGGCAACCTGTAAAAGTTTAAAAATGATTGAATATAGACCTTTTCAATGTTGCCGGTACCATTAAATGCCACATCAGTATCATTTAAATAGGTATCGATTTCAGAATCACTAACTGGTAAATAACTGTAGGGTTTATTACCCACTATCAAGGCAAGATTTTGAACTTCCCCTAACATATTATAAGTATTGATAGAAGCCTTTATACCATTTTCATACCATTCCTCTGCATTACCTGTTGCATACCCCTTCAAAATAAATTCCGACATCATAAAACAAACCTCAGCATAAGAAATAAATACGTCAACATATTTTCCATCTATCCGGGGACCACCGTAATTTGTGTCAACATTTTGAAGAAGCCTTTTATGGTATTTTGAAATCATGTTGGCGTTTATCCCAGCTATAAGTGAATTATCGGCATAATTGTAATCCATTTGACCTATGTTGGGATCCTGCCTGTACGGCGGCACACCTATAAACCTATATCCTAAAATATCTTCACCTTCAGCAGTAGTATAAAGGACTTTAGTGTCGTTTTCAGTATCTATTGCGGCAGGTAAAGGAGTACCGGTAGATTGATATATATCCAATGTTCCCTCATGATATCCATTGACCTGATAGAAGATTCTTAACCTAGGGTCCAGGGTTTCTTTCATGTATTCAATGGTGGGTTTAGGAGCCCACATGGTACCTTTCCATTCAAAATCCGCTCCGCCAGTTCCTCTCCATTCCTCTATATGGGAAATGTCAAAAACAAACTGGTCGTCTTCACTCTGGAAACTACCTTCCCCTGATACAACGGAAGCAATTATGGACCTGGTTTTACTCTCATCCTGATTTTCGAAGCGAGTGGCTATTCGCAATTTAACAGCATTTGCACATTTAATCCATTTATCCCAATCGGCACCATAATAGAAATCTATACCGGAGAAATCAAATTCTTCCTCGAGGTTTTCATTTAATACACTTATTGCATTATCTAATTCAGCTAATAGTGTATTAAAAATCTCTTCCTGAGTATCATAAACCGGATTGGTCAAACCCTCTGATCTGCCAAGGCTTGCTTCCGTATAGGGTATTCTCCCATATTGGTCAGTAATTTTAAGTGCAAAATATGCCTGTAAAATATCCGACACAGCCACCATCTTTTTACGGATTTCCTGTTCTTCCTCAGACAATAAACTCACTTGTCTTCTGAATTCAGTAAGATGGTTGATGATAGATCCGTAAAATGTGCCATATCTGGAGCCATCCAGCAGGTTATCAACACCACCCGCATTTGATTGACCCTGAACAAGGTATTGTGCCCAAGTCATAGTTTGATGGTTTTCATGGTACCACTCAGCACCTTTATAGGTACCCATCTCTTTCATAGCATAAGTAAGCAGGTATTCACTAGGTGGAACTGCAACATCCGGATCTTGATTTATTTCCTGAAAATCGTTTGTACAACTCACGAAAATCCCCAATGTGAATAGGGTTATCAATATATTTTTACTTTTTTTCATTTTTATTAAAATTAAAAGTTTGCCTTAAAACCTAGAGTCATGGAAGTAATATATGGCGCCGAGTTCATTTGTAATGGGTTGGCTGCCAAATTATTACTAATCGTAGGGTTGATATTATCGGGCATTGAATTGTAAATAAATGGAAGATCCCTTGCTGTCAATATAATGGAAGCATTTTGCATTCTCAATCTATCCAATAAGTTAGAAGGTAATTGGTAAGCCAATGAAACTTCTCTAAGAGCAACCCACTTTTGTGTATAAACACCGGTTATTGGCGTACCTGTACTGGCAGATGTCCATCTATAGACATACCCTGACCAATGTGTTGGCTCGACCAATCCCTGGATATAGGCTTCTTCATAGGTCATTCCACCAACATCAACGGATGTTCTGTTGTCGTCAGGACCACTTGTGACGGTTGTTCCATCTGGGAACACACCATGGGGGATATACCCATCTTCATACTCCTTGCCAAACACATTCTGACCCTGACCATTACTTGTCCATACAATCCCTCCTTGAGAGGCATCCCTGTTGGGTAATGAACTCTTAATAACACCCTGGTGTAAGCCATAGCGGGCATCTGCAGAATAAATTTCTCCGCCCCAACGGATGTCAAAGAGAACACCCAAACTGAATCCTTTGTATCTAAAGTTTGAGTTCACTCCTCCAAACCAGTCAGATTGCATATTACCCATTACATGAAGGGAGTCCAGGTTTTGGATACCGATAGGATAAGCTACCGACCATCCGTTTCGCGGACTCAAAATGGGAATACCATTATTGGGATGATCGATATTGTTCCCACCACCATCAACTGCCTGGTAAGGCTTGTACCCTTTTCGGGTTACAAGGTCTCCATAAACACCACCGGCATAAGCATAGGAGGCTGTCGCCGCATTGGCATCCGAAGGATTTCCATATAAATTAAATTCCGTTACCCCGGGAACAAGTTCAAGGATTTTATCCCTGTTCCTGGTCCAGTTAAAACCTAAGTTCCAGGACATATCCTGTCTGTCAATAACCGCTATATCCATCATGATTTCAATACCCTGGTTCTGGATATTTCCCCCGTTTAAAAGGATAGATGCGATTCCGCTTTCATTTGGAACACTCAAAGGGATAATTTGATCAATGGTGTTATCCTTGTAAAAATTGAAATCAAAATTTACCAGCCCTTCAAATAATAAAGCGTTAAAGCCCACTTCAATAGACTTCTTTTTCTCCGGTCTTATATTAGGCGACACGGCTGTTGCGTTTTCAAACCTATACATGGGTATATTAGAAGACCCTATTCCCGCAGGCACAAACCCTGTAGAAATTCTAAAAGGATCTGTATCGTTTCCCACCTCGGCATAAGATGCCCTCAACCGTAATGAGGATATGGCAGATGGTAGAGTGACATCCTCACTAACTACCCAAGACAAACTTTCAGAATGATAAAAGTAGGAAGGGTCACCAGATCCATCGGGATATACCAAGGCCGAAGACCAGTCGTTTCTGGCAGTTACATTTAAAAACAGACTGTTTCTGAATGATGCCGTAGCATATCCATAAAATGAATTGATCCTTTTCTCATAACTTGTGCCTCCTGAAACATTGGGGTTTAGTCTGGAGTTTGATATATTATAGAAGTCCCTCACAACAAATCCACCGTTAGTTCCCCAACCTGTTCCTATTGATTTTGTATTCCACGAATTTGCCCCACCAATTAGATTTAAAGTGAGATCTGGATTCAATTCAGCATCATACATGAGCTTTGCGTCGAAAGTCGATTGAAACTTCTCTCCGTTACTCAGTGAATAGCTACCATTGAGCCGGTCAGCACTAGTGGCAATACCTTTAGATTCTGTTGAATAGGTAAATTGGTTAATATTTCCTTCTACAGATAAATTTAGATTTTCCATTATCTGATAGTCGATGGTGGCTTTTGCCACAAGAGAACCTTCGGTTCTTCCGGAATAATCGTGGTTCATTCTCATCCATTTGGCACTATAATGCGTATAGTAGAAATTGCCATCACCTGTAGGATAAGGCACGCCACCGTCGATGGCCCTATAGTTATTTCTCCATTTATCCACATCGTAACTTCTAGAGAAACCGGTATGGAACCAATCAGAATTAGCGCCGGGATTCACGGGGTTTTCCGCTAATGATCGTGTATAGTGAAATAATGCACCGACCGTCAAACGATTATCAATTAATTCCTGACGGCCCTTAATACTCAATGATTTCCTATCAAAGTTATTTCTGGGTATCACTCCCTTTTCAGAGAAATTAGAAAATGACACCCTAAAAGAATTATTTTCTCCAGCTCCATCTAAGGAAATATTTGTATTGTTTATAATTCCGGTATCAAAAGTCTTTTTGTAATTATCGGGTTGCGCGATCCACTGGGAACGGCTTCCGTCATAATCGAGGTATTCTTGTCCCTCAAACTTGGGTCCCCAACTCGCTGCGTGTTCTTCGTACTGATTGTATTGCATTGAAGGCAGATTTGTTGTAATATCATAAAAAGGAAATTGCCTCGTATCGTGGTTGTCCTCCCGGGGATACGTATTTGGCCCGTTGGTATTAAAGGTAAATCCGCCGGCAGTTTGCCCCTGACCATATTGATCCTGAAAATCAACCTGATCTGAAATAAAACGGGTGCCCGTTGTTTGATTAAAACTTACACCAATGCCTTTCTTTTTTCTGCCTGATTTTGTTGTAATAATAACAACTCCGTTAATGGCTCTTGAACCATAAAGTGCAGATGCGGCGGCTCCTTTCAGAATAGTGACAGATTCAAAATCATCAGGATTGAGGTTTTTCAATTGATTACCCCAGTCAGCCCCGCCTGTACCACTAATGTCATTGTCCATTATAACATTATCTACAACAAATATCGGTTGCGTATTTTGGCCAAAAGTGGAATTTCCTCTTATTGTTATTCTCGATCCTCCAAATGTGCCGCCTGATGTTGTGCTTATTTGTACCCCTGCGGTTTTTCCCTGCAAGGTACTTACGGGATTTACCAAAGTTGCTTGGGCCAAATCCTCTCCCTTTAAAGTAGAAACTGCATAACCTATGGTTTTGTCTTCCCTTTCAATACCCATGGCCGTTACAACAACCCCTTCAAGAGATTTGATATCGGGTTCCATTGAAACATCTATGACTGATTTACCTGTTACGGATATTTCTTGATTTTCATAACCAAGGAAAGTAAATATTAAGACAGCAGAATTGCTCTCAACATTTAACCTATAGGAACCATCCAATTCTGTTATAGTCCCATTGGAAGTTCCTTTAATAATGATACTTACCCCAGGTAATCCATTTCCATTTTCATCAGTGACCACCCCCGACACAATTTTTGTATCCTGAAAGGCCATTTCAGATACAGTCCAAAGGAAAGCTCTTGCTTCCGCTGAAAAAGAACCCAACGACATAATACTCATTAAAATAAGACATAATGAGCACCGTGTTATAAAGGTCTTTAATTTAGTACACAGTGATTTCATAAAATTAAAGTTTAATTGAATAATTTTTTTTTGAAGATATGTAAAATTGATTATTTTTAGTACTAAAAGCTTACCTTAAATCTGTAGGGGGATTAAGGAAGCCGAAAAAGCTTCTAAATTAATTACCCAATACTCGACACTGCCCGCAAGGCACAGTTTCTGCCGGGCGAAGAAGCGTTTGGGTAACCGTGCCCTGTTGCCATGATAGACCCATACATACCCGTCTATTTAAAACAGTTCAGTCCATTGTTGCCGCAGCAGGTAAACGAGCAGCTTAATTAGGTCAGGTTGTCTGAAATTATATGGCTTCATGCGATAGTGGTATCAATCTGGCGTTCAGGTCAGGTTGATCCATATCTTTGTCAAAAGGGACCATGGGTCTTTTAATTCTTTTGAAATCCAATCTTTCCAAAAGATTGTCTACCGCCCGTTTTTTTGATTCCATGGCATCTTCATGGGGGGCCATCCGGTAACAGGTAATCAAGTCAGTATGGTAAGCCAAACGCTCCGAAACATTTCCATGTAAATCCATGTAGGTGGATATAATGGTTTCATCACCAATTACTTCACGGATCCGAAGGATAAAGTCCCCTTCCGGATCATCCAGGCCTACTACACTCATTGCACCGTGAATGTCAAAGAACAGACCATCATAGGGCCCATTCCTTTCTAACATTTCCAAGGTTTTGGATACAAGGGATGCATAGGCTTCTTTCGTCACGATGCCCCCAGGCAATGCATGGCCTTTTAAAGTGGGCACCCAATTTGCCCTGTTGCGGTTGGGTGAATCTTCAGATAAAAATGGATAAATTTCAAATACTTCTTTCCCGATTTTGGAATGAAATGCTTCTTCATGCGTCACGGCAGGAGAAAAGGTACTTGATTCAATTCCCAAACCTGCAATGGCGATAATAAAAAAACATCCCCCATAGGGGAATGGTATAGCATTTTTTTGAATTTGGAATTTTTTCTACCGGCAGCCGACTTAAGGATTGGGAAGGATCAATTGTTATCGTCGTAAAAATTGGATTTTTAAAAAAATGATTTCAATTGGCAGATGGATGATTTTTTATTCTTAGGAAGTAAATGATAACTTTAGAGCAAACATTGGCGTTTTATCAGAACAGCTGGAATACTCACCTTAAATGCATTTTTCCAAATTATGTTAAAAAATCAGAATAAGACATTAAATCGCTTGGTCAACCCGGAAGAAGAGGAATTTATGGCAGGCCCTCAAAG
This sequence comes from Cyclobacteriaceae bacterium, assembly GCA_040905165.1. Taxonomy (GTDB): domain Bacteria; phylum Bacteroidota; class Bacteroidia; order Cytophagales; family Cyclobacteriaceae; genus Cyclobacterium. Next base: position 176,921 of record JBBDSA010000011.1, on the reverse strand, counting down.
CCGGTACAAAGATTTTAAATTTGGTTTTAAAGTGTTGATAGAATTTATCCGAGGATTCAGAATGCTCCATTTTGTAGGCCCCTGCGTGACTGTTTTCGGTTCTGCCAGATTTGAACCGCAGGATGATTTTTATCAATTGGGTGTTACCGTTGGCAAAGCCATCAGTAAAATGGGTTTTACGGTGATTACAGGGGGAGGGCCGGGAATAATGGAGGCTGCCAATAAAGGAGCAAAACTGGCTGGAGGAAAATCGGTAGGTTGCAATATAGTTTTACCCTTTGAGCAATTCCCGAATCCCTATTTGGATAAATACATGAATTTTAATTATTTTTTTGTAAGGAAAGTACTGCTGTCCAAATATAGTTATGGATTTGTGGTTCTTCCAGGTGGATTTGGGACATTGGACGAGTTATTTGAGGCATTGACCTTGATACAAACCCAGGTAATGAAAAAATTTCCCGTAGTATTGATGGGGAAAGATTTTCATAAAAATATTTTTGACCATATCAAACACATGGCAAAGGAGGGAACCATCAGTGAAACTGATTTGGATCTTTTGTTATTGACTGATTCAGTAGAAGAGATGGAACATCATATCCGAAAATATGCCATTGAAGAATATGGATTAAGGAAACGGGAACCAGTGAAACCTTCAAAATTATTGGGGGAAGAGGTTTGAGAAGACTAAGTATGGGTCCAAGAGGTAGGTGACACGCTTAAAATCAATCAGTATATTGTGTTTTGATCAATGCAGAAAGACTCCTTTAACAACAATGAAGTTCTCACTTCAATACCTTTTTAGTTCAAAGCTGTCCGTTAGGGTTTTTAATGATCAACCAAAGAGCAATAAATCATAGGTGGCATTTATGTTTTAGATCAAATCCATTAATGTTCCCGATTTCCAATCTACTATATTATAAGTCGTCGCAACCCGATTGTTCTAAATCTTCCTCGTAATCGTCTATCATTTCCTGCCAATCTGCTCTGTTTTGGCCAGATAGCCCCTGACAATTCCCATAGGGTCGAAGGGCGTTGACATATTCCCTTAGCGCCTGGCGGTAATTGTTACAATTGGCTTGGGTCTGGTTTTGGGTAAAAGCGGATTGTGCTGATAAAACCGCTGTAAGTTCGCTATTTAGGTCAGTTGCCCAACTAAGGCTATTACACCCTCCGGGTCCATCGCCACCCCCGGATAAACATCCTGATAAAAATACTGTGGAAAAAAGCATTAAAGCAGAAAAATAAAACAATCTTTTAAAATTAACCATAACTTAAAGTTTAGGGGTTTATAATTATTTATTAATTCAGGTAAAATTAAAAATGAAAGGCCAAAAACCCAAGCAGAAAAGCAAAAATTTATATATGAAATCCATTTATTGGATTAGATGCAATTGTATTGCGTAATTCTGGGAGGGTTGTAGCTTTAACATATACTCGATCCCTTTACCCAAATAAATTGGCATTCTGCTGTATATTTCATTTTAATTCCAACGGTAATTTCAATTCGTGTAAAGAAAAAACAATTGGTGATATTCATTGTTAATAAAATAATTTTAGACCCTAAAACGGTTAAGACATGAAAATAAAGGATAATGGAATTGAAAATTTTTCCAACGGTGGAGGTGGAGAAGTGGAAAGAATCAATAATATACTCATTAAAGATGCCATTTTTATTCGGGATAAAGGATGCCTGAAAAAAATCCATTTTTCTAATATCATTTATTTGAAAGGTGATGGTAACTATACCAATTTATTGACCAGAGATAGAGCGTATTCCTTAAGAAATATTCTTAAGGAATTTGAAGATTTGTTGCCTGATGATTTATTTATCAGGATTCACAAATCTTTTATTGTCAACCTTAATGAAATCAATACCATTTCTCCAAAAGAAATCACGGTTCTAAATGAAAAAGTCCCGGTAGGGAGAACCTATTATCAACACCTCATCAATGGAATTCAAAAGCTCGGAAACAATGGTATGGATTGATTTTTAATGGTTATTTCTTTTTAAACCATAAAAGGCTGCTGTCTCCATAACTTAAAAATCTGTAATTATGAGAGATGGCCTCTTGGTAAATTTTTTTCCATTGTCCTTTAGTAAAAGCTGCTACAAGTAATATTAAGGTGGATCCAGGTTGGTGGAAATTAGTGATCAAACCCTGACAAATTTTAAAGTCATATCCAGGAAAAATGAATATTTCTGTATGACCGGTAATTTCCTCCAAATGGTTGTTTTCCATATGATTGATCACCGCATTTAAACTTTCATGGTGGGAGGGAAGTTCTTCTTTTATTCGATAGGGCATTAGTTTATCAATTTCAAAAACATCACCTTCATTTTTAATAAGTTTGACACCATACCAGTATAGACTTTCCAGCGAGCGCATTGAAGTGGTGCCCACAGCGACAATGTTTCCCTCTGCTTTTACTAAATTTTCAATATTTTTTCGGGAGAATACAATTTGTTCACTGTGCATGGGATGATTGATCACCTCTTCCTCTTTAATAGGTTGGAAGGTACCTGCCCCCACGTGTAAAGTAAGATAATCCGAATGGATCTTTTTAACCTTTAAGTCCTGAAGGGTTTTTTCTGTAAAGTGCAATCCCGCAGTCGGAGCAGCTACAGCACCTTCTATTTTGGAATAGATGGTCTGGTACCTGGGTTTGTCCTCAACGGTGGCTTTCCTGTTGAGATAGGGGGGTAAGGGCACTTCACCGCTGGCTTCGATTATTTCAGCAAAGCTGATCTGATCAGGAATCCATGAGAAAGTGACTTCTTTTTTGGATTTGTCCCTTAATGTGGCTTTTAATTCAATCGATTTGGCCGAAATCCCAATTTTTCCAGTAAGGGTTTCACCCTCCTTCCATCTTTTCAGATTACCGACCATGCAAATCCAGGTGACAGGGCTCCTGCTACCCATGCTCTCTTGGATCAATATGGAAGGCAAGAGGGGTTTCAATAGGAAAATTTCAACCTTTGCTCCTGTTGATTTTTGAAAACAGAGTCTGGCAGGAATGACCTTCGTATCATTGAAAACCAGGAGACTCCCTTCAGGCATTAGTTGAGGAAGTTCATAAAAATGGTGGTGGGTGATTTTTCCCTCTTCATAGTGCAACAACTTGGAAGCATCCCTGTTTCCAAGAGGGAATTTTGCAATATAATGATCTGGAAGTTCATATTGGAAATCTGATAAAAGAGGAGGATTATGAATGAGCATAGGTGTTGAAATGAAAAAGTACTTGCAAAGCTGATACTGTTCCCGAATGAATTACACCGCAAATATAAAGAATTTTATCAACTGATAAACTCAAACACCCCATGTCTCCAAGAATCCCGGATTAATTGGATTTCCTAACTAGTGAAATTACCTTGAAAACGTTTTGGGTTCGATCAAAATTATCCATCTTTGGCCGATACTAATAAGGATAATATGAATGAAACATTCAGCATAAAGGGTGAAATTATTCCCCGTATTTTACAGTTTAAATTTGATGCAGGGACAAGTAGGGGGATACTAAAAAAGAAGAAAACATTTATTATAAAAGTTACCTCCTCCGCCTTTCCCGGTTGGGTGGGGTATGGGGAGGCCGGACCATTGGTTGGATTGAGTGTGGACGACAGGGAAGATTTTAATGAACAGGTCAATTTAGTATTGGAAAGGATTCATAAAATGGAATTCCCCAATCATACGGAAAAGATTTTGCAATTGCTTAATGATGCTGTTCCCTCTTCTATGCCCAGTCTGCAATTCGCCTTGGAGACGGCCCTTTTGGACCTGATTAATGGAGGAAAAAGGCGGATGTATCCGAATGGGTTTTACGATAATCACCAAGCCATTCCCATTAATGGTCTGATATGGATGGGAAATAAAGATTTTATGCTTCACCAGGTCAGGACGAAAATTGATGAAGGTTATACCTGTATTAAAATTAAAATCGGTGCCCTTGATTTTGAGCAGGAATGTTCTGTTCTGAAATTCATCAGAAATCAATTTTCCGACTCGGATATGACCATCAGGGTAGATGCCAACGGTGCATTTGGCCTGAAGGAGGCATTAAGTAAGCTTTTCGTTCTCAGTAAATTCCAAATCCACAGCATTGAACAACCCATTCCAAAGGGAAATGTCGAAATGATGACTGAATTGTGCCGAAAAACACCAATTCCAATTGCATTGGATGAAGAGCTGATAGGCATCAATGGTCATGAAATGTCTTCCAGATTATTGGATGACATTCAGCCCCAGTATATCATCCTTAAGCCAACCTTATTGGGTGGAATAAAAAAAAGCAGTGCATGGATTAAATTGGCAGAAGAGAGGAATATTGGATGGTGGATAACATCCGCTTTGGAAAGCAATATTGGCTTGAATGCCATTGCACAATTTGCTTCTACATATATGCCAAAATTACCACAGGGTTTGGGTACGGGCCAACTTTACCACAACAATTTCAGGTCTCCCCTCAAAATTGAAAAAGGCTGGCTACGGTATGACCCAGATCTTGCATGGGAAATATGAAAAATGAAAAGCGGCCAAAAATGGTTTGCCAACAAAATTTTTTTGCAAACATGACTGTTTTACCCATTTTTAAAATTCAATCCCTATATTCGAAATGGCAAAACAATTCCCTGGCCTAAGGCAAATGCAGTATTTGTTTTTTCCGAAATGATTTGACTTAAATTCAAATGAACCAAAAAAAACCATTTACCTATATCATTTTTTTGTCAGTGGTTGCAGCTCTTGGAGGATTTTTATTTGGATACGATACAGCTGTAATTTCAGGAACCATAGGACAGGTTTCCGATCAGTTTGGGTTGGATGCCTTTGAGCAGGGATGGTATGTAGGCTGCGCTTTGGTGGGATCTATTGCAGGGGTGGCGGTGGCGGGTACCTTATCTGATCGATTTGGAAGAAAGAAAGTAATGCTCCTTTCAGCAGTGTTGTTTTCGGTGTCCGCTGTGGGTTGTGCGTTGTCCTATCATTATATGGACTTGGTCATTTACCGGATTGTTGGGGGAGTAGGAATCGGAATGGTTTCCATAGTTTCCCCAATGTATATCTCTGAAATTGCTCTTCCCCAATACAGGGGAAGCTTGGTTTCTTTATACCAATTGGCCATTACCATAGGATTTTTAGGAGCCTATTTAATGAATTTTCAGTTACTCCGTTTTTCAACAATGGGTCATTTTGACACCTCCGGAGCCTTGGAAAAAATTTTTCAGGAGGAAGTCTGGAGAGGAATGTTGGGAATGGAGCTTGTCCCTGCTTTTTTGTTTATGACAGTTTTGTTTTTCATACCCGAGAGTCCCAGGTGGTTGGTGTTGAAAAATCAGGTAGATAAGGCTAAGACGATATTTGAAAAGATATACCCCACAGTGAATGAGGCCATCAACAAAATCAGGGAGGTTCTGGAAAACAGTCAAAAAGTTGGGGAAACCCAATGGATGATCCTGAAAAATCCAAAAATCAGAATCCCAATTCTTTGGGGTATGGCCATCGCTATTTTAGGCCAATTTATGGGTGTAAACGCCGTGCTTTATTATGGTCCAAGTATATTTGAAAGCAGTGGTCTTTCCGGTGGGGATGCCCTGTATTATCAAGTCATGGTTGGTTTGGTCAATGTGCTTACCACCATACTGGCCTTGTTTATTATCGATAGGGTTGGTAGGAAAAAATTGGTTTATTTCGGAGTAAGTGGCATGGTCCTGTCCTTAATGTTGATCAGTTTATTCTTTTTTAAAGGGGAGCAATTGGGGTGGTCATCTGAATTACTACTCATCCTTTTTTTGACGTATATTTTCAGTACGGCCATTTCGATTTCCGCAGTGATTTTTGTGCTGTTGTCTGAGATGTACCCCAACAAAGTGCGGGGTGTGGCCATGTCGATAGCAGGTTTTTCCCTTTGGATAGGCACTTATTTAATTGGGCAATTAACACCCTGGTTTTTGGAAAACCTGGGGCCATCAGGAACCTTCCTCTTCTTTGCTTTCATGTGTTTTCCTTACCTATACATCATCTGGAAAAAGATTCCTGAAACAGCAGGATTAAGCCTTGAAGAGATTGAATCTTATTGGATGAATAAATAAATGGCAAATTAATTCCATCATTATAATTGATCGTTATAGGCATGAAAAATTATATTGAACTGTATAAAAATGAACTGTTGGAGCGGGTGGTACCTTTTTGGATGATGAACAGTCCTGATCCCGAATTCGGAGGTTATTTCACCTGTTTGGACAGAAAAGGAAAGGTATATGATACCGACAAGTTTGTATGGCTTCAGGCCAGACAAATTTGGTTGTTCTCCACGCTTTACGATAAAATAGAAAATAAAAGGGAATGGCTCAGATTGGCCCAATCAGGAGCTGATTTTTTAATGAAATATGGCCATGATAAAAATGGGGACTTTTATTTTTCCTTGGACAGAAAAGGGAATCCTTTGGTTCAACCCTATAATATATTTTCTGATTGCTTTTCGGCGATGGCCTTTGGTGCGCTGTATAAAATTGACCCTAAAGAAGAATATGCCCAATTGGCCCGTCGTACTTTTAATCAAATACTTTCCAGGCAGAAAAACCCCAAAGGAAAATACAATAAGGTATATCCCGGTACCAGGGAGCTTAAAAATTTTGCACTTCCCATGATATTAAGTAATCTGAGTATAGAAATGGAACATCTATTGGAAGAGAAAACAGTACGGGAATTGGTGCCTATGGTCATTCGGGAGGTCATGGAGGTATTTTGTCAAAAAGATTCGGGACTGATCCTGGAAAATGTATGTTTGGACGGGACTTTTTCAGATTCATTTGAGGGAAGGCTTACCAGTCCGGGCCATGCCATTGAAGCCATGTGGTTCATGCTTGATTTATCAGTACGTTTGAATGATAAGCATTTGGCCACGAGGGCCATCGATACAGGAATGAAAACTTTGGAATTTGGCTGGGATGAGGAATACGGTGGAATTTTTTATTTTTTAGATTATAAAGGTTATCCACCCGATAAATTGGAGTGGAATCAAAAGCTTTGGTGGGTCCATCTGGAATCCTTGGTTTTTTTGGCCAAAGCTTATCTTCATACCAGGGATGAAAATTGTAAGCAGTGGTTTGAAAAGGTGCATGAATACACATGGAAACATTTTCGGGATCCTGATTTTCCAGAGTGGTATGGATACCTTGACCGGTATGGGAAATTGTTACTTCCTCTAAAAGGTGGAAAATGGAAAGGTTGCTTTCATGTTCCCAGAGGTCTTTTCCAGGTGTGGAAGACTTTGGAAAAATTATGAAGGTGAACCTTATCATCCTCTTATTTTCAATTAAAAAAATTGTTCGTTTTAACCATTTAATGAAATGAAAAGAAGAAATTTTATCACAACCATGGCAGCAGGAAGCGGGGGCCTCATTTCCGCAACGGTTATGGGAAATCCTTTTGAAGCCAACGGAATAAAGGAAAGCCAAATAGAAACCCACGAAAGTTCCAAAAGGTTTTCAGCAGACCTGGTGATTGCAGGCGGCGGTCTGGGTGGCTGTGCGGCAGCTTTTGCAGCCCTTAGAAACAACCTGAGCGTAATCATGACCGAAGAAACCGATTGGATCGGAGGACAGGTTTCACAACAGGGTGTTCCACCGGATGAGCACCAATGGATTGAAACGCATGGTGCACCTGCTTTATACAGGACCTTCAGAAAGAATATCAGGGATTATTATCGAAGGAACTATCCCCTTACAGCCCATGCCAGCGAAAATGAATTTTTAAATCCCGGAAATGGCAGTGTATCCCGCATATGTCATGAACCCAGGGTAGCTGTTCAGGTGCTGAACGAAATGTTTGCCCCCTATGTAAGTGCCCGAAAACTGGTCATTCTTAAAGGGCATAAAGTGGTTAAAGCAGAAGTGAATTATAATAAGGTGAAATCATTGATTTCACTGAAATTAAAGGAGGGTAAAACTTATTCTCTGGAAGGCAGGTATTTTATAGACGCAACGGAATTAGGCGATATGCTGCCTCTAACCGGAACAGCGTATAGGACAGGTTCAGAATCCAGGGAAGAGACGGGTGAATGGCATGCTTCATCAGAAAGCCGGCCGGATAATAATCAGGCATTTACCATGTGTTTTGCCATGGATTACCTGAAGGGAGAGGATTGGACCATACCAAAACCTACCGATTATGATTTTTGGAATCAATATCAACCGGACCTGACACCTTCTTGGGCAGGTAAATTACTGGAATTGAATTATTCCGATCCCAAAACGCTGCAGCCTAAAAATCTGGGGTTTCATCCGGAAGGGGAGAAAACCGGAAACAGCCTTAACCTTTGGCTATACCGCCGACTTCTAGATCCGGGTAATTTTAAGGAAGGCTTTTATAAAGGAGGTGCCTCCATCGTCAACTGGCCTCAAAATGATTATATGTTGGGAAATATTGTCGATGTAAGTGAAAACGAATTAAAAAATCAGGTTGATCAGGCAAAGCAGCTGAGTTTGTCCATGTTATATTGGTTACAAACCGAGGCACCGAGACCTGATGGTGGCAGAGGATGGCCAGGTCTTAGATTAAGAAATGATATGATGGGTACTTCGGATGGCTTGGCAATGTATCCGTATGTCAGGGAAGCCAGAAGAATCAAAGCTTTATTTACGATCTTGGAAGAGCATGTGGGTGCTGAACAGCGGGCAAATGTATCCGGACTTCAGGGAGCTGAACTCAAGTCAGCCCATTTTCATGACAGTGTGGGTATTGGGTATTACCATATAGACCTGCATCCCAGCAGTGGCGGTGACAATTACATAGATTTTGGCTCCCTGCCTTTTCAGATCCCATTAGGGGCTTTGATTCCCGAAAAGATGGAAAACCTGTTGCCTGCCAATAAAAACATCGGAACCACCCATATTACCAATGGATGCTACCGGCTTCATCCTGTAGAATGGAGCATAGGAGAAGCGGTAGGTATGTTGGTGCCCTTTGTTTTGGAACAGGGGATGACCCCGAGGCAAGTCAGAGAAGACAAAGAAAAATTAGCGGATTTCCAATCGTTTATCCAATCCCAGGGAATAGAAACAGCATGGCCGGATAAGGTTTAAAAGAAAGGAACACCCTATTTAAATGGCCTATTTTGGCATGTCAGTGAACACCCAGTTTATTTAACATCCATTGGATCCCTTCAGCACCTTGTTCAGGGTATTGCCAGTGCGAGGCATCTTTATAGAGTGAAATTTCTTTCTCTCCCGGTACCAAATTGATGGCGGAGTACATGGAAGTGGGGGGGCATACATTGTCGTTAAAACCCAGAGAATATAAGCCTGGAACTTTTACAAATCTCGCAAAGTTGGCCACATCATAATACTTGGAAGTTTTAATTTTATCCGGCTGGTTGGTCCATTGATCTTTAAAAAGGTGGGGCCAACCACCAGCTCTTCCATGAAGGTATCCTGTAAGATCAGAGAGCGCAGGATAATAACTGACCAGATATTTTATTCTTTGGTCCAGACTGGCAGTGACAATGGAAAGCGCCCCTCCCTGGCTTCCCCCCATAACCCCTATATTTTGACCATCAAATTCAGGTAAACTGTAAATAAAATCCACTGCCCTTACACATCCTAAATATACCCGTCGGTAATAGTAACGGTCTTTGTCTTCCAAAAAAATGCGGTTGTAATTAGATAGCGCACCTGCGGACAGGTTCTGATATACCGGAGAGTCATAAAAATTAACCGGTATACCATGTATTCCAATTTGAAGGGAAATTACATCTTGATTGATGTTGGCACCATTATAGGGCCTGATTCCCGCCCCGGGTACATGGAGGATGGCAGGGTACTTTCCCGGTTTTTTGGGGCGGCTTAAAATTCCGTAAATATGTCCGGAGACATTTTGAAATTGGACATGGTAAACCAGGGTATGATGGGTGGATTTTTCCGGCATCAGGGTTAAGACCGGTTCTAATGGAATTTTGGAAAGTTCATTCATCCCATTTTGCCAAAAGGATTCAAAATCATCTGGTAAAGTAGTGGTAGGTTGGATATTATCCGGTTCAATTCCTGCTGTACCGGAATTCCTGTAGGTATTTCCATTTTCGGTATAAGTTACCATACACCGCAAAAACCCGGGTGTACCCATACTTCCCGCCTTCAATTTCACTTCCCCGTTACGAAGGGTAATGGTTTCCTTTTTGGTAGGTTCCATCATTTCAGGACCCAGTTCGTAGGTGATGGTGGCATCCTTTACCAACTGGCCAAATTTGAATACGGCGACATTGAACGTAACGTCATCGCCTGATTCATAAATCATGTCTTCGTTAGATGGACTCACCATGATCCGGATATATTGACCCTGTTGGGATTGGGCCATTGAAGACATTAAAAAAGAAAGATGTACAATAAAGAGGAGAAGATATTTCATATGATATTTGCTTTGGATTGGGTAGGCAATCATTTTATTCCAATAATGGGAATTTTTTTTTAATTTTCTCCCTTTTTCTTCTGTACATTAAATTTTTTTTTTCCAATAGGAATTCATTTTGAAAACCCTACCGGATATCCGGTTCTGATTTTCTTTAGAATTGATCCAATCAGTCCCAATCATAATTAAAAAAGGACATCTAGGCCGGTCATCCACTCCTGTTGCGTTTATTTTTTCAATAAGCGCGCTAATTAAATTTTTCCAAGCCAAATAATTAAGCCTAATGGATAGGAATAATCCAAAAATTTGGCCAAATTTGTAATCAATTTCTGCAATGCATCAAATTATCCTGGAAATAGCTTCTGAGCCAACCTGATTTTTTCTTTTCAGAATCTATTCCATCCCGGTCAAAATAAGTTTTTAACTTTATAGGACAGCTTCAGGATGATTTCCCTTGCATTGAGAAAAGTAAAAAGTATTCAACAAAAAATAATTTATGGCTAAATCGAAAGAAACTTTCAATAAAAAAGAAAAAGAGAAAAAAAGACTTAGAAAAAAGAAAGACAAGGTAGAGAAAAAGGAAGCAAGAAAGTCTAGTTCCAATAAAGGGGGAGACCTGGATGATATGATTGCTTATGTGGACGAAGATGGTAACATCACTTCCACACCACCGGATCCTTTGCAAAAAAAGAAGAAAATTGAATTGGAAGACATAGAAGTAAGCGTTTCCAAACAGGCGCCTATTGATCCGGAGGATTTACGTAGAAAAGGAAAAGTCACTTTTTTCAATGAATCAAAAGGCTATGGTTTTATAAAGGATCTTCAGACGCAAGACAGTATATTTGTACACGTGAAAAGTCTGGTGGATGACATTCAGGAAAATGATCAGGTAACCTTTGAAACGGAAAAAACGCCCAAAGGATTAAGTGCCATTGATGTCAAGTTGGTCAAATAATATTTGAACCGATTACCAAATGATAAGCCGGATATTTATTGAAGGCTTATTCTTTTTATTTTTGAAGAAGGTTTTTTCCGATCAGTGGCTCTATTAATTGACCTTTGATCATGGATTTATTTTTGTACAATATATCCCAAGGCTCAAATCTGGGTTCATCAGAAAGGTTGAATGTTCCAAAGTGCATGGGAACAAAGTATTTTCCTTCTAAAATGTTGAAGGCTTCTATGGCATCACTTGGGCTGATATGGGCCTGGGACATAAACCATTCTGGTTTATAGGCGCCTACTCCCATCAAACAATGATCTGGTTTTCCCAAGGTTTTTTTAATGTCTTCAAAATGTGGCCCTAAGCCACTGTCGCCCATAAAATAAATGGATTCCTCACCGAATTCGATGTAAAAACCTCCCCAAAGATTTTCATTCAGGTCCCATAACCATCTTCTGGACCAATGCCTGCTGGGAACATAGGTGATATTGATGTTCTCATTTTTAATGTTGTACTGTTGGTACCAACCTGCTTCTTCAATAGGTTGGCCTTCGGTCCAAGGCTTAATTACATCACCCAATTTTAACCCGGTCAGAATTTTCATTTGAGGATATTGGGCTGATAGGTATTGAATGGTTTTTTTGTCACAATGATCCCGATGATTGTGTGATATCATCAGCAGGTCAATTGGAGGCAGGTCTTCTACCATAAAAGGAAGTTCGCTTTCCCTTTTTAGAAATAAGTTATCAAATAATACAGGGTCTGTTAACATGACCAATCCATTAACTTTAATCAAATAAGTGGCGTGCCCCAACCAAATCAAATAATCATCACCAATTGATAATGTATTGGGGTCATACTCTATTTTCAACGTTCTGGTTTCTTCTCCTTTTTCTTTTTTTTGAGGATTTTTGGAAGTTTGCCATTTCCATAGATCTCCAAAACTTGACTCAAAAGGATGGTAAAGATTAACAAAATTCCCCTTTTTATTCAATGGGGTACCATTCCAGTCAGGGTGGGGGGTAATGGTTTTCAATTCAGGGTTAGACATGAATAGCGGTTTTTTAATTTCTTCTTCCCTGAAATAAACCACAAGGATCCAAACCAAAGGAATCACTGTGGCAAGAAAAATTTTCCATGATTTCATTCATTTTTTATTTTATCGGGCATCCTGACTACAAACAGGCTCCAGCCAATTTGGAGACAAATCCCCTATAGGGGCTCCTGAAGGAGTTTTTAATGGAGAAACAACAGGTAAAGTTTCCATTGGTTTTTTATCAAACTCCTCCAATATGGTAAGGCAATAATTGAAATGTGCTTTCTGTGCTATAGGGTTTGGCTGCTGGATCTGGATCCATTCCTTTAGTTCTTTTATTTTAAATAATACGATGGCTCTTGCCTGTGAGGAAGTATTGGGATTAACATACAGATCCATAAGGTGTTGTAGGACCAATTTATCTATTCCCCTTTTGATTTCTCCTAAATAGCCTGTTTTCATCGGTTTTTCCCATGTGTCGTTTACCAGTTCATCAATGACCTCTTCCAATCCGGGTAATTGGCTGTCAAGGGCATTTTGAATGACCAGTCTTGCGGCCCTTTCCGGATGGAGCAACAAGTTTAAGGTGTGGTTGGCTGCAATTTCTGAAGGGGATAAATGATCAAAAACCAGACCTGTTTTTCTGTCAAAAATTTCCCTGGGATTTCCATAAAATTCAAAAGGTCTTGGCGGGATCAGGTTGATTAAATTTTGTGGTAGCTGAAGCTGCTCTGGATCAAGCGTATTCAGGAGGGATTCAAGGGCTTTTTTTTGTTCTTCCGCTGGTACCCAACTTACCGGGCTGCCCTCGTCACCCCTGATCATATAATTATAATAGATCCCTCCCAGTACTTTGGCCGCTGCTTCCACCTGGTACCGGTGAAACATATACATGGGCACCAATATTTCTTCCAAGTAGGCCATAGGAGTTCCCTTTGGGATTTTATTGGCGGAGAAATTATTCAACACCCTACTCCTTATTTTCATAACATGATTTAATTCATCAACCGCATCTCCACCGTTGTCCCAAAGGTGGGTTTGGGGATGAGCGCTTCCAATGGGTCTCGCATCTTGGTCGGAGAGAAATCCCATACCCTTTTCTTGGTAATCTTTAACCATTTTTTCAATTTCTTCCATGTCGTCGGTTCCTTGCGGAAATACGGAATAGGCCATTTTTATCGCCACCTTATCCCAGGCGCCGATTCCCTCTCCATAGGCATCGGATAGATCAATTTTGTTTCCGGAAGTCAGCTTAACGGTAGGATGGGGATAATCCATTACAGAAGCTCTACCATAAGAACTGGCGATATAATTATGGGGTAAACCCAGGGTATGCCCCACCTCGTGGGCAGCCAGTTGACGCATACGGGCCAGAGCAAGCGCCATCAAAGCGGGATCTTCTTCTTTCCCATCCGAATAATCACCTATCAGACCTTGTGCCAAAAGGTAATCTTGCCTTACACGCATGGAGCCAAGAGTTACCTTACCTTTTATAATTTCTCCGGTTCTCGGATCTACTACCCCGCCGCCATAGGACCAACCTCTTGTAGAGCGGTGGACCCATTGGACCAGGTTATACCGGATATCCATGGGATCGGCCCCTTCAGGAAGCAGTTTTACCTGGAAAGCATTTTTAAATCCCGCCTCTTCAAAAGCTTCAGCCCACCATTGAGTACCTTCAATCAGGGCCGATAGGATAGGTTCGGGTGTGCCGGCATCAATATAATAGACAATAGGTTCAACCGCTTCGCTGACACTGGCATAGGGGTCTTTTTTTTCCAGCCTATGCCTCCGCATGTATCGTTTGGTTATCGGTTCAATAACTGGGCTGGCAAAATCGTAAAAACTGATGGCGTTTACCCCTGCTCTTGGATCAAAAACCCTGGGCTGGAAGTTGTCATCAGGTAATTCCACAAATGAGTGGTGTATCCTTAAGGTCACCGCATTTGAACTAGGGGTAACACTACTTAAATAAGCACCTGCCTGACCTCCTGTCAGGGTAAAGGTAATGGTAGCCTCTATTTCCGTGTTTTTTGGAAAACTTTTGGTTCTGGGTAAGTATAATGCTGATCGGCTGGGGTCCACCTCGTAAATGCCCTGATTGGTTTGATTGATGGAAGTGGCAACACCTACAGCATCTTGAAGGAAAAATTCTGTGGCGTCTACCAGGATTTTTCCGTCTTCCCCCGCACTTACTTCAAAACCCCAAAGCACAGATCGGGCAAACGATTCTTCCACCGCTTGTTTTTCCATTGGGCTATCCGTGATGGCGCGGTAATTATAATTCGGTTCTACCATTAACACCTTATTACCTGTCCTCTCAAAAACCACTACATGAGAAGATTGTAATTTTCCTCTATCCAGGCCGATATCATTGGATCCCAAGCCTGCAGCAAGAGAGGGGTAATATAGGATTTCTGTATTCACAGGGGGAATTTCCAACCACAACTTCCCCTTTTCACCATCCCAGTAGAGGGTAATGAATCCAGGGATTTTTTCCATTTCTTCTGTAAAAACAGCATTTTTATGCTGGGCCAGGATTTCCGTTGATTTTCCTCCGAGACAAGCCCACAAAACCAATAGGATCATGCCTGACATGAGGTGATGGTGAATTTTTCTCATGGCAATAAAATATTTTTTATTTCTTCCCAATTATTCACTCTTTGATGCCTTCCTGAGGCCGCATTTTTATTGTGGGGCTGGGTAAAAAGAATTGTTTTCCCTTCAAAAGGATCAAGGTTCTTGAAGTGATCATCAATCATGATGTCGGTATGGATGATTTTTTTTGAACCACAGAATACCATTTGCATCCAATGGATAAAGGGAAAATGCTCATGGAGCCAATCCTGTTTTTCACCCAGGCTCAGAGGGAATTCGGTTGCAGCGGAAACAATATAAATGTCATATTTTTGATTTAGCTCAAGTAAAACTTCCAATGAACCAGGCACCAATGGGGCAGTTTTAAAAAAGCCAGGAGAATGAACGTGCTTAAGTAGATAGGGAAAAGCAACTGCTTCAGAAAGCCCTTCCAACTGTTCCAGTTTTAAAGTTTCACCACACTCATTAAAATGTTTTAAAATAAATTGTTGGTAGACATCGGCCAAAACCCCATCCATGTCGACAGCAATCGATTTCTTCATACCAATGTCGATCAGTTATCTTTCTTATTCAAAGCATCCACCAATTGCCTATTGAGTTTTTGCTCTCTTTCCAGGGTATTTCTCCTGTGTTGCTCATACTCCTCCCGTAAATCATCCAGATTATGTTGGGTTTCCGCAGTGATTTTATGGCTTCGTTTGAACCTGAAATAGGAAACTATCAAAACCAAGGTAAGCAAAAAGACGATACCCCACATCAGGGTGTTGTAAAGGCTTTTTTCCAATAAGATTCCAAAAATACTGAAACTGTCCCTTTCACTTACAGCCTGTTCCCTGTCTGCTTCAGTTTCACTTAATTCGGAATTCAATGATGAAATACGACTTTCATTTTGGGTGAGTTCCGTATTGAGTTCCTGAATTTTATTTTGGTATTGGCCGATAGAATCCAGGATATTGGATTGTAGTTGATTGAGATCAACCCGTTTAATCACTTTATATTCTTGGTAATTGGAGGACACCCGATTGATGTAATCAAACTGTTCGGATATAGTCCCACCTTCAAGTGAATTTTCACTTGGCGTTTCAGGAGCTTGGGCCATCGCCGGCCCATTCCAACTAATTAAAAAAAAACTAAGAAAAAAAAAACGAACCATAACTGTTATTTTGTTTTAAATCTTTATAATCATCCACTCTAGGGACAATTATTATGCAAAATTAAAAAATATAAGGAAGAAATGGCAGCAAAATAAGATTGAATTTAAAAAACTTTTTTTTTGTCCTTTCAGGTTTTTATAAAATCCATGGATAAGGAGTTGATACAATAACGGATACCTCCTTCTGAACTTGGCCCATCCGGAAACCTGTGACCCAAATGGCCACCACATTTTGCACAACCAATTTCTTCCCTTACCATGCCATGAGAATTATCCATGGATACAACTATGGCCTTTTCAGAAACAGGTTGGGTAAAACTGGGCCAACCACAACCACTGTCATATTTTGAAGTGCTGTGGAAAATTGGATTGCCGCATCCTTTACATTCATAGATACCAGTTTCTTTGTTTAAATAATATTGGCCGGAAAAGGCCCTTTCTGTTCCTTTATTTCTGAGTACATGAAAGGATTCCTCATCCAGTTTTTCTTTCCATTCTGTTTTACTTAACTCCATGTTGGATTGGTTTTTATCTGGTTGCATGACTTTTTTTCTAACTAACAATTAATATTGCTTATTGGTTTTTGTGGATGGCTTGTAATATAACAGAACAGGCCTTCCCGATTTCCTCTTCGGTTATGGTTAGGGGAGGGGCGATTCGCATTGAATTGTCACAAAATAAAAACCAATCCGAAATCACACCCAACCTGATACAGGTATCGATAATGGGCTTTAACACTTCAAAAGATTCAAACTCAACGGCCATCATCAATCCTTTGTTTCTTATTGCCATGATGCAGGGGTGAACCAATAATTTTCTGAACAGCCGGGCTTTTTTATCGACATGGTTGATTAGTCCCTCTTCCAACAGGATATTGATCGTAGCAAGGGAGGCAACGGCGCTTACTGGATGGCCTCCAAAAGTGGTAATATGGCCCAGCAGGGGATTTTCTTTTAATACATCCATCACCTCTTTTCCGGCAATGAAGGCACCTATAGGCATACCTCCTCCCATTCCTTTGGCACAGACCAATATATCCGGCCGGATCCCATAATGTTCAAACGCCCAAAATTTTCCTGTTCTTCCAAATCCTGACTGTATTTCATCCAAGATCAATAAGGAACCGGTTTCATTACATCGTTTCCTGAGTTCCTGCCAATAGGTGGGTGTAGCCACCCTTATGCCGGCCTCCCCCTGCACCGTTTCCATAATCACTGCGGCTGTCTCCGTAGTGATGTTTGTTAAGTGATCGAAATTGCCAAATTGTATGTGTTTTATTCCCGGTAAAAGAGGCCGATACGCCCTTTTGAATAATTCATTTCCGCTTACCGAAAGCGCACCATGTGTGGAGCCATGGTAAGCGTTCTGGCAAGAAATCAATTCCCTGCGGTTGGTAAATCTTTTGGCCAGTTTTATGGCACCTTCCACTGCTTCGCTTCCACTGTTTACCAAATAG
The DNA here is from genome assembly GCA_040905165.1 of Cyclobacteriaceae bacterium. Taxonomy (GTDB): domain Bacteria; phylum Bacteroidota; class Bacteroidia; order Cytophagales; family Cyclobacteriaceae; genus Cyclobacterium. The sequence goes on along the minus strand of JBBDSA010000011.1, from coordinate 159,338 downwards.
ACGTTGTCTAAAGTAGTTGGGAGCGTTTTTACCAAAGCCTTTGCCAATTGTGTCTGGGGACTTTGAACAAATTCCCCATAGACCATCAGGTGAAGGTATTTATCCAATTGTTTCTTGATGGCAGAGATGACTTTGGGGTGCCGATGACCTACATTGCTTACCCCTATGCCGGAAATCAAATCCATGTATTGCTTACCATCGGTACCGGTGAGGTAGATCCCTTCCGCCTTATCGATTGCTATCATAAGAGGGAATCCTGTGGTCTGGGCCAGATTGGACAGGAAAATTTGACGGTCGTTCATGCTTTTTTTTGAAGGCGGATTATGGAATTTCCAAGCGTATACTTCTGGAAAGGGAATTTAAATCCGTAGGGTAAATTTATACCTTTAACAAATTTAGAAATAAACCCCTCTAAAAAAAATGAACCAATACCTCACTGCCTTGACGTTCCCAATTTTTAAAGGCAGGATAAAGAAGAAATGGTGGCTTATGGGTGATTGTCGGAAAATAAAACCCGGAGATTGAGGTTTATTTATGACAAATCCTTTAATTTGGAGACCAACAATAAACTTTAACGTAAATTACCTATGAAATTGAAATCCTTAATTTTGTTTTTTATTTTGCCCCAAATCAGTATTATTTCTGTTATGGCCCAGGAAGAAGAAAAAAAAATACCACCAGAGGCAACGGAATTTTATGAGCCTAAGGTAAAACCTGTAACACCAGGCAAGCAAAACCATCTCCCTCCGGCGGATGCTATTGTCTTATTTGGGGGAGACAACCTGGATGCCTGGGAAAGCGAAAGAGACGGTAGTGCCGCCGCCTGGAATATAGAAGTCGGTCATTTTACCGTAGCCCCAAAAACCGGAGGGATCAAGACCAAAGAGAATTTTGGGGATGTACAAATCCACGTGGAGTGGCGGGCACCAACTGTGGTTGAAGGCAATGGTCAGGGAAGGGGTAATTCAGGTTTTTTCTTTATGGGAAAATACGAATTACAGGTGTTGGATTCTTATGAAAATGAAACGTATTCCAATGGACAGGCCGCCTCCATCTATAAACAACACCCCCCGCTTGTGAATGCGATGCGGCCTCCAGGTGAGTGGAATGCCTATGATGCGGTATTCACTGCTCCCCGTTTTAATAAAGATGGGATGCTGATTTCTCCAGCAAGGATTACTGTTTTTCATAATGGGATATTGGTTCAAAACAATGTGGAACTGAAAGGTCCTACCGAGTACATTGGGATTCCACATTATGTAGCCCATCCTGCTCAACTTCCCATCCTACTGCAGGATCACGGTGATCTGGTAAGTTTTCGTAACATTTGGGCTCGGAAATTGGATTAAAGCAGTATTGACATGAACCTAAAAAAAATATGAATTCCAGAAGAAAATTTTTACAGAAATCTTTCCTTGCCTCGGCAGGCTTGTCCACCTTGCCCAATTTTGTGTCTGCTGAGCATTTGTCGGCTTGGAAAAAGAAAATCAGTCCCAATGAGCAGATCAATTTCGGCTTGATTGGATGTAAAGGAATGGGATGGTCCAATATGAACAGTCACCTGTTACTTCCTGAGGTCAATTGTATTGCTTTGGCAGATGTGGATCAGAATGTGCTGGACCAAAGGAGTGCCAATGTGGAAGAATTAAGAGGGAAAAAGCCCAAACAGTATAAAGATTACAGGCTGTTGCTGGAGGATCCCGATATTGATGCCGTCATTATCGGGACACCTGATCACTGGCATTGTCTGAATCTGGTGGATAGCCTCTCTGCCGGCAAACATGCATATACCGAAAAACCATTGGCCAATTCCATAGAAGAATGTAATCTCATGGTGAAAGCCACGGATCGTTATGGTAAGATGGTCCAGGTAGGACAATGGCAGCGAAGTGGTTCTCAGTATGAGCAGGCCATAGATTTAGTTAAATCAGGAAAACTGGGAAATATCAGGCTGGTGAAAACATGGGCTTACCAGGGATGGATGAAGCCGGTTCCGGTGGTTCCTGACAGCCAACCACCTCAGGGCGTGGATTATGATATGTGGCTGGGTCCTGCCCCCCAGAGGCCATTCAATGCCAACAGGTTTCACTTTAATTTCAGGTGGTTTTGGGATTATGCCGGCGGATTGATGACGGATTGGGGCGTTCATGAAATTGACATTGCACTTTATGCAATGGGAGTTAGTGCTCCCAAATCAATTATGGCTTCCGGTGGTAAACTGGCCTATCCTGATGATGCTTCTGAAACCCCGGATACCCTTCAGACAGTCTATGAGTATGACGGATTTAACATGCTTTGGGAGCATGCTACGGGAATAGACGGGGGAAATTATGGGACAACGGAAGGCATAGCGTTTATTGGAAACAACGGAACCCTTGTGGTCAACAGAGGTGGTTGGAAAGTGGTATCTGAAACAGAAAACGTGGATGGAACCAGGAAAGAAAAAATTGAAGCCATCAGTCTGATTAAACCGGAAGGCAATGCCCAAAGGTTACATTGTAAGAATTTTGTGGAAGCCATTAAATCCAACGATGCCTCAATGTTGAATTGTGGTATCAAAACCGGCTCTGTTGCAGCAATTAATGCGCATATGGGTAATGTAGCCTATAAACTGGGAGAAAAAATTTATTGGAATGAGGAAAAGGGGGAGTTTACCAATGCCAAAGCCAACAGGATGATGAAAGCCAATTACAATAATGGGTGGAAGCTTCCGAAAGTTTAATGGGATCTTAAGAAGGCGGCCCTTTTGGGTTTCCTTCTTTAGAAATTTTCCAGCATTTTTTTTATGTGGGACTTCGCATCAAACATATCCTGAAAAATATTTTTAACTACATGGTTTTCATCCAACAGGTAGGTAATCCTTTTGGGTATGCCCAAAATAGGGATTAGGGCATCATAAGCTTTACACACTTTGCCTTCTTCATCGCTTAGCAGATGAAATGGTAAATTATTGGCTTCTTTAAACCGGAGATGAGTGGCCATATTGTCTTTGCTGATTCCCACGATAGGTATATTGATGTCCCTAAATGAATCATATTGGTCCCTGAATTCACAGGCTTGGGCCGTACAACCTCCGGTAAAATCCTTTGGGTAAAAGTAAATGATACAGGATTGATTATTGAAATCCTTTGATAACCTAAAAAACTTACCTGAAGTTGATTTAAGGGTAAAATCTGGTGCTTTTCTTCCTTTTTTTATTTCCATTTCAGTTAATATAAACCCCTTTTCCTTTAATAAGTTTAAACCTTTAATAATATTTTTGGTTTCCTGAACCATTTTTATGATTAATTTATTGTTTTGATGATAATATAGCACTCGCACCAAAATTTTATAATTTTGAATAATAAAAGTGTCAGGCACATGCTGCTGGCCGTACTTTTTTTTGCATTGATGAATGTAGCAGTAAAATACCTGCCTCATATTCCTGCCATAGAAATTATTCTTTTTAGATCAATTTTCAGTTTTTTCTTCAGTTACCTAATATTAAAAAAGCAAAATGTTCCTGTTTTGGGGAATAACCGGAAACTCTTGGTTATTAGAGGAGCGGTGGGCTCGGTGGGATTGATTACTTTTTTTTATACACTGCAAAATATCCCTTTAGCCAGTGCGGTAACCATACAGTACCTTGCACCGATTTTTACCAGTATCATGGGGATATTTATTGTCAAAGAAAAAGTTAAGCCCTTACAATTTCTATATTTTGGAGTGGCCTTTACAGGAGTTCTGGTGATTGAGGGCTTTGATCCCAGGATTGACCTCTTATTTCTCACCATTGGGGTGGTTTCGGCAATATTTTCAGGTTTGGCCTATAACGTGATAAGGAAATTGAAAAATACAGAGCATCCTTTGGTGATCGTTTTTTATTTTCCTTTGGTTACGATCCCTATTGCTGGCGTGGTCAGTTATTTTTTTTGGGTTAGGCCGATAGGTTGGGACTGGGCAATTTTGTTGTTGATAGGGATATTGACACAATTTGCGCAATATTTCATGACCATGGCCTATCAACATGCTAAACTTTCCAAAGTGGCCAGCCTAAATTATCTTGGGATCATATTTGCCTTAGGCTTTGGATTTATTTTGTTTGGTGAAACCTATAATTTGTGGACCTATGCTGGAATGATGTTGGTGCTTTCCGGCGTGATATTGAATTTAATGGACTTTCGAAGAGAAGAAAAGCGGAAGTAATGGGAAAGGAAGCCGCCAAAATTCAAAATTCAAGTTGATTTTTGTAGTAAAAGCAGTCTAAAGCTTTAAATTTGAATTTTCCATGGACTATAAAATATGAAAATCACCAAAGATCTGTATAATTCCTCCCTTACACTGTTGACAGACTATTATCAATTCACCATGGCTTACGCGTATTGGAAGTCAGGGAAATCGGAGGAAGAGGCTGTTTTTAATTTGTTTTTCAGAAAAAATCCCTTTCAGAGTGGATTTACCATAGCCGCAGGTTTGGATTATGTCATCGATTATTGTAGAAACATTAATTTTGGAGAGAAAGACTTAAACTACCTGGCAGAAATGATGGATGAAGAGGGGAAACCTATCTTTGAACCTGACTTTATTCAGTATCTGAAAGAGCTGGAATTCAGTTGTGACATTGATGCGGTGGAAGAAGGGGAGGTAGTATTTCCCAATATGCCTTTAGTCAGGGTAAAAGGTCCTTTGATCCAGTGTCAACTATTGGAAACCCCACTATTGAACATTATCAATTTCCAAACCCTTATTGCTACCAAAGCCGTCCGAATCGTTTTGGCAGCAAATGGTGATCCCGTGATGGAATTTGGCTTGAGGAGGGCCCAGGGGATTGATGGTGCCCTTGCCGCCAGCAGAGCATCTTATATTGGAGGTTGCTCGTCCACATCCAATGTGATGGCAGGGAAGCTTTTTGACATCCCGGTCTCCGGAACCCATGCACACAGCTGGATCATGTCTTTTGAGCATGAATTGGAAGCATTCGAATCCTATGCCAATACCTTTCCCAACAATACAATCTTATTGGTGGATACTTATGATGTCGTACAAGGTGTAAAGAATGCCATTAAAATCGCACATAGGCTGAAAGAGAAGGGGAAAAAACTGAAAGGAATCAGAATAGATTCCGGGGATCTGGCCTATTTTAGTAATTTGGCCCGAGAAATGCTCAATGAGGCCGGTTTTCCAGGAGTAAAAATTGTGGCAAGCAATGACCTGGATGAACACATCATGACATCTCTTAAAATGCAGGAAGCCTCCATTGATATTTGGGGTGTAGGGACCAAATTGGTGACGGCCTTTGATCAGCCTGCACTGGGCGCAGTTTATAAACTATCTGCGCTTAAAAATAAAAAGGGGGAATGGATACCAAAAATCAAGCTTTCCCAGCAATCCATAAAAATCAATATACCGGGGTATCACAATGTATTAAGGTTTATTGCCAATGGAAAAGCCATTGCCGATATGATTTACCTGGAAGGGCTGGAAATGGGAGAGCATTTAACCATTATAGATCCCATAGATCCTACAAGACGGAAAAAAATCTCTTCCGAAAATGCTTCATCCGAAGTTTTATTGAAGCCGATTTTTCTAAAAGGGAAAAAAGTTTATCAGAGACCAACCATCCACCAGATTAGAAAAAGAACCTTTGAAAGGTTATCTGTATTTGACAAAACCCACAAAAGGCTGATCAATCCGCATATTTACCCTGTAGGCTTGGAAGCCTCCTTATATGAGTTCAGAACGGCGCTTGTATTAAAAGCAAAAGCTATGGATAATGGAAAATAGGTGGCTGGTAAAAAAGGGCAAAGCCCGGATTCCTATATTGAAGGGATGAAAGGAAGGATTATAATTTTGGGGACGGAGAAAGGAAATGCTTCTGTTTTTTAATTAATAGGCAGGTAAACTACTGGCGATTACCTTAGGCATTCCAAAAGGATTATATTGCCAATTGTTATCTAGTTTTTTCATTTTCATTATTTCCATATTTCCACAGGAAAATGACAGAATACCTTCATCATCAATGGAAAATGTATGGGCAGATTTTAAAACCGTGAGAAAGATGTCTTCTCCATTTCCTTCGCACCATTTTTCAGTTATTCCCAAAAAACCCAACACATCTATTCCATTGCCCTCCAGATAGGTGAAAATACTAAAAGTATTGCATCCGGTATATCCTAATGCTTTTTCATTATTGATGTCAAAATAAAGGGTTGGCTTTTTATCCGGGAATAGTTCATCGAAGGGTTTGAACTTGTCATAGATATAACTTAATTCCCACAGTCCCTCTAAATCAGCCTTTGTAGTTATTTTAGGGGGATTAACCAATTCGGGCTTTTCCGGTTCACCATTAAAAGGATCAGAAATCTGGGCGAATCCAAATCCAACAAACATGGAAAATAAGGCGATCCAAACTGGAAAGAATTTTTTCATGGCTACTGGGTTTTATTATTGATTTGAAATATAATAATAAATTAATATCCAAAAAATAATATTCTCAAAAATTAAGCCATAATAAAATTAATTAATTATAAATGGGATTAAAAAAAATAAGCCCATGAAGAAATTCCGCTTCATGGGCCATTTTGATATGCTTTCATTTTTGTGCCGCGTACTAACCTATTTCCGTATTGGTATTGGCATGTAGTTTACCCATTTCCTGATCAATGGTCCAAAGACCCACACCTGCTTCTCCTATAATATCAAACAGTTCCAATGCCCTACGGGCAAGTGTTTCTTCTTCCCTTTGTTCTGTAACATACCACTGCATGAAACTGAAAGTGGCAAAATCCTTCACCCCAAAACAATGGTCAACTATCGTGTTGATTGATTTGGTTACTTCAATTTCATGTTCCAGGATCAATTCGAAAACATCCCGAAGTGAATTGAATTCGTGTTGAATACCTGTGATTTCAGGTTGAATGGCATGACCGCCTGCTTCATTGATATACCGGAAGATTTTTAGCATGTGTAAACGTTCTTCTTCTGCATGTTGGTACAAAAAATTCGCTGAATTGGTATATCCCCGCATATCACACCAAGAGGCCATTGACAGATAATAGGCGGAAGATTTGCCTTCCATTTCTACCTGTTTATTCAATTTTTTTTCTGTATCGATCAATAATGATCTTTTTAAGGTTACGATTTCTTTTTCAGCAATTTTCATATGTTTCATAATTTTTGAGACCGTTATTATTACCAGAATAAATGATAAAGATAATGAAATTACTTGGTAAGCTTCTCCGTATTTTATTCAAACAATCAATTTAGAATTGAAATAATTAAATTTTAGAAATTTGATGAAATTATTGGTTATATTTTGTGAATTAAACGGACAATTCTTCTAACAGGAAATGCTTGAAAACACTTAAAAACCCTACCTTGTTGATTTCTTTGGCCATTTGCCTTTTTTTTCTCAGCTTGGCTTTTTGGTTTCCTATTGGTTTTAAATCGTGGATTGCCAGCAGTGCGCATGATACTTTGGACATTTTTGGCGGATTTTACCTTTATTTGGGTTTTTTTGTGGTGGTCATCATGGTGGCCCTAGCTTTTTCTCCTTTTGGAAAGCTGAAGCTGGGTAGCGGCAAAATCGCCTATAGCAGGTATTCATGGGTGGCCATGCTTTACAGTACAGGTATGGGGGCCGGATTGATGCTTAGGGCCGTTCAGGAGCCGGTTTTTTACTATACCGAACCACCCCGGGAGAGTTCTTTAAGGGATTCCGCCTTTGCGTTGGAGTATACTTTTTTTCATTGGGGACTGACACCTTGGGCCTTCTACGGCATGTTTGGATTGATTATCGCTTTTCTGGTATATGGGAAAAACAGAAGTATGCTGAGTTCTTCCATCCTGAGCGGAAGATTCCATCATCCATTTCTGTCACTAACCATAGATGTGATTACAATCATTAGTACCCTGTTTGGAGTTGTGGGCGCCGTTGGGCTGGGTAGCCGCCAATTACTGGCGGGCTGCGCGATGCTATTTGGCCAAATGGATATCACCTATAACAATAATGCATTTATGGTATTATTTCTTGGTTCTTTGGCCACCATATCGGCCTATGCAGGATTAAGCCGGGGTATCAGAAATCTTTCGAGGTTTAACATTGCATTAGCCCTGTTGTTATTGGTGACCACTTATCTGATGGGGGAACAGATTGCCACTTTGGTCAACCTTTTTGAGGGAATTAAAAACTATTTACTTGATTTTGTGCCGATGAGTCTCAATTTGGAATCCATGAAGGTGGATAAAAATTTCTTGATGGATTGGACTTATTTCTATTGGGCTTTTTGGTTGGCCTGGGCTCCTTTTACCGGCGTGTTTATTGCCCGGATTTCCAAAGGCAGGACCATCCGGGAATTTATTATAGGGGTTCTGGTGATACCCTCTTTAGGGACTTTCCTATGGTTTGCAGTTTTTGGAACCCAGGCCTTTGCCTTAATTGGAAGCCCTGAAAGTTACCAGGGAGAGTATGACTCTTTGTACGGGTCAATTTTTGTTTTTTTTGATCAATTGCCTTTTTCCTTTATTTTGAAATTGCTAAGTCTGATTTTGGTATTTACTTTTCTTATTACTTCCATCGATTCCGCAATTTACGTATTGGGAATGTTTTCGGATCAGGGGAAGACAGAGCCTAAAAAAAGCTATTTACTCATATGGGGGCTTTTGTTGGTGTCTTTTACGGTAGGCACCATTTTTATCGGGAAAGAGGAACTTTTAGCTGCCGTGAGCCAAATTTTAATTTTGATTGCCATTCCATTTAGTGCTGTATTTGGGCTTATGATCGGTGTATTTCTTTATACCCTGGTCAGGAAAAATTAGTGCTTATTAAATGGACTGTACGCCTAAAATTCTCCCCGGCGATATTTCATGACCGGCGAAGTTGCATAATTTCTCCATCCATGCCAGCCTACATAGATAAAGAGAAAGAGCGCACAAATAAGGGCAGCCAACCTGACCGGGACTTGTCCATCCCATTGAGAGACAGCGATGGCTAAAAAGCCCCAAACACCCACCATGGCCGATTCCCTCATATTTCTTGTTTTTATCAAAAATGAATAGAGGAAAGTGGCAAGGAGGATCACGGACACCGCCCATCCTTCAGGTGACCAGGTTCCCTCTAAAAGCCCATTGCTTTCAAACCACACAGATATATTCAATACAGCCGCTAAAATTATCCAGCCTGTGTAAATACAAATGGGCCACCAAACAAAAACAATGACCCTCAAAGGGGCGTCCCATATTTCAAGTTGAAGGAGAATGGTCAATCGTATTAAGGTAAAAAGAAGAAAAAGGATCACCAATACGGATACCAGCAGGTGTTCTCCTGTCCAGGCAAAGATCCATAAGGCATTGCTGATATTGGCCAGAATAAACCAAATTCCGGAAGGGGATAGGGAGGTTTCAGTGGTATTTTTAAAATAGCCATACCATTGAAAAATCACAAAGGAGATCAATAAAAAATAGATCAGGCCCCAAATTGAAAAAGCATAGGAAGCAGGGGTAATTAAGGTAGAATAGTCCCGGCTGATTTCCCCAACAGAATTTTCCAATCCTTTCCCGGTACCCCCCAGAAAATTGATGTAAAGGGTAAAAAGCAAACTAAGTGTATTTAAAATCAAATAATAAAGGGATTTCATAGGTGCTTGGTTTTGTATGGCATAAATTTACAAAATTCTTAAATTCTATTAACAATGATGGGCAGCCATTCTGACCATCGATTTTCACTATCGGAACACTACAGGCAAAAAAAAACTTGGTTCAAAATTAAAGGTTTTGAATTTCTGATTTTTTGATGGCCCGATAGGTTCTATTCCTGATGAAGGGAAGATTTTTACCATAAAAAAAGGCGAGAATTAATACCCCTAGGCTTCCAGCCAAAACAGCCATGGGGGCTCCTATCCAATCTGTAACCAATCCTATAATAAAACTACCCAAGGATAAAGCACCCATAAACAACATGATGTAAAAACTTAAAACCCTACCTCTTTTTTCTTCTGGAGCAATGGTCTGAACCAAAGTATTGGAACTGGTAAAAATTACGACCCTTCCCAAACCCGTAGCCACCAATGCCAGTAAGGATACCCATAATAGAGTGGATACTGAAAACACGGCCAATCCCAATCCAAAGATCACCGTTCCCACAAGAATCAACTTATCCAATCCAACGGCATTGTTTTTAGTGCCTATCCAAACCGCACCCAGTAATGAACCGAGGCCAACTGCACTGGTCATGTATCCAAAAATGATGGCATCACCATGAAAAACAGTTACGGCAAATACGGGTAAAATGACCATATAAGAAACACCTATCAAAGTAATGGCAGCCACAAACAATATCAAAAAAAGGATGTGCTTGGTTTTCATCGCATATCTGGCACCTTCTGCAAACTCTTTTTTGAAATTTCTTTTTCCAATCGGTTTATGAGAGGGTTGGTAATCGATAAAAGTAAAAAATACTATGACCGAAAAACTTGCCAGGGCATAAATCAGAAAGCAATAACCTTCACCGATAATTGGAATTAGGATTCCAGCCAATCCAGGTCCAAGGATCCTTGCCGTATTGAATAAGGAAGAATTAAGGGCAATGGCATTGGTAAGGTAAGACTTATCATCCACCAGGTCATTCACAAAGGCATGTCTTGAGGGCATTTCCAGTCCACTGATTATCCCAAATATAATTTCCAGTAAGATCAGGATAGCCACAGTAACCTGCCCGCTAATGGTCAACCAGGCCAACACCGCTGCATTTACGGTGATCAAGCTCTGACAAACCATTAAAAGCTTGTGTTTATTATACCGGTCAGCCAAAACGCCTGCGATGGTTGAAAAAACAAATGCAGAAATTTCCCTTGAAAATGCCAGCACACCTAAGAGAAGGGCAGATCCTGTCATGCGGTATACCAACCAGCCAACGGCTACCTGCTTCATCATATTGCCCAGATTGGAAAAAGCCTGTCCCGTAAAGAAAAACCTGTAATTTTTGGACTTTAAGGAGGTGAAAATCAGCATTGAGAACCAAATTATATTATACTTCTAAACCCTTAATAACAAAAAGGAGCATCAATAAAAATCCAGTTTCAAAAGGTTGAACCAATGGAAGCGGGGCCCTAATAAAAGGGCTGATTTATAAATAAGAAAAAATTGGTTTAAAAGTTTTTAAGGTAGAATTAATTATTTAAGAATTCCTCCCATTCTTTAAAGGAATCTTCTTTCATTACCCTTGGAAATTTGGTTTGTCCGCCCTTTTTCTTCTGCTTTTCATTGTAATCGATAAATATAGAGGCGGGTATCAAATGCAGGTCTACACCTTTTAACGATTTACTCCGGGCCACTTTATAATTTTTATTATTGTTTTGAAGGTGTTCATCCAGAAAATTTCTCACCTCATCAGCATCCGCTTCCCCTTCTTCTTTTCCCAGGTACCAACGATGAATATATTCTCCATTTTCCTGAACTGCTGACACGGTATACTCAGGAATAATAAGGTTGAATTTTTCCTGTATCGCTTCCATGGCTTTATCCATTTGATGGACACTTAATTGACTCCCTACTACATTCAGAAAAAATTTGGTTCTTCCGGTAATTTTAATCTCGGCTTTTTTCTTGTCAGTAAATTCAATGGTATCTCCAATCATGTATCTCCAGGCACCTGAAACAGTTGAGATGACAAGAATGTAAGCTTCACCTTCCTCTACCTCGGCTATGTTAAGGGCTTTGGCGTTGGGGTGAATTGCACCTGATTCATCTATGTTTTCAGGTTTAAACGGGACAAATTCAAAATAAATCCCGTTATCCAATATCAATTCCATGGATTCTGTATCCGGCCGGCTTTGGAAAGCAAGAAAACCTTCTGAGGCCAGATAAGTATCAATATAGATCAAAGGATGCGCCAGATTTCTTTCAAAACTTTTTCGATGGGGTTCAAAGGCCACCCCACCTGGGGTATATATGGCCAGGTTAGGCCAAATATCATGGATGTTATCCACCTTATGATAGGCAATGACCCTTTTCATCATCAATTCTACCCAGGAAGGGATTCCTGATAAACTTCCAATATCCCAGTCTTTGGCCTGCTCGGCTATTTTTTCTATGCGTTCATCCCAATCTTTTATGGCAGAGATTTCCGGACCCGGCTTGTAGAAATTTTTAAACCAAAAAGGGATTTGGCTGGCACTGATGCCACTTATTTCCCCTTCCAAAAAACCGTCGTTTTCCATTAATCCAGTGGAGCTTCCCAACATCATGATCTGCCTTTCGAAAAATTCAGGATCCATTTCATATTTAGACAAACTAACAATTTGTTGGATGCCGGTTTTCCGGATGGCCTCCAACATATCATCCGTTACGGGAATGTATTTGCTGGCACTTGTTGTCCCAGAACTAACTGCAAAATATTTATTGATGCCCGGCCAGGTAATATCTTTGTGACCTTCCCTGATTTTACACCACCACTCCCCATACATGGCGTCATAATCGTGATAGGGTACTTTAGATGAGAATACCGCCTCTGTATTTTTAGCCTCCAAAATAATTTTGAATCCATAGTATTTCCCAAATGAAGTGTCCTTGGCTTTGTCAAGGATTTCTTTTAAAGTTTTATGTTGTTTGTCAGAGGGACTGTCCTCACTGTTAAATTTTTCTCCTAAAGCGATGGCTTTTTTTATGATTTCTCCAATAACTGCCATTATTTTTTATGTGTAGGGTTGGATTTTAAAACGGTCTTGAGAAAATCTACAATTATCAGACCAATTTTTCAAGGTCTAATTCCCCCACATTTCCTATCATAATCGATGGGTTCATCATAAATTCTTTTCCTTTAATTGTTATATTGTTTAATTTTCTTTAATTTTTCATATCCAAAAAAATACAAGGTTCTATGCATACCCTACTTCACTTACAAAAAAGCAACCGTTTTACTTTAAGTTTAATGGTGATCAGTATTGCTGTATTATTACCCATTCTGCTTCATTTGATTCCTCCCGTAAATGGAATTCCAATTGGTGCCTATTTATTGCCGATGTTTTATATTCCCTTAATTGCTTTGCTTATATTCGGAAGGAAGATCGCCCTAATTACTGCGGCACTGGCGCCCACTCTGAATTTTTTACTCGTAGGGAATAATAATTGGGGCTGGATGGGAATGCTTACCTTAGAATTGCTCGTGTTTACATTTGTTGGGTCAATATTAATCAAAACAAAATTCAAGATGCTTTTGGCAATGATTGCGTTGATCCTGGCAAAATTAGTATCGGCCATTTTCATTGGATCAATGGAATTGCTTCCGGTAACCCCATTTGGCTATTTCCAGGCATCATTAATCAATGCCATACCTGGATTGTTGATTTTGATATTGATTACCTATTATATTCTAAAGAATAATCAGAAATTTCTTCCATCCTAATAGTGAATTATGGTTTTGTTTTCGATTAAAATCCCAGCCCTGTACCATGAATGAGAAAATCCCTATTACTTTCCAGGCCATCAGTGAGGCCATTCATTCTTTTGATTTTCCCGAAGTGGATTTGGTAATTGGGATAGGAAGAGGAGGGGTGGTACCGGCATGCATGATTGCCCATCAGTTAGGGGTGGAACTTAAAATGGTGAGGGCCAGTCATAGGGATGATAAAAACGACCCGATGTTTGAAGAGCCCGTAATTTTGGGTAATTTTCAATGGGATTTTTTCAGTCATTTCAGGATTTTAGTGGTGGATGATGTGGCAGTAACAGGCAAAACATTAAATCTAATAAAAGAAAAATTACTTGATTATGAGGTCAGTACCTTTGTACTGAAAGGAAAAGCAGATTTTGTTTTATTTCCCAAAGTAAAATCATGTGTAATCTGGCCATGGAAATACAGTGGAGATGAAATATAGCAGGCCCTTTATTTCAAGAATATGTATTTTATTGGGGTTGGCTTTTGGGGTCCAATGGAATGGTTTTGGCCAATCAAAGCCAGATAGCCTTAGTTTACAATTGAATCAGGTGGTGGTGACCGGGACAAGATTTGAACGCTCACAAAATAAAGTAACCTCCAGTATTTCTGTAATCCAAAGAAAAGATTTGGAACAGGGTGGCCATATCAATGTTTTACCTATCTTGGAAAGGCATGTTCCCGGCTTTTTTCTCAATAATAGAAGCCTTGCAGGTTTTGGGGTGGGCCCTAATTCAGGTGGTAATATAAGCCTTAGAGGTATCAGTGGAAGTCCCAATAACCGGGTATTGGTATTGATTGATGGCCAGCCCCAATACATGGGTATTTTTGCCCATCCTATTGCGGATGCTTACCATGCTTCGGATGTAGAACGTGTGGAAGTGGTAAGGGGAGCTTCTTCCGTATTGTATGGATCCAATGCTATGGGTGGGGCGATAAATATTATCACCCGTGAAGTGCATAGAGATGGAACTTATGGAAATATCGCATTGAATTATGGATCATTCGGAACAGCAACTGCCACCGGTAATCTGGGTTACCGAAAAGATAAATTTCATTCGATGATTGCAGTAAACCGTAGCCAAACCAATGGGTTTAGACAAGATGCGGAAGATGGGTTTGATAATACAGCAGCCTATATAAAAATGGGTTATGACCTCAATGATATTTTCGCAGTATCTGCTGATTTTCAGTTGGCGGATGCGGTTTATTTTCAACCGGGCACTACTGAGGCACCTTTAATGGAGGACAAAAGGGAATTTTTAAGAGGTAGGGCAGCCCTTTCTTTCCGGAACCAAGGGGAAAAAGTATCCGGATCGGTTTTGTTTTATCATAATTTTGGAGATCATCAATTTGCCACAGGCTTTGAGTCTACAGACCATAACCAGGGTATTACGGCTTACCAAAATATTCATTTGATACCAGGTCAGGTAATCACGGTCGGATTGGATTACAACAACTTTGGGGGAGAGGCTTTCAATGAAAACCTTCCACCTCCTGCCCGGAAGGGATTGGGAACACCGCACTCGGTGTCCCAAACTGATGTTTACCTGCATGTGCAACAATCTGTTTTTTCCAAGTTAAACTTGAATGTGGGGATAAGGGAAGTGAACAATTCCCAATTTGGAAATTACACCATACCTGCTTTTGGCCTTTCCTATCAGGCAGGTCAGCATACTACATTTAAAGGATCTTCTTCCAAGGCATTCAGGAGCCCCTCCATCGTAGACCTTTACCTATTTCCACCTTCCAACGAAGAATTGGAACCTGAACTGATGTGGAATCATGAATTGAGTTGGATACAACAAACCGAAAACCAAAAGTGGCGTGTTGAATTTACCGTTTTCTATGCCAAAGGGGATAACTTAATCCAAATTAATCCCATGGAAACCCCTTCAAGGGCTAACAACACTGGTGCCTTCCGGAATATGGGCCTGGAGTCTCAGGTAAAATTCCGTCCCGGTTCCAATTTCAACCTTATGGTCAATTATAGTTATGTTGATGTATCCGAAAATGTTCTTTTTGCTCCGCAGCATCACCTCAATGGTCAGGCAAATTGGGACTGGGGAAAAATTTCCTTATTACCCTCTTTGCAACAGATTTATGGCTTAAGAACCAGTTTAAATACGGACGAATCATTTGAAAGTTATACATTGGTCAACCTTCGCGTTAAATATCAACTTGCCCCATCTTTATACTGCCATGCAGATGCCAACAATTTATTGGATACGTCTTACCAGATTGAGCGGGGGTATCCCATGCCGGGAATCAATGTATTGGGAGGGTTGAATTTCAATTTCTAAACCATTAAACGTCATGAAAAATAGAAACAATGAAGAAAATAATAAAAGGAGGGCTTTTCTAAAGTCTTTGGCTGGCATGACAGCAGGGATTATGCTTCCAATGACCTCTTCTGAAGGCAAGTTGACAGGTGCATTCCCTGCATCCGAAAAAACCGGGCTGTTCAAGGATAGGTTAGGTGATTTATTACCGAAAAGAAAATTTGGAGGGTCCGGTGAAGCAGTTACCATGTTGGGATTGGGAGGCGCACATATCGCCAGAATGGCGGAAGCAGAAGCACATAAAACCATTGAAGCAGCATTGGAAGGGGGAATTCGCTTTTTCGATAATGCTGAATCGTATGGGAATGGTACAGGAGAACGTCGATATGGGCAATTTTTGACGCCAAAATACCGGGACATTGCCTTTATCCAGAGCAAATCCACAGCAAAGGATGGTAAAACAGCCCAGGCCCACCTGGAAGGCACCCTAAAAAGAATGAATACCGATTACTTAGACCTTTGGTTGATTCATGCGGTCACCAGCCCTAATGATGTAGATGGGAGGATTGAAAGAGGGGTATTGGAAGTGGTAAGGAAAGCCAAAGAGAGTGGAAAGGTCAGGTTCATTGGGTTTTCCGGTCACTCTGATTATAAAGCCCACTTGAGAATGTTGGAAAGCACCGATATCCTTCAGGCTTGTCAGATGCCCATCAATGCCTTTGATCCCAATTATAAAAGTTTTATTAACAATGTATTGCCTAAATTGGTAGAAATGAAAATGGCACCCATGGCCATGAAAACCTTGGCCAATGGAGGCTTTTTTGGAGGCACAAGTCATTTTAATCACGGTAATCAACCAAAAATAATTCCCAATGCCTTAAGTATTGAAGAAGCAGTTCATTTTTCATGGTCTCTGCCCATAAGTGTACTCATTACAGGTGCAGATAATGCTGAAATGGTAAAAGAAAAAATTGGCTTTGCCAAGTCATTCAAAGCCTTTGATGAAACAAAAAGGAAACAATTGATCAATAAGGTGGCAGATTACAATGGACAATTGGTGGAATATTATAAAGTTTAAGGAATTAGCCTAAGCGAAAAGCCATACTTTTCCTTTCATCTCCTCCCTAAAATCCTGTGGATTTTAGGGAGGAGCCTCTTATTCTTTTTTGTAATTCTTCCAAAAGGTAGCCAAACATAATCCTGAAATGATGTGCCAAATTCCCCACCATCCCGCTATGATGGCCATTCCCCCCAATCCATCAAAATAACCAAAAATCAAAACCAGGGCCAAACCTGAATTCTGAATCCCGGTTTCAATGGTGATCGTTTTGGTATCCGCATTGTTCAGACCAAAAATCCTTGACAAAGAATAACCTGTAAACAAGGCCGTAAGATTATGGAAGAATACCCAAGCAAATATCAGGGCAATGAATTTCAGAAATAAATGATAATTACTGTAAAATGCGACAACCACGATGGCCAAGAATATAATAATGCTTATGGGCTTGAGAATTTTTGAAATTTTTTGGCTGAATTCAGGCCAGGTTTGATTAGCAAACATGCCCATGATGATGGGAACGCCTAAAATCAAGCCTACGGTTTTAAATACCTCTGCGTACTCCAAACTGATTGATTTTAACAAGGTAGCGGAAGGTGCATAAAGTCCGGACCACAGGGCGAAATTAAAAGGCGTTAAGAATATGGATGTGATTGTTGCAAAGGCCGTAAGACTGACGGATAGCGCTACATTTCCTTTCGCAAAACTGGTCAAAAAATTAGAGATGTTGCCTCCTGGACATGCCGCTACCAGGAACATCCCCAAGGCAACACTTGGAAGTGGTTGGATAAACATTACCAATAACCAGGTGAGAAAGGGCAACATGAAAAATTGAGAGAGAATGCCGATAAGAAAAGGTTTGGGGTGCTGTACCAGGTATTGGAAATCTTTCCATTTTATTTCCAGGGCCACCCCAAACATGATGATGGCGAGGGAAATATTCAACAATAACAAAGAATCTCCTTCGAAATGTAGCCGGTTTTGGTCTAATTCTTCTAACATGCTTAAGGTGAGGTCTAAAAGTACGAAAATTTTAAATAATCAGATGATTTTTTTGATGCTGGCAAGTTTTTTGAAGTAATTAAATACAATATTTCAATGATAAATTAAAAATTAATAAATTTGACCATTGAAAATTTCGCAGGAAATTGTCAATGGTAATTTTTGGCTCATTTAAGTTCAATTAATTGTTCCCCCTACAATTCATCAATTTAATAAGCCATATTTAAATAAATCTTTTAAACCTTAGAAAAGAATAACAACATTATGGAAAAACTCAAAGTAGGCATCAATGGATTCGGTAGAATCGGAAGACTTGTGTTTCGTGCCGCACAGGATAGGAATGACGTTCAAATTGTAGGTATCAATGACCTGATTGATGTGGACTATATGGCCTACATGTTAAAATATGACTCCACTCACGGACGGTTTAAAGGTGATGTGGAAGTCAAAGATGGAAAACTCGTGGTCAATGGCAATGCCATCAGAGTGACTTCTGAAAGAAACCCTGCCGACCTGAAATGGTCTGATGTTGGGGCTGAAATAATTGCAGAATCCACCGGTTTGTTTTTGACCAAAGAATCAGCCAAGGGGCACATTGATGCCGGAGCTAAAAAGGTGGTGATGTCTGCTCCTTCTAAAGATGACACGCCTATGTTTGTTATGGGCGTGAACCAGGCTTCTTATACCTCTGATATGATTTTTGCCTCAAATGCTTCCTGTACCACCAACTGCCTTGCCCCTTTGGCAAAGGTAGTCAATGACAATTGGGGCATAGAGGAGGGACTGATGACCACTGTCCATGCCACTACTGCCACCCAAAAAACAGTAGATGGACCTTCTGCCAAGGATTGGAGAGGAGGAAGAGGTGCTGGTCAAAATATCATCCCTTCATCTACAGGAGCTGCTAAAGCAGTGGGCAAAGTGATTCCCGAATTGAATGGCAAATTGACCGGAATGGCCTTCAGGGTGCCAACACCTAACGTATCTGTAGTTGACCTCACTGTTAGGCTTTCCAAAGGTGCCTCTTATGAAGAGATCTGTGCAAAAATGAAGGAAGCTTCAGAAGGAGAATTGAAAGGGGTTTTGGGCTATACAGAGGATGCGGTTGTTTCCACTGATTTCGTTGGAGAATCCAATACTTCTGTATTCGATGCTGGTGCGGGTATTCAGTTGAGTGATAAATTTGTTAAGCTGGTAGCCTGGTATGACAATGAATGGGGTTTTTCAAACAAGATGTTGGACCTGATCCAATATATTGGATCAAAAAAATAAATTTTAATGAGATAGGGCCGGAAAATTTCCGGCCTTATTTATTTTTTACCCCTAATTCATAGCTTTCAATCCATTCCTGCATGGTGATTTTTTCCATCAATGAACCTATCAATTCAAAGGGAATTTGTTCGGGGTTTTTAAAACGAATGCAGCTTTTTCCCATGTCCAATTTTCTTTGACTGTGTCTGGGGTATTCTGATTTGAACCATTCCAACAAAGCTCCATTGGCATACAAACCCAAATGGTAAAGGGCGATATAGTTTTTCTGATTGGCAATGTTGACAAAGGGAAGGGGCAATTCAGGATTACAGTGGTAACCCTCTGGATAGGTTTTTAGAGGAACCACATACCCTATCATTCCATAATTAATGGATTCTTCGAATCCTTTTGGAAGATGGTTTAAAATGGTATTTCTCAACTTTTCGAATGGTCCTTTTCTGGAGGGCGGGATCTCATTGATGTAGGCTTCAACGGTGGTCGCTTTTGATAGCATGGTCATCTGGTTTTTTGATATTATTAAAGTCTAATATAATGGATTAGAATGACCTAATTCATTGAATTTGGAAAAATTATGACTCAAAACCCCTTATGTTAAAGGTTTTTGTCCTTCCCTTTCACTTTTTGCTACCTTGATTTGGCCTTTTTATTGGAATATATCTTGTCTATTAAAAAGAAAGACTGATTTTTTTAAGTGTTTTTTCATCATCCGTTTTTATTTCTCTGTTCAAATGGGTATCATTAAAATATTATGAACAGAAGAAAATTCCTATCTGCAGCCATGCTATTGGGAACCGGGGCATTCCTGGGTCCTAAATGGATACAGGCAAGGCAAGACATAGCGCCGGTCGCCATTACAAAAGGCCCGGAGGCACATTGGTTTGGTTATTACGACAAATGGCAGGTTGATCCTTCAGGAAGGTATGCTTTGGGATGTCAGGTGAAATTTGAGGGAAGGTCACCTCTGGCAGAAGATAGCCTGGCCATTGGGCTTATCGATTTGGAAAACAACAATGAATGGAAGACCATAGGCACTTCAAATGCATGGGGCTGGCAACAGTCCTGTATGCTCCAGTGGGTCCCAGGATCCGGGGAAGAAGTCATTTGGAATGACCGGGAAGGGGAAAACCATGTCAGTAGGGTGTTAAATATTAAAACAGGTAATCAGCGGACCCTACCTGCCCCTGTTTATGCCTTGTCCCCCAATGGTCAATTTGCCATTGGAACGGATTTTAGCAGGATTCAGAATTTAAGGCCAGGCTATGGCTATGTAGGAATACCTGATCCTTACCAATCGATCCAGGCACCGGAAGAAATCGGATTGTATAAAATGGATCTCGGGAATGGAAGCGTAGAAATGTTGTTTACTATAGCCGAATTGGCCCATCTTTCCCACCGAGGGGAGGATGTTTCAGATAATTGGCATTGGTTTAATCACCTGCTGGTAAGTCCAGACAGTGAAAGGCTTCTGTTTTTACATAGGTGGAGACCAGAAATATTGGAAAACCAGGTGATGGCCCGAACCGGCTTTGTTACCAGGATGATTACCGCAGATACCGATGGACGAAACCTTTATGTAGCGGATCCCTCAGGTAGTTCCTCTCATTTTGTCTGGAGAGATCCCTCTCATATTTTCGTATGGACCAAACCGATTGATCAAAAGGCTGGTTTTTGGCTACTAAAAGACCAAACTGAGGAAATGACATTAATAGGGGAGGGCATAATGACTGCAAACGGACACAATACCTATGTGCCCCAAACCAATAATGAATGGGTACTCAATGATACTTATCCCAACCAGGAGAGGGAAATAACACTTTACCTCTATCATATTCCCAGTAAAACAAAGGTAATACTGGGGAAATTTTATTCTCCTCAAAGGTATTTTGGAGAATGGCGTTGTGACCTGCATCCAAGGTGTGATCAACAGGGAAAGCGGGTGTTTTTTGATTCTACCCATGAAGGGAAAAGACAAATGTACTATGTGGATATTTCTCATATCGTAGGTACATAATGTCCTGATCGGTATTTTTTAGGGAACCCTGCGTCAGATAAACATTTTTACCTTTTTTGAGGCAAATGATGGATATAATAGGTGCCTATGGTAGTTTAACCCTGTTTGATCCCAATCATGGCTTGATGGATTCATTTCCTTTCGATTGGATTAAGATAACTCCGTTTTTACTATTACTCCCAAAAATTGAAGCGTTTTTTCCTTTTAAAACGGATATGGATTCAATATTTTCTGGGAAAATGGAAGAGATTTGTCCATAATCCAATATTTTACCATCCAGGATTTAAAGGGGTTCTCCTGAACTTTCGGCATATGGTCTTGCCTGTATGGCCTTTAAATTTCTTGATGAGGCGGTGAACTGAATTTTACGTAATCCTGAGCGTCGCAATGCCTCCTGCACGGCTTGCACAGCGCCCATATTTACATCTTCACCTGCAGATAAAACGATAAGGGTATTTTCCTTATCTGTGCCCTTTTTTTCTAATATCTTATTGAGGGTAGTGAAAAGGTGCTTATCTAATTTGATAATTTGTCCATCAAAGTTCAATAAATCATTATTAATCAACTTTAGGGGGATATTGAGTCTTGGTTGGTAATTAGGGTGATACCGCCTTTCTTGTGTCCCGTAGCCGGTTACGACTATATGGCTGCCATATGCTGCTTTTATAGACTGTACGTTGATTTCAGTATCCATCCCTGAAATTCGAAAGGTTATGGGAATGATTGCTTTATAAGAAGGTTTTTTGATCAAAACTTCCATGGCCGGTGCATCCTTCAGATTTCTCAAAACCTCCATTTCCATATGGAAAGACGGACTTTTCAAGGCATGATAATCTACCAGTTCACCTTTGTCGTTCAACTTTATTTTAACTAAAACGGTACCTGTAATTTCATTTTTCCGGTCTTCGGATGGAAATTTAAGATTTTTGGACATGTGCTTGTTAAAGGCGTCTCCCGCTTTCACTTTTCCCAACTTGATGTCATTGGTTTCCTGTACATATTCCTTGCTTGCCCGAGGGGTTTCTGACTCATTTTCAGCCAGGTTAAAGCGAATGGGCACCCTCATTTTTACGGCTACTTTTTCTCCTTTTTGTTCCCCCGGATACCAGTTTGGCGCCTCTGATAAAATACGGATGGCTTCCTGGTCCAGGTGAGGATCTATGCCCCTTAAAAGCTCAATATCGCCTATTTCTCCTGTTTTAGATACAATAAAAGAGAGGTAGACCGTACCTTCGACCCGGTGGTTTTTTGCCCTGGAAGGATATTTCAAATTATTGGATATATAATCGAGCCATCCTTCCATGCCACCGGCCGGAACAGGCATTTTTTCCGCTACATGGAATACAATACTGTCACCATGGCTGCTTAGATCCGTTGGCGTATCATATGGACCCGATTTCACCAGAAAAAATTTATATGTTTTGCCGGAAGGATCAGAAGCATTGAAACCAAGTTTGGTGTTTACCACCGTCTTCACAGGATGATTACCCTCTTTTCCTGGTTCCCATGCTGGTACATTAGGATGGTTAAGAAGGTTCAATACCTGCTGGTCCAATCCCCCACCAAAACTCTGTCTGACGACTGGGTTGGTGATTTTTCCTTCCTTATCTACTATAAATTCCAATTCCATGGTTCCTGAGATACCTAGGTCCAGTTCCAATGTTGGGGCCTTAACTTGGTTGGTGAGAAAGTTTTCCCAGTGTTCCCAACCATTTACCGGTTTGGGCCTGTGTTCTACAGTATATTGTCCTTTTACATTTTCATAGGTTTTGGTCATTTTGGATGTGGAACGTAGGGCATTGATCAGGGACCTTACCTTCAGGTACTCCTCCTCTGTACTGATTTCCGAAAATTCATATTCCAACTCTCCAAGCTGTGCAGTGAGTTTGCCGTTTTCAAAGGAGCCTATCCATTCGTAATGCTCCGGCTGTTTCACGCTTCTGACTTTGATACTCACATCAAGAGAATCCTGTACAGCATTTAACTGATGCCTGAGCTGAACAACGGGTGTGGTCTCATATTTATGAAAGAGTTTAAGACCATCATGGGTTTTCATGGAAACCAAAGCAAATAACATGGCCAACAAAGGAATGACCATGGCCATTCTAAACCAGTTTATCTTAGATTGTTTTTTCATCATCAAAATTCTTTTTAACGTAGTGGACCTGATAAAGTAATTCCCAATAGGAAGTTCCAATCCTTTGAAAGCCATTTTCACGATAAGTTTTGGATAAGTTTCTTTGTTGCCTGTATGGTTAAGCACTTTTTCATCAGCGAGGTATTCATGAAGGTCTACTAAAGATATTCTCATCAGGTGAATGACCGGGTTAAACCAAAAAATTACACTTACAACCTGGTAATATAAAATATCCCAGGTATGCTTTTGTCTGATGTGCTCCAGCTCATGCTGGATAATTTGTTTTTCTTCCGATGGATTTAAGGTTTGGGTATCATCCCAAAAAATTTTATCGAAAAAGGAAAAGATAGGGGCCAGTCCAAATGTAGGAACCAGAAAATATTTATCCTTTAATTTGTAGACGGTCTGGTACCAGCCTTTTTCCAACATTTGCCGTAATTGAATATATTGGTAAAATAATTTTAATAATAGAAATGCAATGACCAGTAAATAGGATAAAATTAAATAATCCATTATTCCCCACAATAAAGGTAGTTTACTTCCTGTAACAGTTACCTCAGGAAGTCCAAAGGTGCCGATAATTTCATGATCATCCTGAATTTGAAGGGCCTTTAGAAGACTGGTGCCTTCAAGTGAAATGCTGGGTTTCTCAAATGATACTGGTATTTCCATTAGGGGAAACACAAATGCAAAAACAGGGGCCAGAAGCAGGAAAATCCGATTGAAATGAAACGTTTTTTCATTTTTTAGAAAAACCCAATATAACCCATAAAGAAAAGCCAAACAAAAAATACTTTGCCAAATGAAATTGATGATTGTAACCATACCTATTTAGATTTTTCCTAGTTTAACTTCATTTAAATTTTTTTTATGATCATTCTGGTTAAATTTTTCTTTCTCCAATAAGTCTTTTACCAATCCTTTCGTGGTATCCCATAAAAGAGGCATGATTTGTTCTTCTGAATTTTAAGTGGTTTCATGGGTGAATGATTTAGTATCAAATAAAATTAATAATTTAGTTTCAATATTCCAAATGAAATAACAATTTCTTCAATGTCTTCAAAAATGTCTCGTATTGCCATTGAAGGCAAACCCTCCTGGAGCAGGAAAATAGTGTGATTTCTTTACTGCTCAGGAAAGGGTCTCAATGGAGAAAAATGATTTTATGAGGTAAAAAAAATGATATGAAGGTTATTGGCCAATCGGAAAGTTGGAACCGGTCATTGATCAGATTCTGGGCAGAGGATTTACTATAGACCTAATCATGCTTACCTGTGAGAAGATTAAGCATTAATTATATATCATTACGATTGATAATAAATTTTTGATGACCTATGTTTTTTACTTTATAAATCAGGAAGGTTGGCACCAATTAAATCGGCCAATATTTAATATAATTAGCTTATCTTTTTAAAGAGTGCACAGAAAACGATTTTTATTCATTAAAAAAAATTATTTTTTCTTATAATTTTCGTATTCTGTTTATTTTATATTAAATTTAAATTTAATTACTAAATTAACCTTTAAAAATTGTATAATATGACCATTCAAGAATTTATAAATAAGTATTCAGACCTTCCTAAAACGGATACCCTTGTTTATATGGAAGATGCAGATGGAAAAGTATTCAAATCCATTGAAGATGCCCATAAGCAGGGAAAGCATCCTTTTGTTACCAAAAACTTAAAAGATGCAGCAGTAGAGGACCTGAAATCCATTGGCATTGATTCCAAATCCGTAGGGTCAAAATTATCTGAACTGGTACAGTATATTTTTGGGATTGATACCAAAGACAAACCATTATCCCGTGGCAGGAGGACTTATTCGGATCAAGAAAAAGCAGCCATTTTGGAACAATGGAAAAAGGCAGACAAGGAAGGAAAGTCCAAGGCGGAATTCAGCAAGTCAGCTGGAGTCACCTATCAGACTCTATTTAAGTGGATTAAGGATTCGTGATTGGGAAATTTTTAGATTTTACTTTAAACCTGAAATATGCAATAGAAAATCTATTATTTGCTGAAATCACTTCAAAATCAGCCACTTCGTTGCTATTTCCGTATCACCGTAGCGGTGCTATGCACCAGTCTCCAAATAGCCTGGTTTTCTTGTGATTACACCACTCACTACGAATCCTATTACATAATCCGGGTTAATGGGGCATTTAATATTTCCTTTTTATGAATTTAATTTATAAAAATACAAAGGCATTATCCCACTATCCATTTGATATATAAGTCTAAGAATCTTTTTTGTGGCCGATAATAAAAAAACCTGAAATCAATTCAGGTTTTTTTATTTTTAAGAAAGCTTATCCATCTATTCAACAAATAAAGTAATCAAGCCACACGAAACCTCCTGTTTTCCTATCGATGACGTATTTATTAGGTGATTAATTTTCAACAAGTTATATTCTTGGTTTTTTGACTGAATTGGAAGGCCATTTTGCACAGGAAGCTGCAAAAATACATCGTCATCTCGATTTCTGCATTTATAAATTTTAGGTCTCACCTGGACACCAAAATACAATAAATATAGCCCTCAGGGCAAATAAACGCACTTTTGGAATTTTACCGAAGAAAACAGGAAATAAAATAATCAAGCCATCCGAAACCTTAGTCAACATAAAAAAAGCCGAAGCAGATTTAATTTCCGCCTTGACAATTGGGGCAAAAAGTCCTCACTATGCCCAACAATAGGGGAAAACCGATTAATAATTTATTTGTACACCCGGAAGGATTCGAACCCTCAACCCTCGGAGCCGAAATCCGATATTCTATCCAGTTGAACTACGGGTGCATTTACCATTTCTAGCACAGTAAAATTAACAATTATTTCTGAAGAACATCCTGTACTTTTTCAGCCGCTTCCTTTAGGGTAATGGCAGACGTTACTTTTAACCCTGACTGGTCTATTATTTTAGCACCTTCTTCAGCATTGGTGCCTTGGAGTCTAACGATTATTGGAATGGGGATATCACCAATAGATTTATAAGCCTCCACCACACCACTTGCAATACGGTCACACCTAACAATTCCTCCAAACACGTTGATCAAGATGGCTTTTACTTTAGGATCTTTTAATATAATCCTAAAACCTGCTTCTACGGTTTGGGCATTGGCTCCACCCCCCACGTCAAGAAAATTTGCCGGTTCTCCACCGGATAATTTGATCATATCCATGGTAGCCATGGCCAGACCTGCTCCGTTTACCATGCATCCGACATTCCCATCTAATTTTACATAATTCAGCCCGGATTTACCCGCTTCCACTTCTAATGGATCCTCTTCATCAAGGTCACGGAGTCCGGCAAGGTTTTTATTGCGATATAGGGCATTGTCATCAATATTTACTTTTGCATCTACCGCAATAATTTGGTTATCTGAAGTTTTCAAAACTGGATTGATCTCGAATTGGGACGCATCTGATCCATCGTATGCAGCATAAAGGGCAGTGATGAATTTTACCATTTCTTTAAAAGCATTGCCTTCCAAACCCAGTTTAAAAGCCACCTTTCTGGCCTGATAGGGTTGTATGCCGACCATGGGATCCACCCATTCTTTGATAATTTTCTCGGGAGAGTGTTCGGCCACCTCCTCGATATCCATTCCTCCCTCAGTGGAGGCCATGATGACGTTACTTCCTGTAGCCCGGTCAAGAAGAATAGAAAGGTAATATTCTTTTGGTTCTGAATCACCTGGATAATATACATCTTGGGCGATCAACAGTTTTTTTACTTTTTTCCCTTCAGCACCTGTCTGTATAGTTACCAGGGTACCTCCCAAAATATTTTTGGCTTTCTCGGGTACTTCCTCCAAAGATTTGGCCAAAACGACGCCTCTGGACCCTGTCTCTTTGACTTCTCCTTTTCCTCTTCCCCCTGCGTGAATTTGGGCTTTCAAAACATACCAAGTGGTTCCGGTTTTTTCATTTAGCTTTTTGGCGGCTTCAAAGGCTTCCTCAGGGGAATCGGCTACTATTCCTTCCTGAATTTTTACACCATATGATTTTAAAACTTCTTTTGCTTGATATTCGTGTATATTCATCCCGGTCAAATTTTTGCCCGAAGTTAATGGCAAATGTCCGATTATTCAAGGTTTCTTATTCCCTTTTTATATTTTATATCCCTATTTTTTGTAGGACCAATTTATTTATTTTTATATATAATTAAGAATCAACCCGGTAAGAGAGATAATTGGGGAAATGTTTTGCCATGGCATTACTTTTTAAAAAATTGATTAATTTTAACCCATGTTAACAACATTGTATTATTGTGTAGGACTTTTGATTGACTAATGCTGGTAGCCAAATCCATTGAAAAATTTTACGGTGACCTTCATGTCCTGAAGGGGGTAGATGTAACTATAAAACAGGCTGAAATAGTTTCTCTAGTGGGGGCTTCAGGGGCAGGGAAAAGCACTTTACTTCATATCCTAGGCACTTTAGATAGCGCAGATTCCGGATCTTTGGAAGTGGAAGGAGTTGATCTTTCAGGCTTAAAAGGGGATCAACTGGCAGCCTTTAGAAATCAAAAAATAGGGTTTATATTCCAGTTTCACAATCTTTTACCTGAATTTACTGCCGAAGAGAATATTTTTATTCCAGGCCTTATTGGTGGGAAATCAGAGAAATTTCTTCGACAAAGGGCCATCGATCTGGGAGATCTGCTTGGTATCAGGGACCGGCTTAGCCACAAACCGGCAGAATTATCCGGGGGAGAGCAACAAAGGGTGGCGGTGGCCAGGGCATTGGTCAACAATCCGGCAATTATTTTTGCTGATGAACCCAGTGGTAACCTTGACACCAACAATGCTCAGGCATTGCATGAGCTATTTTTTCACTTAAGGGATGAGTTTGGCCAATCCTTCGTTATTGTAACCCACAATCTGGCCCTGGCTAAAATGTCAGATAGGATGTTGACCATGGAAGATGGAAAAATTCTGGAATGAAACGGTCACAGTGCATGGGTTTACTTTGGACTTCCCTATGAATCAAAAATAAAGTTTTATCTTTGTTAATCAAAAAATTCATGATTATGGTATTAGAATTTGAGAAACCCATTGCCAATTTAGAGCAAAAGTTACACGAAATGATTGAATTGGCGAAAGGTAAAAAAATTGATCTATCGTCTGATATTCAGTCCTTGGAAGAAAAAATTCAGGCATTGAAGAAAGAAACTTTCCAGAACCTAACCAGGTGGCAAAGGGTACAATTATCCCGACATGCCGATAGGCCCTATTCTTTGGACTATATATATGAAATGACCAATGATTTTATAGAAATTCATGGGGATAGAACGGTGAAGGACGACAAAGCAATGATTGGGGGCTTGGGGGATATTGACGGCCGAACAGTGATGTTTATTGGGCAACAAAAAGGAAGAAATACCAAACAAAGGCAGGAAAGAAATTTCGGAATGGCCAATCCTGAAGGATATCGGAAAGCCTTGAGGTTAATGAAAATGGCAGAAAAATTCAACAAACCAATTGTTACCCTGATTGACACACCAGGGGCATTTCCTGGTTTGGAGGCGGAAGAAAGAGGGCAGGGAGAAGCTATTGCCAGGAATCTTAGAGAAATGTTTAAATTAAAAGTTCCCGTAATCTGTATTATCATTGGAGAAGGAGCTTCAGGTGGAGCATTGGGGATCGCCATAGGAGATAAGGTGTTCATGCTGGAAAACACCTGGTATTCAGTCATTTCTCCGGAATCCTGTTCCTCGATTTTATGGAGAAGCTGGGATTATAAAGAGCAGGCAGCAGAAGCCCTCAAACTTACCGGCCAGGATATGCTTCACAACCAGCTGATTGATGGAATTATAGAAGAACCACTTGGAGGGGCACATCGAAATCTGAAAGGAATGGCATACAAGATGAAGGAGATGATTAAAATGTCTCTTTCTGAGCTGGATAAAATCAGACCTGAAAAGAGAATCGATAAAAGAATCCAAAAATTCTGCTCCATGGGAATAGTAAATGAATAGGTTCGGAAAGGTGGATGAAATGTGTCTAAGATAATGGCTTTTATCCGACTTTGGCTTTAAATTTTATTTAACTTTAAATTGAAAGCAGATAAAAACATAGGGATTGTCCTTTCCGGCGGAGGAATTAGGGGTGTTTCCCATTTAGGGGTTTTAAAAGCATTGAATGAAGCGTCCATTTACCCGACTCACCTTTCGGGAAGCAGTGCAGGTGCCATAGTTGGCGCCATGTATGCTTATGGGTACCGACCGGAGGAGATTCTTGAAATTATCATCCAAACCAACTATTTTAAATTCATTAGGCCTGCAATTAGTTGGAAGGCCATCTTAAAAATGGACGCTGTTGATTCTTTGTATGCAAAATACCTTCCGGAAAATGATTTTAATGCGCTTCAACTTCCAATGACCGTGGCCGCCACAGATTTACAAAAGGGCCAAACGGTCTATTTTTCCAAAGGCCCCATTATTAAAGCTTTGATGGCTTCATCTTGTATTCCGGGGATGTTTGAACCGATATTGATCGAAGGAAAGTACTATATCGATGGTGGGGTATTAAACAATCTACCTGTGGAGCCACTGGAAGGTATATGTGATCTAATTATCGGGGTCAATTGTAACCAGTTGTCCGTAGACCAAAATATTACCAATATAAAAGGCCTGATAGAAAGAACGGTGATCATGTCCATGAACTATAATGTTTACATCCGTAAGGAAAAATGTGATTTTTTTATAGAACCCAAAGGATTGGCCAGGTATGGGGTTTTGGAAATTAAAAAAGCAAGGGAAATTTTCCAGGAAGGATATCAGGCTGGAGTTTCTGCAATAGAAGGAGTCCAATCTTTGTCAAGTAAAAAAAATACAGGATTAAACACCATAAAAAAATGAGGAACTTGGCGCTGTTTGTTTTTTGGATTACAGGTTGGAAAATTTCGGGAGAATGGCCAAAAGGCGTAAAAAAAGCCGTTTTAATTGCTGTTCCCCATACCAGTAATTGGGATTTGTTGTACGCAAGAGCCGCTTTTTTCATCATGAAAGTTCCTGTAAAATTTACAATAAAAAAGGAAGTGATGGTGGGACCCTTGGGATGGCTGATCAAATCCCTTGGAGGGATCGCCATAGATAGAAAAAGAATGCCTGGAAAAAGAAAGCAAACCTATACAGAGGCCATGATTCAAATGTTGAACGCTCAAGACGAATTGGTGATAATGGTTACCCCGGAAGGAACAAGGAAGTATGTCCCAAAATGGAAATCCGGGTTTTATCATATTGCCCAGGGGGCAGGAGTACCCATCGTCATCGGGTTTTTGGATTATAAAAATAAATTGGCAGGTATCGGGCCCACCATACAACCAAATGGACAGATGGAAGCCCAAATTGAAGAAATGATGGCATTTGGCAGGACCATTAAAGGGAAATTCCCAAGCCAAGGGGTACGGTAACCCTTATCCACCCAAACGGCTTCAATAACGATCATGTGCTGAAATTAGCTTGGCGTAAAATCAATTTGAATTGAGAAATTTATTCTGTTAATGCGATGATAAAAAAAAGACTGCATAAACTTAAAAAATATACATTTTTCGATATCCTAATTGATAGTGTAAAGAATTTTGGAAAAAGCGATTCCATGACTTTTGCTGCTTCCACGGCTTTCTATACCATTTTTTCTCTGCCAGCTTTACTCATCATCGTATTGAATATTGCAACTACCTTCTACAGTGAATATACCGTAAAAGATGAACTTCTCGCTCAGGTAAGTGAACTTATTGGTCAGGAAGGTGCGGACACTTTGAATGATATTATGAAAAATGTTACGGTAAATGGGCAGGCATTTTACGCTAAGGTTATTGGAATCAGTGTTTTAATATTCAGCGCCACTACGGTATTCGTAAGTTTACAGGCCAGCATTAACCATATCTGGCATATTAAATCGAAGCCGGAAAGGGGGTTTTTGAAATTTATCATTAACCGACTTTTGAGTTTTTCGATGGTGGCTTCCCTTGGATTTTTATTGATGGTTTCTTTATTGGCAGATGCTTTTATCGTGATTTTATTAAATTATTTTTCGGATTTGTTTGACAGGAGTACTTTGATCCTTGCTTCGGTCATCAATTTTATTTTAACTCAGGCCATTCTCGTACTTGTTTTTGGCTTAATGTATAAAATTCTTCCCGATGCGGTGGTGAAGTGGAGGGATGTATGGTTAGGGGCCTTTGTGACCATGGTGCTTTTTGGGCTGGGAAAATATTTAATAGGGCTTTATATGAGTAATGCAGATGTGGGGAGTTATTATGGCACTGCCGGCTCATTGGTGGCAATTTTAATTTGGGTATTTTATTCGGCGGTCATATTTTTATTTGGTGCCCAGGTTACATTTCATATAGCTGAAAAAGTGGGGGGAAGCATCATTCCTTTAAAACAAGCGGTTAGAGTAAAACAGGTAGAAATAGAGGATGAAAACCATAAATGATGGAGAAGAAAAGATTGAATCCGCAGTCCACCCAAATTAGGCATTAAAGCCACCATCTACAGATAGGATGGATCCAGTGATGTAACTGGAAGCTTTGGATGCTAAAAACAAAGCCATTGCACCTATATCATCTTCTTCCCCCATTCTTTTAAGTGGAAGTTCAGACAGGAAATTTTCTTTGGTAACCTCATTGGACCAAATGGCCTCGCTGAATTTGGTCTTAATCAAGCCTGGACAAATGGCGTTAACGCGAATATTGTATTCACCCCATTCCTTTGCAAAAACTTTGGTAAGTGAAATCAAGGCTGATTGGCTGACACTGTAAAGCCCTAATCCTTTTTCAGGAGAAAGGGCTCCAATTGAACTTATATTGATGATGGAGGCAGAGGATGATTGTCTGAGGTATGGTAAACTTAATTTTGAAAGTTCATAGGGAGCTTTAAGGTTCACATCCAGGATTTTTTCGAAGGCCGCTAATTCCGTTTCCTGAATGGGACCATATACAGGATTGGTGGCGGCATTGTTGACCAGGATATCAATCTGCCCATATTTTTCAATGGTATTTTTAATCAGCTTTTTTCTTTCATCTGCATATCCAATATTACTGGCAATACCGAGAACTTCATAACCTTTTTTCAGAAGTTTCTGGGACATTTCATCAAGATCTTCCTGTTTTCGGCTGTTCATAACAACTTTTGCGCCTGCTGCCGCAAAAAAATGGGCAATGGAAAAACCAATGCCCCTACTTGATCCGGTAACGATGGCAACCTTATCCTGAAGTGAAAATAATGTGCTTAAATCCATATTTTATTTGGTAAAATTCAATCCCTTGAATCTGATTGGTCCTTTTTATGTTTAGGTTCATTTCCGGTTTCAACATCAAATTCAGAAACCTCTTTTTTCATTACCTCTTCTGAAGCAATTTCTTGGGAGGTACCTTTTTCCTTTTTATCTTTTCCAAAGATTTTTTTGAAAAGAATGATCAAAGCAAAAACAATGGCAATAATGATTAGAGCTCCTATGGCAAGATCCATGTTGACTTTTTTTTAGTTCAATAAATGATTTTATAAACCAGTACAATTTAAGTGCCTTAAAGACATAATGTAGTAATTTTTTTATTGATTATAAAGGGTATATAAATAAAGATTTTAACTTTATAAGGAAGTATTTGTTTTGAAATATTAAAACAATCTTCCCTGTATGGGTTTGATCTGGGATTGTTGCTGACTTCCTTTTAATATTTCGAAGAAAAGTTTTAAAAAGCCATTTCTCCAACTTTCGCTATTGATTTTTATGACTTTGGGCTCAGAAAGGACGCTCCCATCCAAAAGGTGCTTACCCAGCAACATGCTCCATAAAGTATAAAAGGTAGTTTCAGCCTGTAAATCAGGTCTCATGCTCCCATCCTTGATACCCAGGGATATGGCCCTAATTCCCATTTTGGCAAGATCATGGTGACTGGAAAGTAATTTGTTGAAATATGGGCTTTCCAAAATCATGGGATTTAACTTTTCTCTATTATGGTTGTATTCGTCCAATAACTTTAAAAAATGAAGTATGGCTTCATGATAACATTTTTTTTCTCCGATAAAATCAAAATACCCTTCCACCAATTCAGCAATCACCTCTATGCCTGATTTATCTTTATTTTTAATGAATGATGTGTTGAAAACTTCTTTTAGTTCATCAAAGCCTCTTTTGGAGATGGCCATGTAAAGATTTTCTTTACTTTTAAAATAAAAATAAACCAAACCTTTACTGATTTTGGCCTGTTTGGCCACATCCGACACCTTCGTAGCCTCAAAGCCTTGGTCACCAAAAAGCCTGATCGCAGCCTCCAGGATTTTCTTTTCTTTTTGTTGTCTTTCGTAAAGGCCCATTTTACCAGCGTAAATAAAAATAAAAGGAAACTCTTGATGTCCGTTTAGGATTTTAATCTTGGATTTTAACAATATAATATTTCTTTTTCCCTTTTTGAACCAACAAATACTTTTTTTGTAGCAATGGGAAATTCATGGTGTGCTGAGGGTATTCAACCTTTATCTTATTGATGCTTACCCCCCCTCCCTGAACCATTTTTCTGGCCTCTCCTTTAGAAGAAAAAATCAGCTGTTCATGAGTGAGAAGATCCAAAACATCTTGTTTGTTTTCATAGGTTTCATCATTCATTTCCAAAATAGGGACCCCTTCAAAAACTTCCAAAAATGTTCTTTCATCTAAACTGGAAAGATCCTCTAAGGAAGATTTGCCAAATAAAATATCAGAAGCATTGACCGCGTTATTATAATCTGCTTCATTGTGTACCATGATGGTTATCTCTTTGGCAATTTCCCTTTGTAACAGGCGTTGGTGTGGCTCTGAAAGATGTTTTAGCTCCAGATCTTCAATGGATTTTCTGTCCAGCGTGGTGAAAATCCGGATATACTTAGCGGCATCTTCATCTGATACGTTGAGCCAGAATTGGTAAAATGCATAGGGTGTCGTTTTTTCAGGATCCAACCAGACACTACCTCCCTCGGTTTTACCAAATTTACTTCCATCCGCCTTGGTAATTAAAGGAACGGTCAGGGCATAGGATGCACCACCTTCCATTTTTCGGATCAATTCAGTACCAGTTACGATATTCCCCCATTGGTCAGATCCCCCAAGCTGTATAGGGCATGCTTTATTTTTCCATAAATAATAAAAATCATACCCCTGGATCAACTGATAAGTGAATTCGGTAAAAGATATTCCATTTCCGTCCTCTAATCTTCTTTTGACAGCATCTTTTGCCATCATATAGTTCACCGTAATATATTTTCCTACATCCCGGATAAAATCCAAAAAGGTAAATTGGGACATCCATTCATAATTATTAACCAGTTCGGCCTTGTTTTCTGATTCTTTATCAAAATCCAGAAATTTTTCAAGTTGTTTTTTTATGCCTACAATGTTTTGTTCCAGTGTGGCTTTATCCAACAGATTCCTTTCAGTGGATTTAAATGAAGGATCACCGATCATTCCGGTTGCTCCTCCTATTAATGCATAAGGTTTATGTCCCGCTTTTTGAAAATGCAATAAGGTCATCACCCCTACAAGGTGCCCGATATGCAGGGAGTCTGCAGTAGGATCAAAACCCAAATAAGCTGATGACTGTCCCTGATTTAAATGCTCCTCAATCCCAGGGGTCATGTCTTGTAACATCCCTCTCCACCTTAATTCTTCAATGAAATGATTCATGCGCTTGGTTTCTGTTTAT
The DNA here is from genome assembly GCA_040905165.1 of Cyclobacteriaceae bacterium. Lineage (GTDB taxonomy): Bacteria > Bacteroidota > Bacteroidia > Cytophagales > Cyclobacteriaceae > Cyclobacterium. The sequence continues at coordinate 124,484 of JBBDSA010000011.1, read as the reverse complement.
TTGTATTGAGTCCGCAAATATAGGTTATACTTTAAAAGGACGGAAAAAAAACTCAAATATTGGAGGATTGGTAGAATGGGGAGAATGCCCATGTCGAAAGTTTATTGGTCTAATTATCCATTTGGTCCTTTGAAAGAAAAAAGGTAATTTAACTGCCTCTATACCCAAACCCAAATTAAAAGCACATGAAATTTTTATGGATAAGTATGGTGATGAACATGGTATTGTTTTACCAGTTGTATGGTCAATCCAATGCGGCCAATTATGATGAAGGGAAAGTGCCTGATTATCATTTGCCTGACCCCTTGCTGTTCAAAAGTGGAAAACTGGTGATGGAACCCTCCGATTGGATAAAAAAAAGGGAAGAGCTACTTTCTGTTTTCGAACAGGAAGTGTATGGGAAAAGCCCAAATTGGGATGGAAAAATGCATCATGAAATATTGTCTGTTGATAACCGTTTTTTAGGAGGTACGGCCATCAGAAAAGAAATAAAATTGACTTTGGAAAAACAGGGAAAATCTATTTCCATGAATGTACTTATTTTCCTGCCCCAATCCAGCCAAAAAGTGCCTGCATTCCTGGGATTGAATTTTTATGGCAACCACACCTTGGCAAAGGATACCCTCGTGAAGATTCCAACTACCTGGATCCGGAACAATGAAGACATGGGAAGCAGTAACAACCGCGCTTCTCCAAAAGGGAGAGGTAAACGTATTCCAAATTGGCCCTATGAGGAAATACTTTCCCGGGGATATGGATTGATCACCCTTTATTATGGAGACATCGACCCTGATTATGATGATGGCTTTGAAAATGGAATTCATGGGCTTATGGGTCACAGTGGTAGGCCAGATGCATGGGGCAGCATTGCGGCATGGGGCTGGGGTCTTTCCCGGGTCATGGACTACCTGGATAATGAACCGGGCATAAATACTGAAAAAGTAGCCGTTTTAGGGCATAGCCGGTTGGGAAAAGCAGCACTTTGGGCTGGAGCCTTGGATGAGCGATTCGCCCTGGTTATTTCCAATAATTCTGGTTGTGGAGGGGCAGCACTCTCCCGAAGAAAATATGGGGAAACGGTAGGGGGGATCAATACGGCCTTTCCGCATTGGTTTGCAGATAATTTCAATAAATACAATCAAAATGAGACTCAATTACCAATAGATCAGCATCAGTTATTGGCACTGATGGCACCAAGACCCCTTTATGTGGCCAGTGGGGAAGATGACCGCTGGGCCGACCCAAGGGGGGAGTTTCTATCCTGTGTTGCGGCAAGCCCTGTTTATCAATTATTTGGGCTGGAAGGAATGCCGAAAAAAGAAATGCCAGGGGTAAACCATCCGATAATGGGTACCATCGGTTACCATATCAGGACCGGAGGCCATGGTCTTTTAGGATATGACTGGGACCAATACCTTCAATTTGCGGACCTGCATTTTGGTTTGGGGAACTGAGCTCCTTCATCCATAATCAATACCTCCAATTTGATTTTTGCTTATCCTGGAGGCAGGGAAGAATGGTTTGCAGGTAACTTTTTTTGGCGAAGATGAGGGAAATTTCATGGGAAACATGTGCCGGCTGACTGAAGCGGTTCAACATATAATCATAACTATATCCTATGATCATATCAAAACTTTTTATTATTTCTTCAGTTACATTGAAGCCCAACAGGGCATTAATGGAATTTTGATCTGGTAACTCATTGAATCGATGGATATTTCTAAATCCGATCCCACCGATAAATTTATCAACTTGAACCTGTGGGATGAACTCTATTTGCTGAAAAGCCGCTTGACGTTTATAGTTGAAGGAAAGTGAAAGGGTCTTTTTGGCAGGATAATATTTCATGGTTCTATTGTCCAGGTCCCATAACACACCTCCATGAATGCTCCATTTCAATGGTAATCTGTTAATTTGATTTTCCAAATAGCCTATTTTGGGTCGGGTAACATGGTGGCTGCTTACCCCCAGCCAATAATCCGGAGTCTGGAACAGGGCCCCAAAGGAAATGTCCGGATACCATTTACTGTCCTCAACAGGAAGCATGTCCATGCTTCCCGGGTTGATGCTACGCGTCAAAAGGTCGATTTGGTCCCCGTAGACAAGTTCCTGTAAAGTCAGGCTTCTATTGACCACCCCAAATTGCCCACCAAATCTGAAAGAATACCCATCTCCCATGTCTAATTTATAGCCCAAAAAGAGGGCCGCATCAATATTTCTGATATTGAGCAGGGATTCTTCAAATTTATTGGCCGCAAAACCAATATTAAAATTGGACTCATAAAAATAGGTATCAAAATAGATACTCGTCGCATTAAAGTCAAAACCCAGGCCTGGCCATTGTTTCCTATAATTGGCGCCGATTCGGGTGGTTTCCATGGCGCCGGTAAAGGCGGGATTTAGGTTTAAAGGAGCGGAATAAAATTGGGTATAATGAAAATCCTGACCAAAAACCGATGATCCAAGAGAAAAGGTAAAGATGATATTTAGCAGGGGTCTTACAAATATTTTCATCTTAGTAACATCAATGCGCCATTTTTGGAACCAGCCCTTCCATCAGCAGTTATGAATTTAAAAACATATACATAATTTCCGGGAAGGGGTTCTTTTCCTTGGTGAAAACCATCCCAGCCTCTGGACTGCATATCATCGGTATGGAAAACTATTTCTCCCCATTTATTCATGATGGTAAAATCAATGCTGGCCAATTGAATGAATTTTGGCATAAAATGATCATTGAGCCCATCCCCGTTGGGACTGAATACATTGGGTATTTCCAGGAAATAATCCCAAATTTCTATTTCAAATGTGGTTTCTGTTTGGCAACCATAGGCATCTTTGGCCAACAAATGGATTTTATAATTCCCTTCTTCCATATATCGATGGATGGGTTCTTTTAAGTTACTTTGATTTCCATCTCCAAAGTCCCAATGAAATTCTTCAATGTTGCCACTGCTGTTGTTGATGAACTGCACATCAAAATTCACAAGATTGGCCTGGAATTGCGCTTTTGAGGACGACTCAAAATCCAGGTCCAAAAGCACCTGATGGGAATCTGTTTCATAGGATGTCGAATAGGTGCACCCATAGCCATCTGTCACGACTAAAACATAGGTTCCGGGAGAAGAAGTACTCATCCTGTACCCATTTTCAGATACCTCTCCACTGCTCCAGGAAATATCATAAGGCGCTACGCCACCTGTGATGTTAAGGTCAAAAATGTCTGTTATTGTCCTTGGTTCGCATTGAATTTCACGTGTGGCTACCATGTCTACCTGAATGGGCGCAGGCCGGTTTATCCTATAGGTCTGATTCACGAAGCAACCGGATTGATCCATAATGTCTACAGAATAGGTGCCGTTGGTTAAATTGGAGAGACTGGGAGTGGTCTCCCCATTGCTCCAGGTATAAGAATAGGGGGGAACACCTCCTGAAACGGTCAGGTCAATGGATCCACTTTGCCCGTCTTCACAGGCTAATGCATCCTGGACCTGCGGTGCTACCACCAATAGGTCAGGTTCTGAAATATTAAAAGTACTGGTAATGGCACAGCCCCTGGATTCGGTGATGGTGACCTGGTATTCACCAGGCCCCAAATTGTATAAAGCGGATTGTTCGGGTCCATGATCCCATTGGGCCAATACGGGCGCTTCCCCGCCCACCAAATTCAATTGGATGGCGCCATCATTGGCTCCATGGCAGCTGACTTGCTGGATTTCCGGTGTAACCTCAAATTCCGGCACATCCTCTATGTTGGTGGCTTTTACCAGTTGACACCCATTGGCATCCGTTACCGTTACTTCATAATAACCCGGCCCTATTCCTGTAAATGAAGTTTGTTTGGAACCAATGTTCCAACTAATTTGATAGGGTTCTACCCCTCCGTTTGTTTCTAGGGATAGGTTGGCATCGTTGGCATTGTAGCAGGAAATTTCCGTTTGTGTGAAATTTATTTCCAAGTGCGATTCAGGCTCGGAAATCAATAAATCGGAAAGGGAAATGGAACATTCATTTTCATCAAACACATTTACCTCATAATTGCCAGCAGGTAAACTGTTAAGGTTTTGGGAGGTTTCGGCGATTGGGGCTCCATCCCTGAACCATTCGAACCGGTAAATTCTACTGGCTCCTCCCGAAATATCCAAATTGATACTTCCAGTGGACTCTCCAAAACATAAAACATCCACCTTGTCCACTAGTGATCCTTCCAAAAGCGCCGGTTCTGAAAGATCAAACTGCACCACTACTTCACAGCCGTTTTCATCTGAAACCACCACTTCATATTGCCCGGGAGAAAGGTTTTCGATGATTTCAGAGGGAGAGGAAAATCCACCCGGTCCGGTCCAACTCACAGCGTAAGTACCGGATCCACCTTGAGGGGATAAAGAAATCCTTCCATCCTTTGCTCCAAAGCAACTGATGCCATAACCATTAAAATTGGTTGGCTCAGCATTTAAAGCAAGAGGCTCCGGTTCAATGATCTCCAAGGGACCGGTTCCCAATGTACACCCCTTTTCATCGGTAATGATAAGTTGGTAAACCCCTGGTGCCAGCGAGGATACGGAGGGTTGATCTTCAGTAAAACCATCGGGGCCGGTCCATTCATACAAGAAATTTCCAGAACCTCCTGAAACATCCACTTCGATCCACCCATCATTGACGCCAAAGCAGGAAATGTTAAAACCATTATAGGTTGAAATTTGAACATCATCAATTTGAATGCCTGTTTCGGGTTGATCAATTTCCAGGTTTTGCAAATCCTGAACACAATTATTGACATCCACCACCGTCAAATCAAAAACTCCCGCTGGCAGGTTTTCAAAAACCCAGACAGTATCCCTCGTGCTTGGGGATTGCGCCATGCTTCCCAAACCCTCGCCTTCACGCTGTAAATAGTAGGTGTAGGGACCGTTTGAAGTTTGACGGATGGCCACTCCAAGCTTTCCTGTTTCCTGTCCAAAACATTCGACATCCTGCTTTTCTTCAGGAATTTCAATGATTTCCAGGGCCAAGGGTTCTGTCATTTCATAGATCTGAGTGATCCCGCAGCCATTTTCATCTTGAATGTTCACTTCATAGCTTCCTGCCAATAAGTCGTTCAATTCGGGTTCAGAGGAAATAAACCCGTCGGGACCTGTCCAATTGATGGCATAGGTTCCACTTCCGCCCTTGACATTTAAATGAATGTAGCCCTCATTACCACCGTAACACTGGATTTCAAATCCACCAAAGTCGGATGTGGTTTCTGCCGCTGTCAAGGGTTCAGGTTGAATCAGTTCAAATTCCCTGGTAAGGGTACATCCGGAAGCTTCAGTAATGGTCAATTGATAAATGCCACTTCCAATTCCTGTCAGATTTTGACTATCGGCCGCAAAACCGTCCGGTCCTTGCCAGGAGAAACTTAATTCCCCCAGTCCTCCGTTAACCTCATATTCAATGAAACCATCCATCGCCTCAAAGCAAGAGATTTGATAGCCATTATAATCAGAAAGTTCAACATTACTTATTTCCAGACCATCCTCCGGTTGGGTGATTAAGATGTCATCGAGGATCTCCTGACAACCATTGGCATCGGAAATAATGATTTGATAAGTTCCTGCCGGTAAATTTTGAAAAGTATAAGGGGCAGCGCCATTATCGGTTATTTCTTGGGTACTTCCAGGATTTTCCCCCACCAGATGGATTTGGAAGAGGTAGGGGCTTGAGGTAGTTTGGTCTATTTGCACCTTGATTTCCCCTGTTGGTTCTCCAAAACAACCGACATTAACACGGTCCTCGGAAACTTCGCTGATTGAAAATGATTCAGGTTCAAGGATTTCGAAATTTTCGGCCAAAAAACAGCCATTCACATCTTCCACCAAAACGACATAGGTACCTGCTCCCAGGTTGAGCCTTTGTAAATCGGAATCACCGGTCTGAGGAGGCAATGGTACCAAATCCTCCACTACAGGAGCAAACTCCTCTTCAAAATTACCACTGAACCAGGAAATGGTTAAACCGGGGGTACCTCCGGTTGGATTAACTGTGATTTCCCCATTTTCCGCCCCATTGCAGGAAATGGATTGAAAACCGGAGTTGAGGGCAATAGGTTCAGGCCCTTGTAGGGAATAAACAGAGGTTTGAATCACACAGCCGAGGGGATCCACATTGGCAATTTGACTTAATCTGCCGTTATCCGTAATTACCGCATAATAATCCCCAGGGCCCAGATTTTCCATCATGGCTTCCACGCCGACAATGTTTCCGTTATCCTCAACAAATCCGATTTCACCGGGTCCCAATGAATTTCCGCTTAATGTAAACCACTCCACGCCATAGATTGCCCATTCTTCTCTGGGGTTTCCTTCAAAGGGTTGGGACCAGCCGCCCTCAATTAAAATTTGGATAGCACCGTCATTGGCATTGGGACAGCTGATATCATTTAATTCAGCCTCATGGACAACCGGCCCGGGAATAACAATTTCAAATTCTTCCTCCCCGTTACAAGTATACCTGTCTGAAATTTCAAGGGTATATTTTCCTGCACCCAGATTAAGTGCCTGAACCACAATGAATCCTCCCCCTTCCCTCACGATTTCCAGTTGAGAAAATACCTCATTTCCATTTTCATCCAAAACCTGAAATTCTACCAATGGTAATGCCGCATTGTAAATGATAAACTCCACCAATCCCCTGGGGTCTTCAGGGCAAATCATTCCTGAAAAATTTAGGTCAAAATCCAAGGCATAAGCTTGACCAAGCGGGCCGGCTTGCCTACTGAAGGTACGACCAAGTCCATCTGTAATTTCTATCCTATACTCTTCATTCCCGTCTAGTGGCTCATTTACTCCTGCGAAAATGGCGGTAGCGGAATTATCGAAGATGTCCAAATAATCGACCTCCTGTTCTTCCACCAAAACATCATTGGAATCGAACAATTGAAAGATAAATGGGAAAGAACCTACGTATTCATTACTAGGCTTGTATGCACTGGCTGAAAAAGTAAATGTTCCCTGGCAACCGTTTTCAGCATACTCAATTTGCTGAATAGGAGGAATGACCAATACCTGCAATTCAAATACCGCACTTTCATCTACCCCATCACTGAGTTGGACCCTTACAGGTACGATTTCTCCCGCTGCTGGCCAACTGGTCTCATAGGGATTGGTCATGGTAATTGTATTGCCATTTACCACATATTCATCTCCTTCTTCCCACAAAACCTGCAGGGTTAAGTTGTCTAAATCCCCATCATAATCGATATCCAAGAAATCCAATATGATTTCAAGATCACCTTCATGATAGACGGTGACTTCGTTCTGACCTGTGATGGTGATGGGAAGAAAGGAAAAATTGTTTAACCCGATTAACAGTGAAACACTGGAAAAGCACATTGTAAATAAAGCCATTACAATCCCGCTTTTATATAAAAATGGAAGGGGATACGCTGTCTTTATGTCAATAAAAAATCTCACAAGGGAAAAGAAAGATTATGGTAAATACTCCACTGCATGCATTTAATAAATTCATTTCGAAAATTAAGCAATACAATCAGCATTTTCCTGATTGCGAAAGGCTTTTTTAGCTGTTTTTTTAAAAATCAAATTCGAATTTGCAATCTGGTTTAAAAATTCAACTCAGGCATTAAATAAAAATATATTGAAATACAAAAAATTATATTTAAAAAACATAAAAGGTACTACAATCTGAGTAATTAGGTTTTCATTCCGTTTGTTTCAATGGCTAATTAAGTAATATTACCTTTTATTGGCTGTCATTATCCATTATTTTTAATATTTTCGCTTTCCATCTTTCTGAAACATCTTATCCGTAAAGGACTGGTTTCAGGATGGATCATCAAAAAGACCTTCGAAAATGAAAAAAACTATTCTTATCTCACTATTGACAAGCGGTATATTTTTGTCATGTGGCACTCAGGAAAAAAATCAGGAAACGTCAACCCAAGAACCCTCAAATCTTACGAAAATGGACCCATCAAAATTTGAAAAATCCCTGGAAGGAGGAGAGGTCAAACTCTATCGTCTTCATAATGAAAATGGTATGGAAATGACGGTTACCAATTATGGGGCCAGGGTCGTAGAACTGTTTGCACCTGATAAAGAAGGGAATTTTGAAGATGTTGTTTTGGGATATGATAACCTGGACGACTATATCAACCACCCCGGTTCCTATTATGGCGCTCCAATTGGTCGATATGGCAACAGGATTGGCGGAGCTAAATTCACATTGGATGGTCAGGAATATGAATTGGAGGCCAACAATGGTCCCAATAATCTCCACGGATGGCCAGGGGGCTATCACATTGTGGTTTGGGAGGTGGTGGAGGCCACAGACCAAAAGCTGGCCATGAAATATGTGTCGGAAGATGGTCAGGGTGGATTTCCTGGAAATTTGACAGTTTACATGAACTATTTCCTTACCGATGACAACGAATTTAAAATTACTTATGAGGCTGAGACCGACCAGCCTACCATCGTCAATTTAACCCATCATTCCTTTTTTAACCTTAATGGTCACGGCGAAGGGGATGTCCTCAATCACATGATGGAACTCAATGCCGACCATTTTACCCCAGTGAATGAGGTCTTGATTCCTTTGGGTGAAATCGCTCCGGTAGAAGGGACCCCAATGGATTTCCGGGAACCCCATTTGATTGGGGAGCGGATTGACGCCGATTACGAGCAGTTGCAAATAGGAGGGGGCTATGACCACAATTGGGTGATCAATAGAGAAAACGAAAGCACTTCGACCATCTTGGCAGCAACGGTATGGGTTCCTGAAAACGGAAGGAAAATGGAAGTATTTACCGATCAGCCAGGTGTACAGGTGTATACAGGTAATTTCATGGATGGAACTTCACCTTCGAAAGATGGAAAATCTTATGTAAAACGTGGGGCAATCTGCCTGGAAACCCAGCATTTTCCGGATTCACCCAATCAACCCCAGTTCCCATCCGTCACCTTACGGCCAGGTGAAAAATATGAGCATGTTTGTATTTATAAGTTTTCCGTAGAAGAATGATCCGATGAATAGTAAATATCTCCTGCTCCTCAGTATCCATCTTTCCTTTGGGTTTTTGTCCTGTGATTCAAAAAGTGAAAAGGAGAATTTGGTAAATACAATCCCGCTGGAAATTGAAAAGTTTCACCCATCTTTGGATAAGGTCATTGGAACAAATCCCACTGCTCAGGTGATAGGAAGTGGATATGAATGGACCGAAGGGCCGCTTTGGTTGGAATCGGAACAAATGCTGTTGTTTTCCGAAATTCCTGAAAATAAAATCCATGTTTGGAAGGAGGGGGCGGATACACCTGAGGTCTACCTTGATCCGGCCGGTTTTACCGGTACGGGCACGAGAGGAGGAGAATTAGGCTCCAATGGATTGCTCTTGGATCCTGAGGGAAATTTGGTGCTTTGCCAACATGGTGATAGAAGGTTAGCCAGAATGGCAGCGCCCCTGGATGCTCCGGAAGCCAGATATGAAACCATCATTGGAAGGTACATGGACAAGCCTTTTAACAGTCCCAACGATGCCGTATATGATGCGCAGGGAAATCTTTATTTTACGGATCCCCCTTATGGCTTAGAATATAACATGGATGATCCAAAAAAAGGACTCCCATTTCAAGGCGTTTACCTGTTCACAAAAGAGGGAGATTTGGAATTGCTGTTGGATTCCATTAGCCGCCCCAATGGGTTGGCATTTGCAGAGGAGGGCAAAAAGTTAATCATTGCCAATTCTGATCCTGAAAACCCGGTTTGGTACCTATATGAGGTAAGTCCAACCGGATTGCTTGAAGATGGAAGGGTTTTTTATGATGCCAGTGAGCAACTCAAAAATGAAAAAGGGCTTCCGGATGGTCTTAAAATCAATTCTCAAGGTACCATCTTTGCCACTGGGCCAGGAGGTATTTGGGTGTTTGATGAGAAAGGCACCCTCCTGGGAAGGATGAAATTCAACCAATTAACCTCCAATGTGGCCTTAAATGACAAAGAAAATACCTTATTTGTAACCGCAGATAGCTATGTGGTTAAAATTGACCTCCAATAGAAAAATCAGGGTAAGGGCAGGGTTTGAAGCAGTTTTTTTTTGATGTCTTTAGGGAATGGTTGTTTCCCCAAAAATATATCTGTTAAAATTTCACAACCCCTTTGACCATATCTTTGGATCAGCAAATTCCGGAATTTTGGTTGGCTATAAAAAATCCAGCTTAAAAGACCTGAAGTTTTCAGTTCTGGAAGCAATTTTTCTTTCAAATCCTGTTCATAAAATGCAGCGGCCAATTTGGGCTTTCCGAAATATTGGCTGATTGCCTTGGCTGCCAGTTGACCGCTGAACAAAGCATTGGAAATTCCTTCCGCTGTAAGCGGATCTGCAAAACCTGCAGCATCACCGACGAGAAACAAATTGTTTTTAACGAACCCATCAGTCCTTGGAGTAATAGGTATTTGAAATCCATGGGCATTTTCTTCCCCGATTTCCCGGATGCCTAAACTATCGAGGTATTTCTTATAATAATATTTGAGGTCAATCCGCTGTTTTTTAAAACTGCAAACCCCAATGGACAAGTGATTGGCTTTTGGAAAACACCAGGCATACCCAAAAGGTACTGCATCAACATCAAACCGGACATTTTTGGAAAGCCGTTCCCAATCTTGAGTCGAAACCTTAATTTCATATTCCAAAGCAGGAATAAGCCTTCTGGTCTCTTTCCATCCTCCCAATTTGGCAGTTGGGCTCAATGCCCCATCCGCCCCAATGACATATTCAGTTTTGATTTCTCCCCTTGAGGTAGTTAAGGTGATTTCTTTTTCAAAATTGATATTCTTAAGGCAGGTATTTTCGAACATGGTTACCCCTTCTTTTATCGCTTTTTGGGTAAGTAATGCATCAAACTTGTCTCTCATGACCAGGCTTATGATCGGCACATCCCTTTGGGACCGAAAATGTAGATTGGTGTTTTCAAAATAAACATCAATCTCCTTAAATTCTTTTTCTATTGTTTCTGAAATATTTAAGGAAATCCTATTTCTACCACGGAACACCAAACCACCACCGCAGGTTTTATACCTTGGTAATATGGCTTTTTCAATTATTGCCACGGATAATTTTTTACTGGCTGCCAATTGGGCAGCCATACTTCCAGAAGGACCTGAACCTATAATGACGAGATCAAACTTTTTCATGACAGGAGGGATATAAAAGAGTGGTGAATTTCAAATTTCATCAGGACCCCTTTCGGGCCAATATGGTCCTGTTAAAACCAGTTTTTCTTTTTCGGACTGAATATTAAAATGTATTTCCATTTTTTCTTTATCCTGTTCATGGATATTCAGGCAGGCGTTAAAATGAATTTTTTCAAATTTAAAAAGGATTGAACCCTTCCATTCCCCGTGAAATGTGACTTTCTCCGGTACTTCCACATTTTCAGCTATGGCACCATCCGGACGGAAATAATAACTCATAAAAATGCCCAGTTCCTGCTTTTCGTTTTTTAGTAAGTCAATTATTTTTTTTTCCAAATGCCCCTGGGTAGTGTCATTAAAATCATTGGTTTCGAAGTTAAATTCCCATTGGTGTTGCATGGCTCAAATATAATAGGAACGACTTAAATAATGGTAAAAAATCCAGATCCGGAATGGTACATTTTTTAAGTTCTAAGTAATCCTTACGGAGTTGGAGGTGGGGAAAATTAAAATTTTTGCTTATATTTAAATTTCTGCCTCAAAACCCTAAAAAACATTTAATCTCTACCCAAAATGTACAGTTCCACAAGTTCAGCATTGTTTTATTTATTAAAAGTCAGGTTTTTTCAACTTTGTACTCTTTAAAAATGGCAGATTAGGACTTTCAGTTACTTCGATTTCACATTTTCTATTTATAAATAGTAAACCCATATTTTATATGAAACCCATCGTTCAGATAAGTTTAGATTTAACAAATATTGATGAAGCCCTGGAAACGGCGGCTCTGGCCATGAGGGCGGGAGTGGATTGGCTGGAGGCCGGTACACCGCTCATTTTGGCAGAGGGTCTACACGGTGTGCGTAAGCTCCGGGAAGCTTTTCCTAATACCCCTATTGTGGCCGATCTTAAAACCATGGATGGCGGCTATTTGGAAGCCGAAATGATGGCCAAAGCAGGTGCTACGCATGTGGTGGTCATGGCAAGGGCACATGAAGAAACCATAAAGTGTGTCGTACAGGCTGGGAAGGATCACGGAGTAAAGGTGATGGGGGACAATCTTGGCTGTCCTGATATGGTAGAAGGTGCAAGGTGGCTGGAAAAATTGGGATGTGATTTTATTGTGCATCACATTGGATATGATGAAAGAAGGGGAATAGCCGCCCAGGGAAAAAGAATGCCCAGCCCATTGGACCAATTGAAGGAAGTCGTGGATGCCGTAAAGATTCCGGTACAGGCCGTGGGAGGCCTAAGTCTGGAACAGGCCATTTCAACACCCACTTATGGGGCCCCTTTGGTCGTTTTGGGAGCGCCTTTGACGATTGATGCAGATGCCTTTAAAACGGCAGATGGAGATTTAGAGGCTTCACTTAGGAAAATTTGTGAGGCAGTCCATGCCCATGGGGATGTGGCTGTCAAATAATGAGGAATTAAAAAAATCAAATCAATGACAAAATCAGCAGCAGTTGTAAATTATGCGGAAGCAAAGGGTTCCGTAGAAATAAGGGAAATAGATCAACCGGAGATAGGTGAAGGAGAAGTATTATTGGAGGTGGCCAATGTTGGCGTTTGCGGCAGTGACCTTCACCAATGGACATCAGATCACAGTTGGCCGGTCAATTATCCGGTAGTATTGGGACATGAATTTGGGGGCAGAATTGTTGACCTTGGACCCGGGGTAGAGGGATGGAAAACCGGGGACCGGGTGGTGAGTGAGACAGCAGCTATTATTGATCCCTTAAATCCCATGAGTAGAATAGGCCTTTATAACCTTGACCCTACCAGAAAGGGATTCGGGTATGGAGTCAATGGTGCGATGACCAAATATGTCAAAGTCCCCGGCCGTTGCTTACACCATGTTCCGGAGCAGGTTCCCTTTGAAGAAGCCTGTTTGACAGAGCCTTGTTGTGTGGCTTACAATTCTGTGATTGTGAATTCAAATATTCACCCGGGGGACCGGGTCGTGGTAATCGGTCCTGGTACCATTGGGATCTTATGTGCCGTAATGGCCAAATTAAATGGTGCGGAAGTTGCCGTATTGGGTTTGGAATCGGATAAGGGGAGATTGGAAATTGCCAGGCAATATGGCTGTGAAGGAATCATTGGAGATGCCTCGGAATGGGCGAAAAGCAGAGATGGTTTAGGTGTGGATTTGGTGGTTGATGCAGCAGGTGCCAGTGCCACGCTGAAAATTGCCATGCAATTGGTCAGACCCAATGGGCAGATTACAAAAGTTGGCTGGGGTCCACAGCCCTGTAATTTTTCACTTGACCCCATCGTCCAGAAAAATGTAAGATTGCAGGGTAGCTTCAGCCACAATTGGCCCATTTGGGAAAAAGTATTAGGCATGATGGGATCCGGGCTTTTGGATGTAAAACCAATTATTGGAGGAATTTGGCCGGTGACCTCCTGGCTGGAAGCTTTCGAGAAAATGCATCATGGTGAAGTGGTAAAAAGTGTATTAAAACCGGTATAACCATGCGGTTAAAAGATAAAGTCATCATCGTAACCGGCAGTACCACGGGTATTGGAAAAGCCATAGCCATCCGATGTGCCCATGAAGGGGCCAAAGTGGTCATTCACGGATTGGAACAGGATTGGGGAAATGAAGTGCTCAGGGAAATTGGAGCAGGTCGGGCCATCCTGCATATTCAGAATCTTGAAGAGGAAGACTGCGGCCAGCAATTGGTCAGGCTTGCTGTTGAAAAATTTGGCAGATTGGATGCGGTTGTCAACAATGCGGCCTGGGTGGTTGCTTCCGATTTTCATGAAGTGACCAAGTCTTTCATTCAAAAGGTAATCAACATCAATACCATAGCGCCATTGATGTTGATTCAGGCAGCCTTACCGCATCTTCAAAAATATAGAGGGAATGTGTTGAATATCGGTTCGGTGAATGCCTGGAGCGGAGAACCCAACTTGTTGGCCTATAGTATTTCCAAAGGTGGACTAATGACCATGACCCGAAACCTGGGAGACAGCCTTTTCAGGACCCATGGGGTAAGGATCAATCAAATCAACCCAGGTTGGGTGCTTACGGAAACAGAAAAGAAAAGGAAGCAGGAGCATGGATTATCTGAAAATTGGTTTGAGGACCTTCCTGCGATGTACGCACCGGCCGGAAGGATCATTTGGCCTGAAGAAATCGCCGCCGCCGCCATATTTTGGCTCTCTGATGAATCTGGTCCGGTAAGTGGTCAGGTAATGGAATTGGAGCAATACCCACTTATCGGCAGAAATGCCCCCAAAGACAGTAGTACTATTAAATAAAATCAACCTAAAAACAGCAAAAGAAAATATGCCAAGATTAGCCGCCTTTCCCAAAGCCTATATGCAGGCACTATGCAAAGATGGATCGATGAAATTGAAAGAATGGATCAATCTGGCCAGCAAATTGGAAATCGAAGGGTTGGAATGGTATGCAGGGTTTCTGGAAATGGAAAATAAAGAGGATTGGGGTACTTTCAGGAAGATGGTGGAAGATACAGGCAAGGTGATCCCCATGATGTGTTGTTCACCGGATTTTACCCATCCGGAAAAGGAATTTCGAGACAATGAAATTAAAAAACAGAAATACTGGATTGACATGACCCATGCCTTGGGAGGAACTTATTGCAGGGTGTTATCCGGACAGAAAAGACCTTCACTGAGCATGGATGAAGGTATAAAATTGGCTGCAGAATCCATTTATGAATGTCTGCCCTATGCCCAGGAAAGAAACATCACTTTGATCATCGAGAATCATTATAAAGATGATTTTTGGGAATATCCTGAATTTGCCCAAAAGAGCGATATCTTTTGTAAATTGGTAGATAGTATTGACCACCCCAATTTTGGTGTCAATTATGATCCCAGCAATACTTTCCTTGCCGGCGAAGAGCCTTTGGATCTGTTAAAAAAAGTTTCCAACAGGGTGGTTACCATGCATGCAAGTGACCGTTTCCTAAAATACGGTACCATCGAGGACCTAAGGAAAGAGGAAGGCGGTGCGGTCGGTTATGCCAAAAGATTGAGCCATGGTGAAATAGGAAAAGGAATGAATGATTATGATGCCATCTTCAAAGAGTTAAAAAGGGTGGGCTTTGATGGATGGATCAGCATTGAGGATGGAGTAGATGGTTTCGATCAATTGGAAAGAAGTGTTTCCTTCCTGCTAAAAAAAATGAACCAATATTGGCCATCACCTGATTGACTTTTAGAAAATTGAACATAATTATGAAAGCTGACCTTTTATACGATTCCAAATGTATCCTTGCGGAAAGCCCACTTTGGCATGAAAAGTTGCAATGCTTTTTTTGGGTGGATATTGAAAAGGGTACCCTCTACCAGTTCCGTACTAAGGAAGAGGAGGTCAAGACATGGACCTTTCCCCATCGGCTTACCATGGTGGTGGAAGGTGCCAATGATCAATTAATATTGGCTTTGGATGAAAAATTGGCCAGATTTGACCTCCAAACTGGAAATTTGGAATGGTTAATTGATATTGAAAAGGGCCTTCCGGATAACCGTTGTAATGATGGGGCTTGTGATGCAAAAGGCAGGCTTTGGGTAGGCACCATGAGTACCCTATTCACGGAAGGGGCTGGTGCCCTTTATATGGTCGATAATAATCTTTCCTTACAGCAAAAACTTTTTCCGGTAAGTATTTCCAACGGCATATCCTGGTCTTTGGATCATAAAACCATGTACTATATCGACAGCCCTACCAGGAAAATTCAGGCCTTCAGGTTTGAATTATCAACAGGAAATATTGAATTCCACAGGAATGTCGTTAATATTCCAGAAGAAATGGGTGTTCCTGACGGCATGTGCACAGATGAAAAGGGGATGCTTTGGGTAGCCCATTATGGAGGATTTGGGGTCCATCAATGGCACCCTGAAACAGGTTTACTCCTGGACAAAATTGATGTTGCGGCACCGAATGTAACTTCCTGTGCTTTTGGAGGGCAAAATGGGAATCAGCTATTGATCACCACTGCAAGGGAAAATCTTGACCAGGAACTGCTGGAACGGTACCCTGAAAGCGGTTCGGTTTTTATCGCTAAAATGAAAGTGAAAGGAGCCCGGGTTTATAATTGTGGATTTTGAAACATCTATCAGTTTAGCAAAAATTTAGTGTTTTTTCACCCATATTTCAGTAGGAGCATGGTTCAGGTGTCCACCAGAATCTATAAAAGCCCCTTCTACCTTTCCTGTATATTGTTCAGGTATCGAGAGGCTTCATAAGGTTGGTCTGTATTGATAAAATCCACGCCCAGTTCCTTAAAGGCTTTCCAGGCAGTTTTACTGTCCGGAGTGGCCCAAAAACGGATGGGTTTTTCCAATTGATGAGCCATTTTAATGGCTTTGGAAATTTGTTCAAGGTCTTCCTCTGCTAATCGTCCATTGCCATTCCACTGAGAGAATTTCCTGAAATTCAAACTGATCATAGCAATTTTTTCCAGCGGAAGGTTAGTGGTGTTTTCAAGGCTTTGATAATCAAAAAATAAAGGGAAGGGGTATAGGTGGTAATCCTCTAAATCAGGTCGGTTCCCTGAAACAACGATCTTAATCAAGGGCTTTTTCGGATCTTGCCAAAGTTCGGCAAATGGTTGGATCTCTTTTATCAATTGATCCATTGTAGCATAAGCTTCGGTTTTAAAATCCACCAGGAGGATAAATGGTTTTAAGTTACCGATTTTTAATTTCTTGGCATTCAGAATGGGCTGAAGATAGAGTGATGTGAAGGTTTGTTCCGGCAGGATGGATTCTTCCTCATGGGCCACATATAATATTCCGTTTTTAAGGATTACATCTGCTTCAATAGAGGCTGCCTCATTGGCATAGGCCTCCCAAAAGGGTACATTACGCAGGTAATCGTTGTGACTGTGGATACGGATATCCTGACCTAATGATGTTGGTATGGAAAACTGGCAACAAATAAATATTAAAACGCATAAAAATGATGGTTTGCAAGGGGGTTGGTTCATGATAAAGAAATGATTTTAAGGTTTGGGTAAATTTAATTTCTAATGGCAATACATCAATGATGACTAATTTAACAGCTGACAATCGGAACCTGCCATTTATGATTCAATTTTCAAAAATAAGGCTAATATGCTGAATACTATTGAATCAAAACTTATATTTTGGATGGGAAGGGTAGTATTTTGATTGGATCATTTTCATTAATATTTAAAGATGGAAGGGAATTCAATCCGATTAAAAATGAAAAGTCTCTTTCACCAAACTTGTGATCTGACTAAAATGGTCAATTTTTTTTTAAAATGTTTAATTTTGGTATAAAAGTTGATGTTCTATAAACATTGACTTGCCTAAAAAATAGGCAATATGTTTTATATTTTAAAACCATTAATATTTGATATGATGAGATCAGCTAAAATAATTTTAAGTGCATTGGCAGGAGTAGCAGTAGGAGTTCAGATCGGACTTTTGATTGCGCCTGAAAAAGGTAAGGACACCAGGAAGAAATTATCCAAAAAAGGTGAAGATTACTTTAATGAAGTTAACGGACAATTGAATGGTTTTCTGAAAGGCATGAACGAAAAGATGGACAAAATGAATAAGAACTTGGTCAGCGTGGCCGAAGAAACCAAAGCAAAGGGCAAAGAATTTTTGAGCGAGGCGAAAGCAAAAACCAAATAACATATTGGTAATGATGAAGGGGTCAATGAATGAATCATTGACCCTTTTTTGTTTTAAACTTAAAAAGAAAATAAAATGAGTTTAGTAAATAAAATTGCCCTGATCACAGGTGGCAATACAGGAATAGGTTTTGGGATAGCTGAAGCTTTGTCAGTAGAAGGTGTCAATGTGGCAATTACGAGCAGGACCTTGAAAAAGGCGGAAGAGGCTGCCGAGAAAATCAAGCAGAACCCTAAATCGAAAGGAGAAATCCTTCCATTGGAATTAGATGTCAGGGATTTCGATAATCAGAAAAAGGCCATGCATGAAGTATTGCAAAAATGGGGAAAGCTGGACTTTTTTGTGGCCAATGCGGGTGTGGGGCATTTTGCACCTATCCAGGAACTGACTGTAGACCAGTGGAATGAAACGATTGATACCAACCTGACAGGCGTATTTTATGGCATTAAATCCTCGTTCGAAGCCTTAAAAAGTACCAACGGATTCTTTTTGACCATATCCAGTTTGGCAGGGACTAATTTTTTTGCAGGCGGATCGGCCTATAATGCCAGCAAATTCGGATTAACCGGGTTTTCTCAGGCCATTATGTTAGACCTAAGGCAGGAAGGTATCCGTGTCAGCACCATAATGCCCGGATCTGTAGCAACGGGTTTTAATGAGCATCAGGTAAGTGATGAGGATGCCTGGAAAATCCAGATTGAGGATATCGGTGAGATGGTAGTGAGTCTGTTTAACCTTGACCCCAGAACACTTCCCAGTAAAATTGAGGTGAGGCCTTCAAAACCACCCAAAAAATAGATTGATAAAAACAATAATTGACCCACATCCAAAATTCTTTTTACCAGGAATAATCTTATTAATAATCCTTGGAAAAATCCAAACTGCCGGCCTATTTTCAGTACAGCCGGCATTTTTTGTTTAGGTTCGCCTTGAAAAGGCATTTCCATTCATGTTAAGTTTCAGACAATCCGATTTATATTCCGATTTTTATTTTAATGAAACTAAATCCTTTATTTAAAGGAGGTTATCCATTGCCAAAATTTGGATTTTCTACTTTTTCCGTTATCACCAAACCTTAAAATTTTATTTTCATGTAATATTGATGTTTCAATTTGTTAAAATATTGGTAAATTGAATCATAATATTGAAATTTCAGAAAATTGAATCATCAATAAAAGTGCTCAAATATAAATTGTGGCTTATTCCTTTTTGAATTATGGAATTTACAAAAAACAGAAGAAAATTTATGAAAACTGCCACATGGGCTGGTTTTGGGCTTGGATTAGCCCCTCATGCTATGGCATTTCCTCATTTGAATTTGGAAAAAAATAATAAACGGGTAGGAATTATCGGATTGGATACTTCCCATAGCATTGCCTTTACAAAAGCCTTCAATGATGAAGAAGCTGCAGCTGATTTAGGAGGTATTAAAGTGACCGCCGCATATCCTTATGGAAGCAGGGATATTGAGTCTTCTGCTGAAAGAATTCCCGGGTACATTGAAGAAGTGAAAAAATATGGTGTTTCAATAACGGATTCCATTAAAGAATTACTGGAAAAAGTAGATTATGTCTTACTGGAAACCAATGATGGCAGGTTGCATCTTGAGCAGGCATTAGAAGTTTTTACCTCTGGGAAACCGGTATTTATTGATAAACCGATTGCTGCTTCTCTTGCCGACACCCTTGCTATTTTCAGTGCGGCCAAAAAATATAATGTTCCTGTATTTTCGAGTAGCTCCCTAAGGTACATGGAAAATGCCATCGCCATAAGAAATGGAAAAATAGGGAAAGTCCTGGGGGCAGATACCTACAGTCCGGCAAGCTTGGAAGCTACCCATCCTGATTTATACTGGTATGGCATTCATGGTGTGGAGACGCTTTATACGGTGATGGGAACAGGTTGTGAAACAGTCTCCAGAACATTTACAGCCGGCACGGATGTAGTAGTTGGGACCTGGGAAGGAGATCGGATAGGGACTTTTAGGGGCATACGATCAGGTAAAGGAGGCTATGGGGGTACTGCTTTTGGAGAGGATGGCATTTCCCAAATTGGCCCATATGGAGGTTATCGGCCACTGCTGGTTGAAATCGTTAATTTCTTTATTTCCGGTAAGGCACCCGTGAGTCCTGAAGAAACGATAGAAATGTTTACTTTTATGCAGGCGGCGGATGAAAGTAAAAGACAAAAGGGAAAAGCGGTTTCCTTGGCCGGAGTATTGGCTAAAGCCGAAAAAGTAGCATCTAAAATTAAAATTTAACAAAATAACAAATTATATATAAATGGAAAATTCCAGAAGAAGTTTTGTGAAAAAGGCAGTAGCAGGAGCTACTTTGGCCTCAATAGGAGGTGTTTTGCCCGGCTTTTCTTCTAAAAGTTATGGTAAGATCCTAGGGGCAAACGAAAGAATCAATGTGGCCAGCATGGGAGTTTTCAGTAGGGGGCGTGCAGTGGGTTCCAACTTTGCCCGTCAAAAAAATTGTGAAGTCATCTATAGCTGTGATGTTGATATCAGGGCCGCTGAAAAATTTGTGGCCATTGCCGATGAAATTCAGGGAAGAAAGCCCCAAATTGAAAATGACGTAAGGAGGGTTCTTGAGGACAAGGATGTTGATGCTCTGATCGTCACTGCACCGGATCATTGGCATGCTCCGGCAGCCATTTTGGCCCTTAAAGCCGGCAAACATGTGTATTTGGAAAAGCCATGTAGTCATAACCCCAATGAAGGGGAAATGCTTATGCAAGCGCAGAAGAAATACAATAAAGTGATCCAGGTGGGCAATCAAAGAAGATCATGGCCAAATGTAATGGAAGGGATCAAAGAGGTGCATAATGGGGTCATTGGAAGACCTTATATGGCTAAAACCTGGTATGCAAGTAACAGGGGACCCATAGGCATAGGAAAAAAAGTTCCGGTACCTGATTGGTTGGATTTTGAACTCTGGCAAGGCCCGGCACCTAGAGAAGAATACCGTGACAATATCGTTCATTATAACTGGCATTGGTTCTGGAATTGGGGAACTGGGGAAGCCCTGAACAATGGTACCCATATGGTCGATTTGGCGCGTTGGGGACTTCAGGTAGATTATCCTACCATGGTAAATTCCTCAGGTGGAAGGTACAGGTATGATGATGATTGGGAAACGCCCGATACACAGGTGATCAATGCTGAATTCGACAATAAATCAGTCATTACCTGGGAAGGGAGAAGTTGTAACGGTTTGCATATTGAAGGAGGGGCCGTTGGGACCTTATTTTATGGGGAAGATGGAAGCTTGTTGATTGAGGGCGGAAATTCCTATAAAATTTTCAACCTTAAAAATGAACTGGTTAAGGAAGTCAAAAATGACGGGGATATAGATCCAACTAACAGAACAGATCCTGCTCAAAATCTGGATGTCTTGCATATCCGTGATTTCTTTGACGGTATTCAAACCGGAAAAGAAGTACGGTCTGAGATTGTAGGCGCCCATAAAAGTACCCTGATGCTCCAATTGGGGAATATCGCACAAAGAATGGGGCGGTCCTTGGAAATCGACCCTAAAAATGGTCATATCAAGGCCGATTCCAAGGCAGAAAAACTTTGGAGCAGGGAATATGAAAAGGGTTGGGAACCTAAAGTTTAATCAATTTAATTATGTAAAAAAGGGCTAAACTTCTTCAGGTTTAGCCCTTTTTATATCTTTTAATTTATTTTATATGGAACTGAATACCATTGACCTGGTCGTTATCGGGGTGTTTTTTTTATTAATGTTATTGATCGGGGTTTGGTCTTATTTCAGGAACAAAAATGCGGAAGACTACTTTATAGCGGGAGGAAAACTGCCCTGGTGGCTTTCGGGCATTTCCCATCATGTTTCCGGTTACAGTGGTGCTGTTTTTGTGGCTTATGCCGGCTTGGCCTATACGCACGGTTTTTCAGTTTACATTTGGTGGGCACTGACCATTGGAATCACTGTAATACTCAGTGCCAAAGTATTTCCGGTATTTTGGGTGCGATTGAGAAAAAGGTTTCAGATTCAGTCCCCTCTGGAATTTCTGATTACCCGCTATAACCTCCCCACTCAGCAATTGATGGCATGGAGCGGTGTGACATTAAAATTATTTGATATCGGCGCCAAATGGGCAGCCATTGCCATTTTGCTGAATGTGTTTACCGGCGTCTCTCTACCCGTGGGAATATGGATTTCTGGCGGAATTTCACTGATTTACATTACTTTTGGAGGACTTTGGGCGGTCATTATCACCGATTTCGCCCAATTTATCGTGCAAATTTTGGCAGGTTTGGTCATGTTTGTGGTTGTATTGCAAAAATTGGGAGGCTTTGATGCCATCTTCACTATGTGGGACCAATTACCAAAGGGTAACAGCCAGGCATTTAATGACCCTTATACCGTAGGTTTTGCACTGGTATTCTTATTTATCAACTTTCTTTCCTATAATGGAGGTCAATGGAATCTTGCCACCCGGTATATCTCCTCCCCATCTGAACAACAGGCTTCTAAAGCGGCATGGCTTTCAGGAGCCCTTTATCTGGTCTGGCCATTGATCTTATTTTTCCCCATGTGGGCTGCTCCCATCATTCTTCCCAATATGGAAGATCCGACGCAATCCTATGGGATCCTTACCATGGAATTACTTCCAGTTGGCCTAATTGGTCTGGTCATCGCCTCTTTATTTGCCAATACCATGTCCATGACATCATCGGATATCAACACCATTTCAGCAGTGATTACCAGGGACATATTGCCTGCCCTGTCTAAAAAATTCAAAGATAAAAACACATCATTGGTGACGGCAAGGCTCACTACTTTTCTGTTTACTTTGGGTACCATCATTGTTGCTTTACAGTTTGAACGGTTTGGCGGGGTGCTGGGACTCATCATTAGTTGGTTTGGGGCCCTGGTTGGACCTATTGCGGTTCCCATGTTGTTTGGTCTAATCCCATGGTTTAAGTCCTGTGGTCCTAAAGCTGCAATTGGATCCATCCTTGTGGGTCTGACAGCTTTTGTTTTTACTAAAAACTATGAACTGAATAACCTGGCTTTGGAAGTGGGATTACCGGTGATCAGCTCCACCATTACCTATATATTTATTGGCTTTCTTCAAAGGGACCATGTGCCTGAAAAGGTCAAAAAAATGTTGGAGGATATTGCCCAGGAATAAGGGTAAAGGATCCGGCTAGTCGGGTTCGTATGTCCAGTGAATTAAGCAAAAAGCTAAAACAAAATGGAGGCATTTGCAATGCCGGCCCGTTTGAAAGTACGTAAGAAACGTTATTTGAAGACGGATACGTCTAGCAATTACAAATGGCCTTATGGTAAGCTTTAACTGTTTAAGGCACCTAAAATAATTGGGTGAAGTGGCATACTCCACACTGGATAGACTGGGTGTAGAATTTTCTACACCCTTCTATTTAGGCTGGGAACGGATTCCAGGCATTTGTAATGCCGACCCAGTTTGATGGTATGTAAGAAACGTTTTTGAAAACGGATGCGTATGGCCATTACAAATGGCTTTTTGGTCTGTTTTATGTGTTTATATCTTCGAAAATGCAAGGAAGAAGTTTCAAATTCTCCCAGCACGCTATTTCTCCCTGCATGTTACTCATTTCAGCCCTGTTTGCTTAAAATCCCCCAATTCCGTCTATAGACACTAATCATTTGAAAACCTAAATATAGATTGTTACAAAGAAACTAAGGAATCAATTCGTAATTCAGAAATGATTTCATTAACCTAAAATGCTTGTAATGACTGAATAATGTAATTTTCTCTTCAATCACCTGCTGCATTATAATCAAATCAGGTATACCCACCTTATTGATTCCATTAAGTAGATTCAAATATTGTAATTCCCGGATAGATTTCCAATCAATTCTAAAGGGAATTGGTCTTTGCCCCTGTCAATTCCATAGCCTCCTTCATTAATTTTTCTGGGATGTCCAATGTAGTTCTCATAATATTTGATGTTTACCTGCATATTTTATATGCTTTAAAACAATGATTTCTTTTAATTAATTCGACCTGACTTCGCTTTTTTCATTTTTTTGGCGGCCTTCCAAAATCAAAGAAATGGGTTATGGAGAAACCAAATTTACCCGCTCCAAACAGTATGTTTTAGCCCTATTCACAGCTGATATTGAGCCTTTTGGAGAATAATATTCCGACTACATAGGGAGGCCTTGGGAATGCCGGATCTTCTTGAGGATGCCAAAAAAAATATCTGAAACGAATACGTATGGCCATTGCAAATGGCTTATTGGTAAGCTAAATATTAAAATGCATGTTGGTGGAATAAGGACCGATTTTATCCGGATTTTATGGAATGAATAGCCTATTAAAGTTTAAATCATTCCACAAACTTTATATTGCAGCTTTAAAATACAAAAAAAATAGTTTCTAATACAATTATTTGAATTTATTTTATTATTTTTATTATACATTCTGAAACCAGAATCATTTGTCCAAATTTCAATTTTTACCCTGCCAAACCCCCATGAAAAATTTAAACAACAAAATATGGATGGTCATCCTATTAGCCACCTTTTATTCCTGCCAACAGGAGGACCACCCTTTATCGGAACTCCAGGGCACCATCCGATTTGGGGGCATCAGCCTTGAGTTTGCACCCATGGGGGCGCCGGGTAGCCGGATCACGGGAAATTCACCATGGACCCATGTTTTCCCGAATTTAGCGGATCTGGTTTTCATTAACAAGGCCACAGGCCAGCAATATGTCCTGGAATACAATCCCAATGACTTTTCAGTGCCCTACTCCATTTCCCTGCCTTACGGGGACTATAAATACCACTCAATTGTCGAGGGAGGAATATTTTCAGCATTTTTTACCTTTTGAGGCTAGCGGGGAATTCTCCCTCGACAGCCAAAGCATGGAAATCAGCCTGGAGGCAGCAACCGCATATGGACTGGTCACGGTGAAGGATCAATATGTGGAAAAAGCCTCCCTTTCAGATGGTGATCACGAAACCAACCTGATGGAGCATGGGGATGGTAAATATTGGTATCTGTATGTGAATGCCGGGTCGGATGCTACCCTAATAATTATGGAATCATTCCAGGGCTCCACCATCAGCAGGGAGTTGAATATAGAGGCATACCGTCATTACAATTTTTTACTGAAGGTAAATGAAGATAGTGCTTCAATCACCGGCCTTATTTTGGCCCCATTTGAACTGGAGGAAGAGGAGATTCTGCTAGGATCGGGTTCAGTGTTCTTCGAGGAAAACGGCACCATAAAGTGCCCTACTGCATCCCCGGGAGACAAGGGTATGGTCGGCGATAAGATGTATGAGGCGGTGGACAGAGCGCTTTTGATTCAGAGAAGGAATGAAAATGCAGATTTAAGCTGTGTTTGCACTTCTTTGGTGACGGATATGAGTAGGATGTTTGAAAATCGTGAATTTGACCAACCAATAGGGAATTGGGATGTAAGTAATGTGACAGATATGAATGGAATGTTTAGCTATACCAATTTTTTCAACCAACCGATAGGAGATTGGGATGTAAGTAAGGTTACAAATATGGAAGAAATGTTTGAAGGAGCACATGATTTCAACCAACCAATCGGGAATTGGGATGTAGGGAATGTCACAGATATGAATGGAATGTTTTATCAAACCTATTCTTTCAACCAACCAATTGGTAATTGGGATGTAGGTAATGTGACAGATATGAGTAGGATGTTTTCCAGGGGGATGTCTTCCAGGCGCAATTCTTTCAACCATCCTATAGGAGACTGGGATGTAAGTAATGTCATGAATATGGATGAAATGTTTTACAGGGCCTTAAATTTCAACCAAAATTTAAGTTCATGGTGCGTTCAAAATTTTCCATCAGAACCCACAAATTTCTCCACGGAAAGTGCTTTGACTGATGCCAACAAACCTTTATGGGGCAACTGTCCGGAATGAAATGCTTCATTTCGGCCACATTTATATCCTCCCTACTGCCAGCATGCGGATTTCCTCAAAATGTATTAATTCAAACCCATTTTTATTAACCAACCGCCATGAAAAAATCAATCAACAAAATATGGATGATCCTACTTTTGATCACCTTTTATTCCTGTCAGCAGGAAGACCACCCTTTATCGGAACTCCAGGGCACCATCCGCTTTGGGGGAATCAGCCTTGAGTTTGCACCAATGGGTGGGCCGGGAAGCCGGATAAGGCAAAATTCCCCCTGGGTCCATGTTTTCCCCAATTCAGCGGATCTGGTTTTCATGGACAAGGCCACAGGACAGGAACATGTGCTGGAATACAATCCCAATGACTTTTCAACGCCAAACTCCATTTCCCTGCCTTACGGAGACTATGAATATTATTCGATCGTGGAGGGAGGAATATTTTCATCATTTTTGCCTTTTGAGGCAAAAGGGGAATTCTCCCTCGACAGCCAAAGCCTGGAAATCAGCCTGGAGGCAACAACCGAATATGGTCTGGTCACGGTAAAAGACCAATATGTGGAAAAAGCCTCCCTTTCAGATGGTGATCACGAAACCAACCTGCTGGAGCATGAGAATGGTAAATATTGGTTTTTATATGTGAAAGGTGGGACTGAGGCCTCCCTGAATATCAATGAATCTTTCCAGGGCTCCACCATCATCAGGGAGTTGATTATTGAAGCATTCAGGCATTACCATTTCGTTCTGAAGCTGAATGAAGGTGCTGCGGCAATCACTGAACTTATTTTGGCCTTATTCGAACTGGAGGAAGAGGAAATTTTGCTGGGATCAGGTTCAAAATTCTTTGAGGAAAACGGCACCATCAAATGTCCCGGAGCCGCTCCCGGAGAGAAAGGGATGGTCAATGATAAGATGTATGAGGCGGTGGACAGGGTGCTTCTGACCCAAAGGAGGGATGAAGGGGCTGATTTGTCCTGTGTATGCACATCCCTGGTGACGGATATGAGTGGGATGTTTGGAGATCCTGAGTTTAGTTATATAACAAATTTGTCGGACATGTTTGAAAGAGCATCAGATTTCAACCAACCCATCGGAAATTGGGATGTAAGTAATGTAACGGATATGGGTCGGATGTTTCTCTTCGCCGCCAATTTCAATCAACCACTAGGGAACTGGGATGTAAGTAAGGTGACAAATATGAGTGCGATGTTTATGGAAGCAGTAAATTTCAACCAACCTATCGGAGATTGGGATGTAAGTAAAGTTACAAATATGAGAATAATGTTTTACCAGGCCCTAAATTTCAACCAACCGATTGGAAATTGGGATGTAAGTAATGTGACGGATATGGGTTTCATGATTTCCGAGGCCCGTAGATTTAATCAACCCATCGGAGATTGGGATGTAGGTAATGTGACGAATATGATTGGAATGTTTTACGCGGCCACTAATTTCAACCAGCCTATCGGAGATTGGGATGTAGGTAAGGTGACAAATATGGAACAAATGTTTAACTTTGCCACCAATTTCAACCAATCAATAGGGAATTGGGATGTAAGTAAGGTGACCAATATGGGTTACATGTTTTCGAATACCAATTCTTTTAATCAACCTATCGGAGATTGGGATGTAAGTAATGTGGCAAATACATTTGGAATGTATGGCATGTTTCAAAGGGCTGATTCTTTCAACCAAGATTTAAGTTCATGGTGTGTGCAAAATATCCACTCTGAACCCTCGGTTTTCTCCAGAGATAGTGCCTTAATAGAAGCCAACAAACCTGTATGGGGCACCTGTCCGGAGTGATTACCAACTATTAATCGATTAATTAAAATAAATAGGGAGTTGAACGGATCCTCTTTGATTTGAAATTCCTATACAGCGATTCCTCTTGGGTGTATTCCCCAGTGAAATGTAGATTCCACCTATATACTTCTTACCCGTTTATTTACGATAGCGAGGCATTTGTAATTCCGGCTCAATTTAAATGAACGTAAAAAAAATCGTTTTTTTAACAGATATGTCCTGTTATTGTTATGCTCCCTTAGTGCGACGAAGCAATTCGGTTAAGGTTAATTTAAATTATAAAACATGGTTCGAATCGCAATGACGGTACAGTTTATCGGTAGGATAACAGGAGGAAATTCCCGAAAAAATCCCCCTCGCCCCCTTTTAAAGGGGGAATTAAATCGTTAAAAATATTCTGGAAACGTAATGTTTTAAGACAATTGTTTTTTTAACAGACAGGTATTGCCATTGCAAATGGCTTTTTGGTAAGCTTTATCTGTTTACAACCTCGAAAATATGAGGGAGAGGTTGCAAACCTCTCCCAGCGATGCTTTTTGGAAACGGATGCGTTTGGCCATTACAAATGGCCTTATGGTAAGTTTTAACTATTCAAAGTACTGAAAATAGTAGCGTGAAGTGGCATATTCACCAGAACCTAACTCGGTTGTAATAAAAAAAAGTCCAAGCATTTTGGCTTGGACCTTTGGTATTTAACAATGAGTTTTTATTCAGAACTGCGAGGCCACTCTTTTGAAATAATCCATACTTTCCTTTACCTCGGGAAGGTTATTTTCCCAGTTGTGTTCGTATTCCGCGGAAAAAACGCCCTCAAACCCCTGTCGGTTCAACTCGTGCAATACACCGGCCACATTACAGTTTCCGGTACCCCAGGGAATATCATGGGCATTGCGGACCCCTGCCTTATTCAGGTCCTTCATGTGCAGGCTAATCACCCTGCCTTCCAGCATTTTAAGGCTTTCTACCGGATCCAAACCGGATCTTACCCAATGGCCTATATCCGCACATACACCCATCAAATCACTTCTTCCCTCCAAAAGCCTTAAAGGTACCGTGGGATGCCAGTACATGGAAGGAACAGGGTGGTTGTGAAGTGCTATTTTTATCTGGTGTTCCTCGCATAATTTTTCAATCAGATCAAATTGGTTTGGCCTGGGCTCTGTGGTCAGAATACCAATGCCCATTTCTTTGGCAAAGGCAAATAATTGGGGCCATTCCTCATCGCTGGGGCTAGCCACTCCATAAGCAACCGGTTCAATATCATATTTTTCCAATAAACTTTTGATGGTGGCCTTATCGCTGGAAGAAGCCGAAAAATGGGTGGTGGCTTCTCCGCCTTTGCTGATTTTTTGGCCGGGATAGAGTTCGACATGCTTCACCCCGATACTGTTCAGTTTTTCCAAGGTTTCTTCCAAGGAGAATAATCGGAAGGTATAAGCCTGACTGCCTAATTTCCAGCCGGAAGGAATACCTTCCTGGGCAGAAAGTTGGAAAGTGAAGGCCATCATCAGGGCCAAAAGGTTAAATTTCAGGAATTTGCTGGTTATCATAAATTTTCGGATCAAGTGTAAAGTCGATTATATTTCGAAATTATTGAAAAAAAATCAATTTCGGTCTCAATCAAAAAAAATTCGGGTGATTTATGTTTTATATCCGGAGTAAATGGCATTGACCCGATCATACCATTGGTAAATCCGGGTTCGACATTATTAATGATTAAAGTGTCAGTACTGTGTTGGATGATTCAGGCCTTCTTTTTGGCATCTTGGCTTGTTTTGGGTGGAAATGTGGTTGTTAAGGGTTAAATGGTAGACCCTGTGGTGGAGATTTCGAATTTAAATGGTGAGCTTTAATCCTCTATACTGGATTGAATTTTGGATATCATTTGCGTGATTGTTTAATTGTTTAATCATTTAGTTTCCGATCACCAGATTATCAGTTAAACAGTTAAACAATTAACCAGTTAACCAGTTTACCCCATTAACCCTCAGCCCACTAAAAAAAAATAGGGCCCCCTTAAACCTTAACCCTTAACAAATTAACCAATATGGTCAACAATCCCTCAGCCCGTTTAAACTAATAACCAAAAATCCAAGATCTAATCAACCCCTTAACCCTTAACCAATTTTTCTCTCATTGGACCATCAAATCATCATCATGATCTGGGTTCGGCATTACAAATACCGAACTGCGGGTCCCCGGGTTGGACCTGAGGTTTTTACTTATCATTTTTCCAACTTTTCCCTTAAAAATTATTAATTCATCAAATGTAAACGTTATCGAAAACGTTTACAGCATAAAGGATAAATTTTAAAATGTTGTATACTTTTTGATATGCCTTAAATTTATTAATTTAGAATAAAATTCTGAAAAAATGGAAGTATAAGATATTTTACTTTCCATTCAATAAAATTGTAATGGTGAATAAAAAATATGAAATCTGGAATGGAGAAAATTGATTTTGGAACAGGCTTTCTATTAATTTTCCTCCTAATTTCCTTGGGATTATGTTTTTCCTGTGGGGTGGAAAAACCGGATGATATCCTTGAAGCCGAATTAAATCTGCCTGAAGAGATTGATTATAATTTACATGTAAAACCGATTTTATCCGATCGATGCTTTTCCTGTCATGGTCCTGATCCCAACACCAGAGAGGCTGGATTGAGATTGGATATGGCAGAAGGAGCATACAAGCCCTTAGCGGAAAATAAGAGGAAAGTGGCTGTATCTCCGGGAAATCTCCACCGAAGTGATGTCTATGAAAGATTGGTGTCTGATGATCCTGAGAAAAAGATGCCCCCTCCGGGTTCCAACCTCACACTTTCTTCCAGGGAAAAAGCCATCATCATCCGGTGGATAGAACAAGGAGCCCACTACAAGCCTCATTGGGCTTACATTAAGCCTGAAAAAAGTATTTTACCCCAAGTTTCAGATACCACCTGGGCCAACAATGAGATAGATTATTTTGTGATGGCCAAATTGGATCAAACCAATTTAAAGCCCAGCCCCCCTGCTGAAAAGGAAAGGTTGATCAGAAGGGTCAGCCTGGATTTAACCGGTTTGCCTCCCGATTTGGATCTGATCGAAAGGTTTTTAAATGACACCTCCCCTAATGCCTATGAAAAAGCAGTGGATACCTTGTTGGCTTCGGTCGCCTATGGAGAGAGAATGGCCTTGGACTGGTTGGACGTCGCCAGGTATGCCGACTCCAATGGATTACACGCCGATGGCTACAGGATGATGTGGCCCTGGAGGGATTGGGTCATTGAGGCATTTAAGGAGAATATGCCCTATGACCGCTTTATTGAATGGCAGGTGGCAGGCGATTTGATGTCCGAGCCCACTAAACAGCAAGTTTTGGCCACTGCATTCAACCGGAACAACCAGACCAATTCTGAAGCAGGTATTATTGATGAAGAATACCGGTTGGAATATGTTTTCGACCGGTCAGAGACCATCGGGAAGGCATTTTTGGGTTTGACGCTGGATTGTGCCAGGTGCCATGACCATAAATTCGACCCGCTTTCCCAAAAGGATTATTATAGCATGGCTGCTTTTTTCAATAATATGGATGAGTTGGGCATGACCGGAAATGATGGAAATTCAGGGCCATTGATGTTGTATTTGGAAGATGAGGAGGAAAGGGATCTGGAAAAGCTCAAAGATAAAATCCGGGCATTGGAAGATGAAAAGGCCAGGGCGCAACAAAATTTTCTGCAGGAGAAGAACATGGACAGCCTGGATCCACAATGGTTTCCTGAAAAGACTTTACAGAAAGGTTTGATTGCCCATTTTAATTTAGATGAATATGGGGAGGGCAGCACACTTGATCAATCCGGAAAAGTTTTGGCAAAGGTGAAGGGCAGTCCGGAAATCATTTCTTCTCCTGTGGGCGAAGGTATGCGCTTTAAAAATGAATCGGACGTTTTGGAAATACCCGAACAGGGATTGTTTGAAATGACTTCTGCTTTTTCTTTTTCATTTTGGGCCAAGCCAGAAAGCCGGGAACCCTATCGTTCTCTGCTTGCCAATTCCGGAAATAAAAACAATTTCTTCAGGGGATATGAAGTTTTCTTGGACAGTACCAATAGGGTGCAGGTAAGGATCATCCATGCTTTGCCCCATAATTGTATCCATTTAATTACCAAAGATCCAATTAAAATGGATGATTGGAGCCATATTGTCCTTACTTATGATGGTTCTGCCTCTGCTTCCGGTACGCAATTATACATCGATGGGAAACCATGGCCTTTAGAAGTTTTGGTGGACAACCTTTATAAAAGTATTTTACCCGTCAAAGATAGTAGTGGGGAGCCGGTAAACAGGCCCTTAAGACTGGCCAGAAGTTATAGGCTTTATGGTGGGGATAATGGTATTTTTACAGGAGGTTTGGATGAATTATATCTTTATAAAAGGGTTTTGACAGGACTGGAAATTGAGGAACTGCATCGCAATGGTGTTTCTTCCCCAAATAAGGAATATGAACCTTCGGAAATTAGAAGACACCTGGATTATCATACGAACGTGGAAGTCCGGGATAAGAATGAATCACTGAAAGTATTAAGACAGGAGCAGCTAAAAATGCTGGAGGACAAGAAAGAAGTGATGGTCATGAAGGAAAGAGATCATTTCCGGAAGACCTACATTTTGGATAGGGGAGAATACGATTCGCCTACCGATGAGGTGCAGGCGGATGTTCCGGCCGTTTTGCCAACATTAGATCAACAATGGCCCAGAAACAGACTGGGATTGGCAAAATGGCTTACCCATCCTGATCATCCACTGGTGAGTCGGGTGGCGGTAAACAGGTATTGGAATCAATTTTTCGGTAGGGGAATTGTCCCTACGGTAGGCGATTTTGGAAGTCAGGGTGAATTACCTTCCCATCCTTTATTATTGGATTGGTTGGCGGTGGATTTTGTAGAATCGGGTTGGGATGTAAAAGCCTTGGTAAAGAAAATGGTAACTTCCGCCACCTATAAACAGCAATCTTTGGCAACCGAAGAATTACTGGAATTGGATCCGGACAATGTTTATCTAGCAAGAGGTCCAAGACATAGGCTTTTGGGAGAGTTTATCCGTGACAGTTATTTGCATGCCAGTGGGCTGTTGGAGGAAGAGGTAGGGGGACCAAGTGTTAAACCTTATCAACCGGAAGGATTGTGGGAAGAAAAAGGAGAATTTTCCAATTTTTTACTTACATATCGTCCTGATGAGGGGAAAGATCTATATCGCAGGAGCATGTACACCTTTATCAGGAGAACCTCACCTGCACCTGCTATGACTACCTTTGATGTGCCTGAAAGGGCGGATTGTATGGTACAGAGACAGGAAACCAATACCCCTTTACAGCCTTTGGTTCTGATGAATGATCCGCAGATCATAGAGGCCTCCCGTGCCCTAGCGGAAAAAATGCAAAAAGAAGGGGGCAATCATTTGGAAGATCAACTGGCATATGGATTTCGAAGGGTCACCGGAAGAAGACCTTCAGAAAAGGAAATGAATATTTTCAAAAAAATGTTTTCCGAGGAACTGCATCGTTTCAGCCAGAATAAAAAGGACAGGGAAGCACTATTAAATGTAGGCGCCTCTAAGGTAGACCGGAATTTGCCCTTGGAAAAAACAGCAGCCCTTACCATGGTAGCTAATATAATGTTCAATCATTTCGATTTTTACACCAAACAATAGTGCTTATGTCAGATTTGTGTTCACATGTGAACCAGTATTCCAGGAGAGAATTTTTAACCAAGGCAGGGTTGGGAATTGGAGGGATGGCATTGGCCAGTTTGGTCAACCCCTTCTCTTCCCAGGCCCTGACGAATCCCGGAAACGGAATATTGGGAGGTACCCACTTTCCTCCCAAGGCAAAGAGGGTCATTTATTTGTTTCAAAGTGGCGGCCCTTCCCAGTTTGAACTGTTTGATTTTAAACCTGAACTGATCAAGAGGACCGGTGAACAACTTCCGGATTCTGTCAGGCAAGGGCAAAGATTAACCGGGATGTCTGCAGGACAAAAAGCCCTTCCTATGATTGGTTCAAGATTTGGGTTTGAAAAAAGGGGTAAATCCGGCCTGTACATCAGTGAACTTTTACCTCATATTGCCTCTATTTCTGATGAAATCTGTGTCATTAAATCCATGCATACGGAAGCCATCAACCATGATCCGGCCATTACATTTTTCCAGACAGGTTCCCAACAGGCAGGAAGGCCTTCTATAGGTTCCTGGGTAAGTTATGGACTGGGAAGTGAAAATGAGAATTTACCTGCATTTTGCGTATTGGTATCCAATGGAAGGTCAGGTGCTCAACCCGTTTATGGAAGGTTATGGGGCAATGGGTTTTTGCCCTCTCTGCATCAGGGTGTACAGTTCAGATCAGGAAAAGACCCTGTTCTGTATTTAAACGATCCCCCGGGGATTGGAAGAAAAGACCGGCTGGCCTACATGGATCATCTGAAAGCCCTTTACGAACATACATTTGAATCCAATCCCGACGAGGAAATCAATTCAAAAATAGCCCAATATGAAATGGCCTACCGGATGCAGACTTCCGTCCCGGAAACCATGGATATTTCCGGAGAACCTGACCATGTGCTGGAGATGTATGGTCCAGATGTGAAAATTCCGGGCACCTATGCAGCCAATTGCCTATTGGCCAGAAGATTGGCGGAAAAAAATGTCAAATTTATTCAATTGTACCATAAAGGATGGGATCAGCATGGGAATCTTCCCAATGATATTAAAACCATGTCCCAAAGCACGGACAAGCCCACAGCAGGGCTGATTCAGGATTTGAAACAGCGCGGACTTTTGGATGATACTTTGGTCATATGGGGAGGTGAATTTGGGAGAACCAGTTATTCACAAGGTCAGATTACCAAAACAACCTACGGCCGGGATCACCATCCGAAATGCTTTTCCATGTGGATGGCGGGAGCCGGAGTGAAAAAAGGATTTTCATATGGACAAACGGATGAGCTGGGATATAATATCATTGAGGATCCGGTACATGTTCATGATTTCCAGGCCACCTTATTACACTTGATGGGGGTAGACCATGAACGGCTTAATTTTAAGCACCAGGGTAGGAGGTACCGCCTGACCGATGTTCATGGTAAAGTAGTTGAAGCGCTGTTGACCTAAAAACCAATGGGGATACCCAATCATTTTCCTTACCAAAAAAATTTCAGGTGCCTGGTGAATAGTAACCTTTTATATAGATCATTCAATCAGGTACTTTCTCTAATGATCAAACCGGGTTTAATGATTTCAATCCGGCAATCGGGGATTTCCAACTCTTCCAATATGGTTTCCAAAAGCATTTCAGCTGCCATTTCTCCCATTTCAAAAGAAGGTTGACCCATAGTGGTAATAGAAGGACTGATAAACCTGCCTGTGATATCATTGCCAAAGCCGGCAATGGCCAGTTCTTCAGGCACCTTGATTTTCATTTTTTGGGCGGCATGTAAAACTCCTATCGCCAGAATGTCAGCAAAACAGAATATCGCATCCGGTCGGATAGGTTGATTCCAAATTTTCTGAATGGACTCCTCGGCCAATTCATAAGAAAAATCCTCCAATTCAATCTGCAGCTGGGGATAGATTTCAAGACCATGCCTGCCCATGGCTTCCTGGTAACCTTTCAACCTCTCCTGACAAACTCCTAAGGATAAAGGGCCACCCAGATAGGCAATCTTTTTCCTTCCACTTTGGATCAAATGGGTCACGATTTCAAAAGAGCCGGCAAGATCATCGGTCATAATTTTACAGGTATTCAATTCCTTGCATACCCGCTCAAAAAGAAGGACCGGAATCCCCCTATCTATGATGTGTTGAATGTGGTCATAGTTGGAAGTTTCTTTTGAAAAGGCAATAATAATACCATCTACACGGCTGTTGGCGAGTGTTTCTACAATCTCCACTTCTTTTTTATAAGATTCACCTGATTGGAAAATCATGACTTTATATCCCTGTTTGTAGGCAATACTTTCAATGCCTGAAATGGAATTGGACCAAAAGAAACGGTTGATGGTCGGGACGACTACCCCAAGGATCTTGGTCTTCTTACTGCTTAAACTGCTTGCCAATAGATTCGGGTGGTAATCCAGTTCTTTGGCCATTTTTAAAACGGCCTGTTTGGTCTCTTTTTTTATTTCAGGGGAATTTCTTAATGCCCTGGAAACTGTGGCAACCGATACCTGGAGCTTTTCAGCGATATCTTTAATGGTGATGGGTTTTTTCAAAACTTTTCAAATTCTAATATGCAGGTGATAAAATAATGCCTTGCCAATTTAATATCAATTGGTTTGGAAAACAGGGTTTACTGTTTTGGCCCACTATCAAATTTATCAATAATCATTAATTTGATTGCATTAATATTAAATGATAACGTTATCGAAAACGTTTTCAGTATAAAATTCTTCTAAATTAACGAATTACTATTTAATATTTCATTTAATCTGATAAATTTGTTTTATAATGCTTTGATTAAATCACAAAATGTCCCTTGCCCTAATGAATTGTATTGAAAAAATCTGTATTGTTTTTAGCTTCTATTTATTTTTTAGTTGTAACACAAGTGAGGATTACGAAGTTTTTGTAAAAAATGACCACATAGTCATCCAAAAAAATGGGATGACGTATCAATTTAAGCCCGATTTTTCAATCATCTATAGCGAAGAAGATCCTAAAATGGCCATGAGGCCAGCCGGTATAAATGGGGTACCCTATAACATCATCACCTGGACAGCTTATCAGGGGAAGATGGCGGATCTTGGGCAGGTAAAAAGGAGTGAAAGTGCGGTTGGAGATGGATTTGATGACAAGATTTTGGAAGGGGGGGCAGCGAAAAGAAGCTCCAATCCATTCAATGCCGGTAAGGTCTTTTCCATCAATGCCTCTGCAATGGAAATGGGGGAAGATGCTGTACAACTTATTTTTGATGAACATGAGTGGTTTCATTTTTCCGGTGAAGTATCCAATTTGAAAGACAGGCATCCTTCCATCACCTTTAAGCTCACACCCAAAAAGGACGGATTCTTTTCGGTAGGTTATACGGGTGCGCCCGAATTTTCTCTATCTCAGGTAAAGGAAATATGGCAACCACTGATCTGGCAGGAAAAAAGATTTCCGGAAAGCCCTGTGATGACTTTGGCTTTTCGTTGCCCCATTCCTACGGCATTGGTCCATGATGGTACCCATTCCCTGGGTGTAATGGCTGCTTCCGAGGAATTTCCATTTGATCCCTTGCCATTGTCCACGAACAGTCGTTTTGGTGTGATGGTCAGGAATGAGGAAGGAAAAGCCCAGCCCCAAATATTTGCCCCGGTGCCGGGCGGTGAAGGATCCCAAATGAAAGTTGGGGAAACCTTTCAATTTAAATCCTTGATATTGATTGAATCCGGAGAAATCCATGAAGCCTATGAAAATCTTGCAAGAAATAACTTTGGTTTTAAGAATTATAGGAAAAATGAGACAATATCACTGAATCGGACATTAGAAAATATGGTGGACTATTCCATGTCGGATTATGCCTGGTTTGTAGATTCATTAAAAGGATTTGCCTACTCCACCGATGTTCCGGGTGCTGTAAAAAATGTTTCCAGTTTGAATCCATTGGAGTTGGCCATTGTGATGGATGATGTTGCCATGTTTGAACAGAGAGCTTATCCTACCCTGGAGTACATGTTGTCCCGGGAGAAATTTCTTTTTTCCCTTGACCCTGAACAAAAAATACAGCATCCTTCCAGAAGCATGACCGGACCCATAGCCCCGGTTTCTGAACTCACTTCTTTGTATAACATTCTCGGCCAATCCAATGCTTTTTTTCTGGAACTGGCCAAAAAGGAGTTTGAAGGGAGCCGGATCCGGAACCTGGATGTAGCTGAAAAGGGAAATTCCTGGGTCAATGCCATGCATTTGTACAAGGCCAGCAAGGATGAAAAATACCTTGACTTGGCCATTTCCGGGGCAGATGAATACCTCCAAAAAAGAGTGGTAACCAAACAGACTGATTTCAGGGACCCCTATTCCCCTGGATCTTTTTTTTGGAATACCTTTACGCCCAGGTGGGTGGACCTGACCGAACTATATGAAATCACACAAAACAAAGAATACCTTGAGGCAGCCCAAGACGGAGCAAGGCGGTATACCATGTTTACCTGGATGTCACCTGCCATCCCGGATACAAGTATTTTGGTGAACAAGGACGGAAAGGCCCCTTTGTACTGGTACTTAAAATCAAAAGGTCATGAGCAGATGTATTTTCCGGAAGAAGAAGTGGAAGCCTGGAGGCTTTCTGAAATCGGGCTGACCCCTGAATCTTCGGGTACCAGTCAAGGTCACCGGGCCATTTTTATGGCCAATTATGCCCCATGGATGTTGAGATTAGGATATTATGCCGATGATCTATTTTTAAAAGAAGTGGCCAAATCGGCCATTATTGGCCGTTATCAAAATTTTCCCGGCTACCATATCAATACTGCACGCACCACGGCCTATGAGAAGGAAGATTACCCATTGAGGAAACATAAAGCGCTAAGTGTAAATTCTTTTCATTATAACCATATTCTTCCCATGGCCAGCATGTTGCTGGATTATTTGGTTACAGATGTCTTTGTGCGGTCTGATGGAAAGATCAATTTTCCTTCAGAATATATTGAGGGATATGCCTATTTGCAAAATAAATTCTATGGCAGCCGACCAGGGAAATTTTATGGAGAAGAGGGTGTACAATTGTGGATGCCCAAAAATCTGTTGAACGTTTCCCACCCTGAATTGAACCATATTTCGGGCTATAATGAATCAGGACTTTTCCTGGCTTTTTCCAATCAGTCCGGAGAAGCGGTGACTTCCACCGTGGAGGTCAGTCTTGAATGGACAACTGGTTCCATAAGAGATATTAAAGTTTTTGCTGAGGGGAATGCCTCCACCCTAAGCTCAAACTCCTTTAAAGTGGAAGTACCTGGAAATGGCATAACGGCGATCAGGTTAAAAGGAACCATACCAAAGGTAGCCTTTCAAAAGAAATTATTGTCCAAAGCAACGTTTACCAATAGTAGCCTCCTTGAACTTGATTTTGGAAGGGCCCGTGCCATGCTGATCAATTTAGGGGAATACGACCGGCGGGCTTATATTTATCTACAGGAAGATGATGCCCGATTTTCAAGCCTTACCTTGTTTTATGAGGAGGAGAATGGCAGTATTAAAAGCTTGTCGGATGAAAATTATCCCTTTGAATTTACCATTCCCCTCCAAGGAACTAAAGGGAGGTTTTCCTTCTGGTTTACTGCCCTGGACCCTCATGGTAAACTAGAGAAAAGCGAAAAATATAAGCTAAATTGATTTTTCATATTATTGGATGATACCCTTCAATTATTTAGGTTGCGAAAGGAAGGATTGGAATAAGTTACCCTATGATTTTATAAACCCATGAAAAAATTAACCTTATTATTCATTTTTTCTTACTGGATACATTTTCAGCCAACAATGGCCAATATTGCATCCATTATCCCCACCGATGATTTAGGTTACGGTGATATTGGGGTATTATTTCAAAACCAGCGCAAGGCCGAAGGGAAGCCCTACCACAGTACCCCACACCTGGACAAAATGGCTTCTGAAGGAATGATCCTTACGCGTCATTATGTGCCTGCCCCTGTATGTGCCCCCTCCAGGGCTACTTTATTGATGGGACTGCACCAGGGACATGCAGAAATCAGGAACAATCAATTTGACAAAGCGCTGCCTGCCAACCATAATTTGGCTACTGTCCTCAAAGAAGCAGGTTATGCCACCGCCCTGATTGGCAAATATGGTCTTCAGGGCCTGAAGGGAGACAGTCCTTCTACCTGGGAAGCCTATCCCACCAAAAGGGGATTTGACTATTTTTTTGGGTATGTAAGGCGTAGGGATGGGCACAACCATTATCCGGCGCATGATGTTGCAGACAGGGGGCCAATGGAATTGTATGATGGAAATGAAGAAATTTCCGGAATGCTGGAAGGCTGCTATACCACCGACCTTTTTACGGCCCGGGCGAAAAAATATATCCAGGACCATCGAAATGGTCATCCTGACCAACCCTTTTTTATGTACCTGGCTTATGATACCCCCCATGCAGGCCTGGAGATACCCAGTATGGATTATCCAACTGGAGGAGGCCAGAATGGGGGCTTGCAATATATTGGAGAAACCGGCAATTTTATCAATACCGCCAGGGGATTATTCTCCCACTTTTTTTGAAAGTTTTGGAGTTATGGACGGCACCAAAAGGGACACCTGGGAAGGTGGCATCAGAGTACCTGCAATCATCAGATGGCCGGGAAAAATTCAGGAAGCCACCAAGAATGATACCCCATCCGGATTCCATGATT
Source organism: Cyclobacteriaceae bacterium (assembly GCA_040905165.1). Classification (GTDB taxonomy): domain Bacteria; phylum Bacteroidota; class Bacteroidia; order Cytophagales; family Cyclobacteriaceae; genus Cyclobacterium. Next base: position 84,552 of record JBBDSA010000011.1, on the reverse strand, counting down.
GGTTGCCTTCTTTTGCGGAGCTCAGTGGACTGCCTGCTCCTGCAAATACCGATGGCCGGTCATTGTGGCCCTTACTTTCCGGCAAATCGGAAACCTTTGATGGTAAGGTGTATATAGAATACCAGGTGAACAACAACACTTCCGAATATGAATGTTTTCTTTCCGAAAGATGAGGGAAAAAAGGGGAGAGATGCAGGTCTTGTATCTGGACGGTTATAAAGGAATCCGGTATAATATTGCTTCCCACCAGGATGATTTCAGTATTTATGATACCAAAAGCGACCCCGGAGAATCACAAAACCTTGCCGGCACCAGTGGGGAATTTGTCAAGCTACAGGAGGAGATGAAAAATACCGTTTTGCGCTGGAGAAGGTACAATCCCTCTGCAGAACGGCCCTATGACAAGGAGCCTGTTCCAGCCATTGAACCTCAAAATACAATGGCAAAAGGAATCAAGCTTTCTAAATATAAAATTAAATCTCCCTGGGCACCTTATATTTACACCTCTGCTCAACCAGCAAAAGAGGTGGCCATTTTATCCCATATCGAAGCTCCCCAAGGAGAAGATCCTTACAATGTCATGGTTTATGAGGGGTTTTTGATGGTGGGAAATACCGGAGAGCATGAAATCAATTTCCGGACCAATGGGAGTTTGGTAATCCATATCCATGAAGCCCTCCTGGTAGACGATGATCATCTTGAAATGGCCAAAGGAAAAGGCTCTTCAAAGATAATTTTAGAAAAAGGTTTCCATCCGGTGAAAATAGTATATAAAAGGGGGGAGAGCGGCCCATCCGAACTGGAATTGAAATGGTCAGCTCAAGGATTTCAAAATGAGGATTTGGCACTATATCATAAGGATTCTTAATATCCTTTAACTAATTGAAAAAGTTATGAGGTATTTAACATTTCTGGCAATTATAGGTATATCCATATCTTGTCAAAGAAAAAACAATAATCAGGATAGCCATAATTTATTGTATGCGGTTGATACGGTAATTATTGAATCCAAAGGACGGCTGCTGGATTTGAATAGACGTTTATTTTTTTCGGATTTAAATGAAGAAGAAAGTTCTATTTTTTTGTTTAACACGTTTGATCATTCAATTGATGAAGTAAACCTTGATAATTTGGAGATTACCAATAATTTTTCATTTGAAGTTGACGGACCTGATGGAACAGGTGAGCATATTAATAATTTTAATTTATCGAAAGATGGCTCGTTTTTTATTAAAACTTTTAATAAGTCCGCTTTATTTGACAGAAATGGACACTTATCAATAAGAATTGATTGGGTGAATGCGGTAAATTCAAATGGTCTGAAATTTGGAGAATTCCCCAGGAACGAGTTTCTTATTGATGATAATGGTTTGAAGGTATTTGGGCTATCCCATGATCTTGAAAACCGGGATGTTTTTTTAGATATTTTATTTTTTGAGGACAAAAAAGTAAAGCGATTCGATATAGATCCTAAAAAGTCTTATCATAATTTCGTTTTAACGGTTGACAATCCGATGTCCTTTCTGGATCCCTTTGTTCACCTCAGGTATGAAAATAATTTTATTATAGTAAGTCATCAATTTTCAAATGAACTATACCTGTTTAATTCAAAGGGAGAATTTGTTCAAATTGTCAATTATGAACCTAAAATGACACCAAAGCGTGTCAAGGACCTTATCGGAGATGGTATTTCATCTGATGAACAGCTAAAAAATGAGTACCAACATTTTTTGGAACAGGTCAGGTTTGGGCCACCGGTATGGGATAAGGAAAAAAAGCGGTATTTACGTTTATCTGCCAAATGGAATTTCAAGGACAGGCGGAAGGAAGATGCTTTGCTACCCGAAATTCAAGAAGTTGAGGTGTACCTGTCCATTTTTGACGCTGAGTTCAATTTAATCTCTGAATCGGCTATTTCCGAATTGAATTCTGAGTTTGTCAAGTATTTTGCCAAAGATGGGAAGCTATGGGTCTATCAGAATTTTTCAGATGAATTGGGTTTTATAGTTATAAATTTTTAATAGCTGGACATAGGACGGTTAAGTATGATTTTTAGAGGGTATGGTGTTGGATATGGTACATGCGGTTGGGAGGGGGATTTGGGTACCGTTATCCTTTCGCGGCCATTCCTGTTTTATACCTCCATTGGCCGGATAATATCATTAGAGTCTGCACCAAATCCCAATTTCAGCAATTCCCTCGCGTCGGAGGGCTAGGGGGATTAAATTTCGTTCATTCTAAGTAATAACTTCCTGAAATATTGGTTGTTACCGAAACAATCCCCTACACCCCCTTTCGAAAGGGGGATTGTTTCCGTAATGCCTTTCATGGGTGTTTCTTTTTTTCTTATTCCGGTTGGCCAGGCCCAGATATCGGCAACAACAGGAACCTCCCTTTATCTTCCTTGCTGAAAACTAGCGAATGATTTTAATTTAATAGGGTTCTTCTGAACCTTTATGAATCGAATCTCAGGTTATAAACATAAAAATTCCAAAATCAACAATAAACCTGTCTCCTTCGAAAAGCCGGACAGTATTCGGGTTGATTTCATAGGGAATCCAAAAATGCAAGACCTGGGTCCCAAATCCGGTATTATCCTATTTATGGATGAGGGTGAGTTAATTAGGGAAGGATTGAAGTTGGATAGATAGCAATTGACCAATCTACGAGGAATTTTTTTTCAGTTAAGGTTTACCTCAAGGTGGTTGACAGATTATTAATTTTTGATGGATTATAATTTCCTTTTGATAATTGTAAACGGTATCGGTATCGTTTACAATGTAAATTTTCCATTTAAAACCCATTAATAATTTTTTATATTGTAATTTTATACGGTTGGTTTGACCATTAAAAGGATTTTCATTGGGTATATTTTATAAGTTCAGGGGCCTTGCAATTAAGATTTCCGTGTTCTTTTTTGCCGGAATATTTTGCTGTTTCAATGCCATGGCAATGGTTTGGGGAAATGGGGGAGATAGCACCGTCATTGAAAGTACGATCAATGATTCCATACCCGTAGAAGTCCAGCTTGAAGTAGATGGGGAGGGCCATCCAAATCAATATTATACCCATGTGAGGACACCTGTTTGCAAAGAGGGGCTATGTTATTTAATGGTGATTGACCTTTATTGGGATTTATTGGGAAATTTTTTGGCATATAAGGTTCCTGAGGGACGTCCCCTGACGAAGTTTGACCATGAACCATTTTCCCCCCAGGATCATAAAAAAATGACAGAAATTCTTTCCAACAAGGATTCTTTTCTCCGGTTTTATACCCTTGATAACCTGGTGGACACCACCCAAAAAAAATCCTCGGATGAGGTGGATGGTATTACGGGTGCAACCCATAAATCCATAAAAAGTGATGTGGTGGGGGGAGCGGTATACAGTACCTATGTGCTTTGGCACATTTTCAATGGGCATTTGTCCGACAGCATATTAAGGCATACAGAAAGCCAATTTGACAAGGCAATGATGGAGCGGTTTTTAAGTTCAAATAACCATCATTATCAATATTATGCCCTGGAAAAGATCAATCAGGATAACAGTGCCGAATATCTGCCCCAAATTATCCAACTTATAGCTAATGGCAAAAGTTATGTGCCTTATTTTGCCGTTGAGAAAATTTCCCCCCGTGATTGGCGTAAACCTGAAATTCAGAAAAATATTTTACAACTACTCGGAACATTGAATTTTGAAATGGAAAATGAAATTTTGAACCGCCTTCAGGATGTGCCTATATCAGAAGATGGGATGAAGGTTTTTGTGGAAAAATTAGATAATCTTGAAGAAAGCCAATTAATAAAGGCACTGGATATCATCAATAATCAGGAAATAAGGTTGAATGAAGATGCATTAAGAATTATTGCCTCCCTGTCCAATCATCCCAATCCAAAAATTGTCACCCAATCGGAAAATATTGTGCATGGAAATAACAGGTTGCCATAACCTGAAAAGCGTGCAACCAATCAAAAGAATTAAAATATTGAAATAAATTGAATTAATTAACAATGGAAACCAAAAGAAGAGATTTTATCAAATGCCTGGGCATGGGCTCAGGGGCATTTTTTTTCAGTGCCTCTCCCGGATTTTCTCAAATTCAACCGGAAGAACTGGCGGAAGTGAACAAAGATGTTTTTAAGAAGGTAAGTTATGAAACTGATTTTTTAATTGCGGGGGGCGGCATGTCTGGTGTCTGTGCCGCCATAGCAGCCGCCCGAAATGGAGCCAAAGTGATTTTAATTCAAAACCGTTCCCGTCTGGGTGGTAATGCCAGCAGTGAAATCAGGATGCATATTTCGGGTGCCAGTGCCTTAAGACAGGTATGGAGAGAAACGGGAATTTTGGAGGAACTGGTATTGACGGAAGCAGCCGAGAATACCCAACGTTCCTATGAAATGTGGGATTTCGTCTTATACGATAAGGTAGTTTCTGAAAAAAACATCACCCTTTTATTGGATACGGCCTTTATTGATGTTCAGGTAGAAAACGGAATTGTCAAAAGTATTACGGCCATATGTTCCCCAACGGAAGAGATTTATGAAATCAAAGCAAAATATTTTGCGGATTGCACGGGTGATGCCACGCTGGCTGCAAAGGCAGGTTGTGAATTCATGTGGGGGAGGGAGGAAAAATCCCGGTGGAATGAATCCCTGGCCGTAGATGTCGCGGACAATAAAACCATGGGCAACAGCCTACTTTTTATGTCACAAAAGCATGAAAAAAGCATGCCCTATACCCCACCCAAATGGGCCAGAAAATATACCACCAAAGATTTTGTGCACCGGAAAATCACGCAATGGGAATATGGATATTGGTGGCTCGAATTGGGAGGAATGGAAGATACGGTAAAGGAAGGGCAACAAAACAGGCATGATTTATTAAGTGTATTATTTGGTGTATGGGATTATATCAAAAACTCCGGAAACCATCCTGAATCAGAAAATTGGGCACTTTCCTGGGTCGGCATGATTCCAGGCAAACGGGAAAGCAGAAGGGTAGTGGGAGATTATATCATGAAACAAGGGGATATCCAATCGCCCAAAATGTTTCCCGACCGGGTGGCTTACGGCGGATGGCCATTGGATGACCATCCTCCCGGTGGAATGAATACCACAGGTGTAGTACCCTATATATCCATACCTTTGAAAGGTCCTTACTCCATTCCATTTAAGTCATTGTATGCCAAATCTATGGACAACCTTTTCCTGGCAGGCAGAAACGTGAGTGTTTCACATGTTGCCCTTTCCTCTACCCGGGTGATGGCCACTTGCGCAACCATGGGACAGGCGATTGGAACAGCCATGGCCTATTGCGAAAAAAACCAACTTTCCATCCGCCAGTTGGCCAATAACCAGCAACAAATGAAAAAATTCCAACAGCTACTGCTTAGACAGGACCAATCCATTTTGGGAGTGGAGAATATGGATGCAAATGATCTCGCCCGAAAGGCCAGCGTCACGGCTTCCTCAGAAACTGCAGACGGGTTGGCCAGGAATATTACGGATGGTATCAACCGGGATATTGGTGATGGTAAGAGCCACCAGTGGAGGGCAGAAATTAAAAATGGGGAACCCTGGATCTCCTTAAAATGGAACAGCCCGGTACGGATGAATAAAGTCCAGTTTATTTTTGATACAGGCCTTCACCGTTTTTTGAGGATTTCGCCTCAGGATACGGTATATTTTGGCCAGGAAAGAGGTCCGCAGCCTGAAACCGTAGCGGATTATACACTGGAGGCAGGCAGGAATGGAGCATATTATCCTTTACAGAAAATGGAGAACAATTTCCTCAGGTTGGTAACCCATGAATTCGAGCCCATTACCACTGACACTATTAGAATCAAAATCCATAAAACCCACGGTGATGAACTGGCCAGAATTTTTGAAATCAGATGCTATATGGATTAAATTTCCAGATATTTTAAACATTACATGAATTAGAATGATTTAAATCGATGAAAAAAATAATCTTATTACTTTGGTTCTGTTCCATTTCTATTGGACTTTTTGCCCAGCATCACTCATTTTTAATTGAAGCAGAAAGTTTCGATTCACCGGGAGGTTGGGTGGTAGATCCGCAGTTCGTGGAACAGATGGGCTCTCCTTATTTGATGGCACATGGCATGGGAGAACCGGTTAAAAATGCTTTCACTAAAGTTAAAATCGCCCAAAAAGCAAAATACCATGTTTGGGCCCGTACCAAGAACTGGGCACCTGGTGACTGGGAAGCCCCGGGGAGATTTAAAATTAAAATCAACGGATCTGCTCTGGACAACACCCTCGGCCTCCAATCCGGTTGGTCATGGGAATATGCAGGGGAGCTGGATATTGCGTCCAAAAATGTGAAATTGGAGTTGGAAGATTTAACAGGCTTCAATGGACGCTGTGATGCCCTATATTTCAGTACAGGTAATGAAGCACCTCCCAGGGGGATGGAGGAATTGACAGCATGGAGAAATAAAATCTCCAATGAAAATTCCGATCCGGAACGCATGCTGGAATTTGACCTGGTGGTAGTTGGAGGAGGAATTGCAGGGTGCGCCAGTGCCATTGCCGCCGCAGAGCAAGGTTTAAAGGTAGCCTTGATTCATGACCGCCCAGTTTTAGGGGGCAATGCCAGCAGTGAAATCAGGGTCCATACTTTGGGGATATATGGTCATTTTGAGCGAATCTTGAGCATGTTGGATACTGAACATTATCCCAACGGTTCTCCTGATGCAAAGTTGGATGAGGAAAAACGTCATAAAAATGTGGAGAAATATAAAAATATATCCCTTTTTACCAATTGGAGGGCCTATGATGCCCATACCGAAGGAAATAGGATAACTTCTGTGGACGCAAGGCATACTTTTGAAGGGAAAAGAATCCGGTTCGTGGCGCCGCGTTTTGTGGATTCTACAGGAGATGGCTGGATTGGTTACTGGGCAGGTGCCGAATTTATGTACGGCAGGGAATCTGTTGATACCTACGGAGAAGCTTATGAGGAATGGGGGGAATTATGGTCACCGGAAGAAGCGGATGATTTTGTAATGGGTTCCTCGGTTCTTTGGAGAACCCAGGAGGAGGAAGCCGAAAGTGTATTTCCGGATGTGCCTTGGGCGAAAGAGGTTGTCGATCAACATGCAGCCACAGAAGGTACCTGGAAATGGGAAATGTCTCGCCTGGATTTAAATCAGATTGAGGATGCGGAGGAGATTAGGGATCATATGCTAAAAGCAATTTATGGATCGTTTTACAATACAAAACTAAAACCAGGTACTGAAAATCTGGCATTCGAATGGATTTCCTATTTGGTGGGTAAAAGAGAATCCAGAAGACTTGTAGGGGATTATATTTTTACATTTAATGATGTGACCGAACAAAGGAAATTTCCAGATGCAGTAGTAATGGAAAACAGGTCCATTGACGTACATTATCAGCAGAATTTATTGGACGAAAAAATTCCCGATTTTCTTTCCGAGGCGATTTTCTACAAAACCCCTATGTATTATATTCCATATCGTTCCCTGTATTCGAAGAATATCAGCAACCTTTTTATGGCCGGAAGGAATTTCAGTTGTTCCCATATAGGACTGGGCGGTCCAAGGGTGATGCGGACTACCGGACAGATGGGAGCAGCGGTGGGTTTGGCAGCGGTTATCTGTGAAAAATATGATATTGACCCTAATGAAGTATATGCCTCCCGGCTACCCGAATATATGGATTTGATTGAATCCCAAAAACATTTGGATATAGCACCAAAAAAGTGAGCGTCATCAAAACATTTCTATTCATTTTTCCTTTTTGGCTCCTTTACGGCTTACAGGAATTTATTGAGAAAGGTCCACTGTTCATTGATTTGGAACTGGTGCAGGAAGGGGAGTATGAACCCGTTAATGTAACTGAATTCCAACATGACCGTCTAATTGCACCGATAAACCTCCAATTGCTTACCCATAAAAATCAGGCGGCCTATTATGCTTCTCAAATCCGTACATCAGTCTGCGATGATGAAATATGTGAAATTATGCATATTCGGTTAATATGGGATTTGGTGGGGAATTATATTGGTTATGATACCATTCCCGGACATCCGCTTACCAAATATGACCATGTTCCTTTTACTTCAGCAGATTATATAAAACTGCATGAACTTTTGATGAATAAAGGTTCAATCTTAAAGTTTAAAGAAAAAGAAGAGCTGATTGATAAACAACAAGTAAAAGCTTCTGATGTGGTGGATGGCACCACAGGGGCAACAGCCTTGGAAATAAAAGAGGAAGTGGTGGATGGAGCACTTTATACTTCATATACCCTTTGGCATTTGGCCCATTTGGGTGATTTAAAAAATTTATTGGTAGCACATACTGATTTGATATTCAATGAAGCCTTGAAACAAAATTTTTTGCATTCAGACAGGGATGAATATGAGTTATTTGCTTTAAGGAAATTCAGTAAATCGGACTTTGAGGACAACATCAATTTTTTGTTTAAGGCCCTGGAAAAGGGAACACCCTTATTGAAAAAATTTATAATAAAAGATTTACCAGATCCTTTATGGGAAGAGGAGGAGTTTGAGAACCGGATATGTCATATGTTTTCAGAAATGGACATCAACACCAGGACTTTATTATTGGATAAATTGGATAGTTTTGGAATTATTTCCACAGCAAGTCTGGAAGCCTTGTCTCAACATCTTAATCAGATGAGTAAAAACCAGTTGCTTGTTTTCTTAAAGATCCTTGGGAAAAATGAGAGGGATAAAGTAATCAACCATAATCTACAGTTGGCTCAAAATGACCCCACATTTAAATACGCTTATATTATCCAGGAATTTACAGAAGATTAGCAGTAGCCCTTCGGCTATTCCCAACAATTTTTAATTTGGTAACAAAATCACACCATCTTTATCGAATTTTCAAATGTAAACGTTTCCGATAACGGTTACAGTATAAAAATTTTATTAAACACTATTATTTATTTTTAAATAATGTAAGTTTTAAATAATTTAGAATTATATTCTGTAGTTTTGACTATTACAAATGATGTAAAACCTAAAGTAATCTACTTATGAAAAAATTAGTACTCAGTTTATTTGTGATGGCCATTTTGGTTGGCACAAATACAGCGTTTAGTCAGTCCATTACGGTGGATGGGACGGTTTTCGATGAAAATGAAAATCCCCTGCCGGGTGCCAGCATTCTGGTAAAAAACACAGCAACAGGGACGGTAAGTGATCTGGAGGGAAAATACCAGATCAACGTACCCGGTCCCGAATCAGTGCTCGTCGTATCCTTTTTGGGATATTTTAAGCAGGAAGTGGAAGTCGGGACGAGAAACACCATTGATGTCAACCTTAAGCCGGACATGAGCGACCTGAGCGAAGTGGTGGTAGTGGGTTATGGCGACCAAAGGAGGGTAAATCTTACCGGTTCGGTGGAGTCCATAGACGGTGCTGCGATTGCGCGTCAACCGGTATTTCAGGCCTCTCAAGCTTTGGTAGGATTGGCTCCGGGGCTTACAGCCATTCAGGATAGTGGTCAGCCGGGAGATGATAATGCCACACTTCGGATCAGAGGAACAGGTTCTTTAGGTGCTTCAAATGATCCCTTGGTTTTGATTGATGGTATTCAGGGTAGTATTGATAATATTGACCCAGCAGATATTGAAAATATCTCGGTTTTAAAAGATGCGGCTGCATCTTCCATTTATGGTTCAAGGGGATCCAACGGTGTCATACTGGTCACCACCAAAAGAGGTCAGACCGGAGCGATGAAAGTAAGTTATAGTGCCTATGCCGGCTTGCAGGAAATTCAGACCGTTCCCACTTACCTGGGGGCCATTGATTTTTTAAGGGCAACCAATACTGATGAAGATATCATTAACGATTACCAACAAAATATGGCAACCAATCCTGACCTTTATCCGGACACGGATTGGATGGATTTACTATTTTCTGAAAGCGGATTTCAGCAATACCATAACCTTAGTGTTAGCGGAGGTACGGAAAACATCAGGCTAATGGGCTCCTTATCCTATACGGATCAAGGATCCAATGTGGTGAACTATAATTTCAAAAGGTATAACGGCCGATTTAATTCTGACATTAAGGTGAATGACAAGCTGAACCTTAATTTCGACCTGAATTTTCGGAAAGAAATGACCACTGAGCCTAATGCTGGTCATCAACAAGTATTCAGACAGGCATACAGAATTGACCCTACCCAAGTGGCCATTCACTCGGATGGATTTTGGGGCGATGGTTGGGGAGGTTTGAATCCTCTTGCCGCCTCCCAGGACGGAGGATTGAACAGAAATGAGGACAATTATTTTAGGGGACTGATGAAGTTGAATTACAACCCTGTCAAGGACTTTCGAATCAGTATTACCTATTCTCCTGAATACAGAGATCTTTTTGATCGGAATTTTAATAAAATGTACACCACCTATTTGGATTGGGAGACGAAGACCACCCGTAATATCCCTGACAGAAATTCTTTGTCCAATACTAACCGAAGAATCTTTGAAGAAAACTTGATTGGATTGGTTTCTTACACCAAGAGGCTCCAAGATCATAATTTTACTGTCCTGGCCGGTTACGAAATGATAAAAAATAATGACAGCCGAATTTTTGCTTCCAGGACGGATTTTATCATTGACAGGTTTGAGCAGTTGGATGCAGGGGCGGAGACCAATATGCGAAACGGTGGCTATGCGACGCATTCCAGTTTGGTCTCTTATTTTTCCAGATTAAATTATAATTATGGGGATAAATATTTATTTGAAGCCAATGTGAGGAGAGATGCCTCTTCAAGATTTGCACCGGAAAACAGGGTTTCCATTTTCCCCTCCTTTTCAGTGGGATGGCGTTTATCCGAAGAAAATTTATTTTCTACGGTTGACTTCCTCAGTGAACTGAAATTAAGGGCCTCATGGGGACAATTGGGTAACCAGCAAATCGGAAGTGATTTTCCATACACCTCTAATATTTTGCTTGGAGACAGCAATTTTATTTTTGGCAATTCCATTGCCACGGGTGCCTCCCAAAATGTATTGGCCAACAGAAACATAAGATGGGAAACCACCGAGACCACCAATTTCGCAATAGATGCGGGCATTTTGAACAACCGCTTGACCATGACAGCTGAATATTATGTCAGAAGAACGGAAGATATCCTTTTGGCACTTCCGGTTCCCATGGTAGTAGGTTTATCGGCTCCCCAGCAAAATGCGGGCACGGTGGAAAACAGAGGTTTTGACCTGAGCTTAGGTTGGAGGGATGCGATCGGTCAGTTCACCTATGGGGCCAACATGAATTTTTCTGATGTCAAGAATGAGGTGGTTGACCTTGCAGGTTTGGGACAGATTATCAGTGGAAACTCTATCACCAAAGTGGGCAGCCCTATTGGTTCTATCTTTGGATATGAAACCTATGGCATGTTCCAGAGCCAGGAAGAAATCAACAATTCACCCAATCAATTCGGTGCTTTGATACCTGGAAATATCCGGTATGTGGATCAACTGACGGTAGACAATTCCGGCGATGGGGTGCCCGATACTTCAGATGGGGTAATTAACCCGGATGACAGGATTATAATCGGAAATCCCTTTCCACGATATACCTATGCCTTGAATTTAAATACCGCATTCAAAGGATTTGATTTTGCTATCATGTTTCAGGGAGTGGGCAAAAGAGATGTTTATTTACAGGGAGATGCCATTTGGCCTTTGTTTAATGCCGGAAAGGTACAAGATTGGCACATGGAGGAGTCTTGGACACCGCAAAGGACCGACGCCCAATTTCCGGTCGTTTCTCCCACCAGTTCGGGAAGCAATGATGCCAGGGCAGGCGATACTTGGGTATTTGATGCCTCTTACTTATCCATTAGAAACATTACCCTGGGGTATACCTTGCCGGAAAGCACCCTTGAAAGGATGAAAGTCAGTAACCTGAGGGTTTATTCTTCCATACAGAACCTGGCCAATTTCAACAAATTGCCTAAAGGTACCAATCCTTTGATACCCAACGGTTCCGATGGCGCACTTTATCCCATTGTGACCGCCTATACTTTTGGCGTTAATGTTACCTTTTAAATTTGAAAAAGATGAAAACGAGTATATTATTTATATTAATGACCTTTATGATTGCTTCCTGCAATCAGGATATTTTGGATTTGGAATCATTGACTCAGCCCACAGATGCCACTTTCTTTTCCAGTGAAGAGGAATTGGAACTGGCCCTTACCGGTGTTTATAATTCCCTGATATGGCTGGGAGGGTATACGCTACCAGTACAAGTAAACATGGATAATGGAGCAACAGATATCGGGCTGTTAAGAGGCGGATTTGTTGGTTTTGATGAATTGGGTGCAGGTTCCCACAGTGCCAGTACCGGCGGATTTGGTTCGGTTTATACCCATTTATACAGAGGAATTGGAAGGGCCAATAACCTGATTAATAACCTGGACCGGGCAGCTGATGTGGTTCCGGCCGAGCGTATGGACCAGATCATGTACGAAGCCATGGTCTTAAGGGCCTATTATTATCATTATTTGGTCTTCCTATTCGGAGATGTTCCCTACACAGATCAATTGATTGCCGAACCTACCGAAGCCTTACTGCCAAGAACCCCGAAAGAGGAAGTCATCAATATTTTACTGGCAGATCTTTCTGAAGCTGCCGCATCTTTACCTCAGGAGCCCCGAGAACCTAATAGGGTGTTCAAAGATGTGGCATTGACGCTTCACTCCAGGATTGCATTGTATGCCGGTAGGTATGAGGAAGCGGCCACTTCGGCCCTGCAGGTCATTGAAGGAGGAAATTTAAACCTTCATCCCGATTATGAGGAACTCTTTACCCCACAGGGAGAAGGTTCCAGTGAAGCCATGCTCGTGATGCCTTTCAGAGATGGTTTCGGTCCTACTCCCAATTTTGCTGTAGCTCAGGGATCCAGGAACAGAGGGGGTTACAGCACAGTAGTACCCACCCAGTCCATGATTGATAGCTATGAGGCTTCAGATGGCCTGGCCATTGATGAGTCTACCGTTTATGATCCAAGCCAACCCTTTGATAACAGGGACCCCAGGTTAAAAGCATCCATCATTACACCGCAAAGCGAATGGGCAGGCTTGATTTTTGAAAGCCATCCCGATAGCCTTACGGTAAGGAATGCGGATGGTACACTTCGTGGAGCAAATAATGATTCCCGTATCGTCATCTGGCCAGCTGCCTTCTGTGGTTATTTATGGAAAAAATATACCAATGAAGCATCTCAGTTACAAAACAGGTTTTGGAGTGATACGGATTTTATCCTGATGCGTTATGCAGAAGTGTTACTGAATTATGCTGAAGCTAAAATCGAATTGAATGAAATAGATGAAACGGTTTTGGATGCCCTGAATACGGTTAAGGCCCGGGCTTATGGGGTGCAGGTGGGAGAAACCGATGCTTATCCAGTAGTCACCAATACCGGGCAGGCGACAATGAGAACCCTGATCAAAAGGGAGCGGAAGGTGGAATTGGCCAATGAAGGTTTCCGGTTATTTGATATCCGAAGGTGGAACATCGCTGAAAAAGTCATGCCGGTAACCTTATATGGCAGGATTTTGGATGAAGAAAATGCTACCATGGTTCCCGATATTGATGAGGATGGCTTTGTCTCCTATGAAGGGATAGAATCCCAATATGATCTCAATACAGATGCCCGGTTTCCGAATGCTACCAGGGTTTTTACAAATCCAAGAGATTACCTTTTACCCATTCCCCAGGCAGAAATCGATACCTACAGGGCCAATGGTGCATCTATCACCCAAAATCCTGGTGGTTATTAATTAAGGTGTCAATCAATAAAAATCAATGGATATCGATGTTAAAAAATAACTTCATTTTTCTTTGTTACCTATTTTTAATGGTTTTGCTGGCTCCTCTTCAGGGGCCGGCAAAGCCTTATTTTAAGGGAAATAAAATTCTTTGGATTGAGGAAGATATTGTCCTGGAAAATGAGGTATACCAGATTTTAATAATCAGTAATAAGCCTACAGGTTATCCTGAAATTCAAATCATAAAAAAGGGTGACTTCCAGGTAAAAAGAATTTTAATTCCTGAATTGACCGTCTTTAATTATACCAGTGATCCTGGATATTTATTTAAAGGGAAAGGAATTGAAGGGAGTTCACCGGTTGCCTGTTGGGGGGAAAGTGAGGAAGCTGACCCCCGCTCGATAAGCGGAATATACCCGCATTTGGCCTATTATAATGAACATGGGGAATGTGGAACCGGAGCAGTGGTTCCTTGGGCAGGCAAACTCTGGGTGGTTACCTATGCGCCTCATTTCCCGTTTGGCTCTACTGATAAACTTTATGAAATCGATGCAGACCTCAACCAGGTGGTAAGGCCAGAAAGTATTGGCGGGACGCCTGCCAACAGGATGATCCACCGGGAAAGTGATCAACTTTTTATAGGACCCTACGCCATTGATGCATCAGGAAATGTAGAGGCAATTCCCTATGATGTAATGCCAGGCCGCCATACCGGTAATGCCAGACACCTTACAGATCCTGAAAATAAAATTTATTACGGCACCATGGAAGAAGGTTTTTACGAAGTGAACGTACATACCCTGGAGCCAACGCTCCTTTATGAAGATGGTAATGTCAATCGTAAAACCGGAGAAATGTCCCAGCATGCCGAATTACTGGATGGGGCCCATGGGAAGGGACTCTATTCAGGGCAGGGGGTGTTGGTCTATTCCAATAATGGGGAAGCCTCCGAGGAAGCACTGAAGAAATTTGATATAAAGGCCGGAATCCTCGCGGAATGGGACGGGGAAAACTGGAAGGAAGTCCGAAGAAATCAATTTGTGGAGGTTACTGGCCCGGGGGGAATATATGGTAATGAAAACCCCGAAACAGACGCGATATGGGCCACTGGTTGGGATCATAAGTCGGTTTTATTGGGGGTAAGGAACCCAGATTCCGGCTGGGATTTTTTCCGGCTGCCTAAAGCCAGTCACAGTTACGATGGCGCCCATGGTTGGAATACCGAATGGCCGAGGATCAGGGATGTGGGGACACCGGAGGAACCGGATTATTTGATGACCATGCATGGGATGTTCTGGAAATTTCCGGGCACCTTTACTGCTTCAAATTCCAGCGGAATCCGCCCACGGTCTGCTTACCTAAAGGTAATAGGTGACTATGCCAGGTGGAATGATCAACTGGTTTTTGGCTGTGATGATTCGGCCCAAAGGGAATTTTTAAATAAAAGGAGTGCCAAAGGAAATATAGAAGGACCGGGTCAATCCAATTCAAACCTTTGGTTTACAGATTTTGACCTTCCGGACAATTTAGGGCCGGCTACTGCCAATGGTGCCATATGGCTGCAAGAAGATGTAATTGCCCATCAACCATCAGAAGCAATGCTTTTTGCAGGATGGGATTATAAAAATATTTGGATCAAGAACCATGGTTCCCAGTCCTGCACTTTCCAGCTGGAGCTGGATCGGTCAGGGAATGGATCGTGGGAGGAATTCCAATCCATCAAACTGGGTCCTGATGCCTCACATTTAATCACCATAGGCGATGATCAAAAGGCAGAGTGGATCAGGGTGGTTGCAGGTTCTAATACAAATGCCACCGTTCATTTGTCTTTCACAGATCTGGATGAGCGAAATGCCTATCAAACTGGAATTTTTGAGGGGGTAAGTTCCATTTCAGACGACGATTATTCCACTGGTCTCCTCTACGGATTGGGAGACAACAGGAGGAAACTGGGGATTGCCGCCAGTAAGGTCAATGGTAACTCAACCACTGAACTGGGTTATTATGAATTGGATGAAAACCTTAATCTGGAAAAGAAAGAGGACCCTCAGATGCTTGAATTTATAAAAGAAGGTTTTGCCATTCCTAAAAATGTTTTTGAAGTGGATGAAGCTTCTGTGCTGATTATTGATGACCAGGACAGAAGGTGGAGGCTTCCTATGGGAGATGAAAAATTTACCAGCCCTTCCCTGTCCGGAAACCTAAGAATCGCCAGGGAAGTAGCCACAGAAAGGGATCTGTTTAATTGTCATGGCACATTCTATGAGTTGCCGGCAGAAAATGCAGATGGCTATGCGAAAATCCGGCCCATTTCTTCCCACAATTTGGCCATCAACGATTATGCCTCCTACAGGGGTTTGTTATTATTGAGCGGTTTGAATCCTGAAGAATCTAAGGATAATGCTCATATCATCGTATCAGACGACAAGGAACTGGCCATCTGGGCAGGAGTCATAGACGACCTTTGGCAGTTGGGAAAACCTACCGGAAAAGGTGGGCCTTGGAAAGAGGCCAATGTTAGGGCAAACGTGGCTTCTGACCCTTATCTCTTTGGTTTTTATGATCATAAAAAGTTGGAATTGAGTCATAAGGAAAATGAATCCATCACCTTTAAAATAGAATTTGAATCCATCGGTCATGGACCTTGGATGACCTGGAAGGAAGTAACTGTTGGAGCCGGGGAAACCTTTTCCCATGAATTTCCAAAAGGATTTCAGGCCAGATGGATAAGGTTTGTCAGTGACAGGGATTGCAACGCCACCGCCTGGTTGACCTATGATTGATTACCAATGTCTTTTACCCTTAATAAGATCTGATAAAAAGTAAAGAATGGGAGAATTTAATAGTAAAAATTATTTGTTTTTGATATTGCTCCTGATGGGAGCAGTGGATCTTCCCACAATTTTCAGGGATGAAGGAAGCCAATTTTCTCCGCCTAAAGAATTGGTGCACAGTTTGGAAACCGATTCCATCCGATACGATCTTTGGCTTGTTACGGAAAATGACGGTTTTCCTGCGCATTATTATGCGGAAATCTTCACCCCGGTTTGTTATTCAGATAAATGTTACCCGGTATTTACTGAGTTTTATTGGGACTTGCTGGGAAATTTCAGGCATTATGAAATGCCTCCCGGGAAGGCCCTAACCAAAAATGACCATGAGGAATTCCAACCCCAAGAATACCAAAAAATGCAGGAAATCCTGAGCAATGAATCCTCCTTACTCGGAGAATATAAGGCGGAAGACCTGGTGGTTGAACAAAGAGAAGAAATGGCACAGGGGGTGGATGCTGTGACCGGAGCCAC
Organism: Cyclobacteriaceae bacterium; assembly: GCA_040905165.1. Lineage (GTDB taxonomy): Bacteria > Bacteroidota > Bacteroidia > Cytophagales > Cyclobacteriaceae > Cyclobacterium. The sequence continues at coordinate 67,449 of JBBDSA010000011.1, read as the reverse complement.
TTTAAAAACCCTGCAAAATGAAGTGATTTCCGGAGCAGTTTATTCCTGTTATACCCTCTGGCATATTGCTCACGGCGAAATATCGGAATTGGTAAAAGCGCATACCGAAGGCATACAGTCAGACAAAATGATTCACCGTTTTTTGCAAAGTCAAAATCACAAATACCAATACTGGGCCATTGATCAGGTGGTACAGGAAGACGGTTCCATAAATAAGCCTTTTACGGAATCCTTATTGGGGATACTAAGGGGCAAAAATATTTTCATTGCACAGTACCTTCTGGAAAAACTATCGGATAAAGAATTTGCCCATGCGGAAAAACAGGAATGGCTATGGCAAACATTTAAAAGTAGCCCATACCGCCTTCAAATGGCCATTTTGGATAAAATGACAGATATTAAGATCCAAAAGGAAATCCAGCTTCCGCTCATTCAACAATTAAAAAGGTCCAATCCGGCCCAACAGGATAAATTGATCCATCTTTTGGGAGAGCAAAACCGGCTTTCTAAACCAGCACAAGAGGAACTGCTTGCTTATTTGGACCATGACAAATGGGGAGATGAGGTTTATCGGATATTGGAACAACAAAAAGACAAAATCATGGAGGTAAGGGAAGCCTTGGCTCAACATAAAAACTTACAACAACAAAAATAAATCTAAACAATTATAAAATGAAAAAAATCCTATTGACTCTGGGTTATATGATGTGCACTTTTTGGGGGTTTGCCCAAGAAAGTGTTTTTATTGAGGCCGAATCTTTCAAAGAGAAAGGAGGTTGGGTGATCGATCAACAATCTTTTGATGTGCTCTTTTCTTCTTATTTGATGGCGCATGGAATGGGCAGACCTGTGGAAGATGCCCAGACCACCATTGAATTTTCAGAAGGGGGTAATTACCATATTTGGGTTAGAACCAAGGATTGGGCACCCTTCCCAACAGGACCCGGGGAATTCGAACTTTCCATCAACGGTCAGCCTTTGGAAACCTCTTTTGGGGTAAGCGGTTCTGCTGACTGGGATTGGTATTATGGAGGTGAAGTAAACATGAAGAAGGGGGAAAATGCCATTGTGGCCGAGGATCTGACCGGATTCAATGGCCGTTTTGATGCCATTTACTTTTCTACCTCAAAAGAGAATTTACCACCTAATGACAATGAAGAGCTGCTGGCTTTCCGGAAAAAGATGCTGAATCTTACCGAAGATGCGGAAGATGTGGGTCAATTTGATCTGGTAGTAGTTGGGGGTGGCATGGCAGGAACCACTGCCGCGATTTCGGCTGCAAGAATGGGGCTAAAGGTAGCCTTGATTCAAAACCGTCCTGTTTTGGGTGGAAATAACAGTTCAGAAATCCGGGTTCACCTCATGGGAAGGGTAGACCAGAACCATTATCCTAAACTGGGGAGGATCGTCCGTGAATTGGACAATGGAGATCCGGGAAACGGCAATCCTGATGGGGATCGTTATGGAGATGAAAGAAAGCTGGCGGTGGTGCAGGCTGAGCCTAATATTTCCCTGCATTTGAATACCCATGTTTATGAGGCAGAAATGGATGGCAATACCATTGTAGCTGTTATTGGAAGAAACATTCAAACCAATCAGGAATACCGGTTTGAAGGAAAGTATTTTTCAGACTGTACCGGTGATGGCACTTTGGGCTACCTGGCGGGGGCAGAATTCAGAATGGGAAGAGAAAGCCGGGCCCAGACCGGGGAATCCCTGGCCCCTGAAAATGCCGATGACTTTACGCTGGGAACCTCCAATTTATGGGCTTCCCTGGAAAGAGAAGAACCCTCTGACTTTCCCGAAACACCCTGGGCCATTCAGTTTTCTGATGAATACCATATCGATGCCAACAAAGCAGATTGGCAGTGGGAAACAGGATTTGGAAATTTCAATACCATCTATGAGGCAGAGGAGATCCGGGATCACAACTTGAGAGCAATTTTTGGAAATTGGTCTTACCTGAAAAACAATAAAGAGGACAAATACTCCCATCACGAACTGGCATGGGTGGCCTATATCGGAGGAAAAAGAGAATCCAGGAGACTGATGGGAGATCATGTATTGACCCAGATGGATATTCAGGACGGCATCATATATCCCGATGGCTGTGTAACTGCCACCTGGACCATTGACCTTCATTTTCCGGATGAAAAAAACTCTCAGTACTTTGAAGGAGAGGAGTTTTTTGCTGCTACCAAACATATCAAGGTGCAACCTTATACCATCCCGCTTCGCAGCCTGTATTCCAGAAATATTGACAATCTCTTTATGGCAGGCAGGGATATCAGTACCACCCATGTGGCATTTGGAAGTACCCGGGTCATGCGTACCTGTGGCATGATGGGAGAAGCGGTGGGTTATGCAGCCTTTGTTGCCAACAAAAGGGCCTGCACTCCAAGAGAAATTTATACGGATCATCTGGATGAATTTATGGGTATTATCGAATCTCCTTTGAACATCTATAATTACCCATCTTTACCTAAGAATTAAAGGAACCAGGAAGATGAACTATTGTAAAATACCAATCCTTTTATCGTTGGCGCTGTTGATGGGATCATTTGGGCTTTCGGCGGAAAACCGTCCTCCCAATTTTATCTTTATTCTTACAGACGATATATCGGCGGAGGACCTTAGCATTTATGGAAACCAAATGATCCATACTCCTAATCTGGAAAGGGTAGCGATGAGGGGGTTGGTATTTGACAATGCCTATTTGACCACAAGCTCCTGCTCACCTAGCAGAATTTCCATGATTACCGGGCGGTACCCGCACAATACCGGGGCACCTGAGATTCATGTTGAACTGCCATCCGGTCAAAATACCTTTGTACAAGAATTAAAAAAAGCCGGGTACCATACTGTTTTATCCGGAAAAAACCACATGGCTCCCCCAAATCAATTGGGATTTTCAGAATATTCGGACAGTAAACCTTCCGGAAGTGAAAATTGGCTATCCCATTTACAAAACAGGCCCAAAGACCAACCGTTTTTTTTCTGGTTGGCTTCACACGATGCGCATAGGGACTGGCAGGTCAATGACAAGGCCCCCAGCTACCTTCCCAATCAGGTGGAAGTGCCTCCTTATATGTACGATGGACCCCTAACCCGGGAGGATCTTACCGGATATTATCATGAGATCAGCAGAAATGATTATTTTGTAGGCGTGATTTGGGATGAGCTGGAAAGGCAAGGTATTTTGGACCATACTTATGTGATTTATCTTTCCGATAATGGAAGACCTTTTCCCAGAAGTAAAACCTATCTGTATCAAAACGGCATTCAGACCCCCTTGGTCATTGCCGGACCAAAAGTCAAACCGGGAAGAACCAATGCCCTGGTAAGTGCCATAGATGTATCGGCTACCATTCTGGAACTTGCAGGATTGGAAATTTCGGAAACCATACAGGGGGTAAGTTTTCTCAAAATTCTTCAAGATCCTGAGGCCATTATTCGTGAGGTAGCCTTTGCAGAAAGAAACTGGCACCGGTACAGCATGCATGAAAGAATGGTAAGGTATGGGGACTGGATTTACATCAGAAACAACTGGCCCAATAAAAGAAACCTCTCCGGGGAATCCGATCCCCATCAATTTCCTGCTGCAAAAGAATTGTGGGACAGGCATGAAAAGGGGCAGTTGACACCTGCCCAATCCCTGATCACGCTTTTGCCCCAACCTGCAGAAGAACTGTATCATATCAAAAATGATCCGCATAATCTTATGAATGTACTCTATGAGCCGGAAAACAGGGAATTGGTCAATAAAATGAGAATTTTACTGACCATTTGGACCAATCAAACCGGGGATAACATTCCCAATAATCCCACCCCTCATAAGGCGACATTGGAGGGAACGTTATTGGAATGGGAGTGGAGGGAAATGCCTGGAGACGCCACCGCCGCTTTTCAAATCAATCATCCAGGACCCATTATGATTGACCGGAATTTAGGACAGTTTAATTGAATTGAAAAGCCAGGTTAAAATTTAAAAGATCCTGTCATCCACCGGATGGGTGGCCCTTTTATTCCAGTTATGCAACAAGTAGATTACCTTACCATTTTTATTTTTACAGGGATTATTTTAATTGCCGGCCTTTCCTTTGGAAAAAAAGGTGGGGATATGAAATCTTTTTTTGCCGCAGGTGGGGCAGTCCCCTGGCCTATTAACGGTTTGTCCCTTTTTATGAGTTTTTTCTCAGCGGGAACATTTGTAGTTTGGGGGTCAATTGCCTACGAATGGGGATGGGTAGCCATTTCCATTCAGATGGCCATGTGCATCAGTGGTTTCCTGATCGGGGCATATATTGCCCCAGGATGGAAAAACGCCCAGGTACTTACCGTTGCCGAATACCTTACCCAAAGATTCGGAAGGAAAACCCAGCAGTATTACACCTATGTCTTTCTGATTTTATCCTTGGGTTATACCGGAGCTTTTTTGTACCCGGTTGCTAAAATTCTCAACGTCGTAACAGGTTTTGATATTTACCATGCGATCATAATGCTGGGGGCCATCATCATGATTTACACGGCAGTTGGGGGATTGTGGGCTGTGGTGGTCACCGATGTCTTGCAATTTGTGATTATTACGGCAGCCGTATTGATCGTGCTACCCTTATCCCTGGAAAAAGTGGGTGGCTTACAGCAATTTATTCAAGCTGCTCCGGAGACATTCTTTCATTTATTCAATCAGGAATACAACTTCTGGTTCATTTTGGCATTTGTGGGATATAATACGGTCTTTATAGGAGGTAATTGGGCTTATGTGCAAAGGTACACCTCTGTTGCTGACACCCGTTCTGCTCAAAAAGTTGGTTATTTGTTTGGCGCTTTGTATTTGATCAGCCCCCTGATCTGGATGTTACCCCCCATGATTTATCGGGTGTTGGATCCCAGTTTGGTCGGACTGGAAACCGAGGGTGCTTACCTGATGATGTGTATGAATGTGTTGCCTGTAGGGATGCTTGGCTTGATGTTGGGCGGAATGATTTTTGCTACGGCCAGTTCTGTCAATACCTCCCTCAACCTGGCGGCGGCTGTGTTGACCAATGATGTTTATAAACCCTTATTTCCCGGTTCCAATGCCAGCCATTTGATGCGCGTGGCCCGTTGGGCCACTTTGATTTTTGGTTTAGGAACGATTGGGGTTGCCTTTTTGGTGCCTATGGCAGGAGGTATCGTAGAAGTAGTCCTAAGTATAGGTGCTGTCACAGGTGGTGCTTTGTATGCGCCGGCCATCTGGGGATTGTTTTCGAAAAGGCAAACCGGGGGCAGTATTTTGACCGTTACGGCCATCAGTCTTTTGGTCAATCTGTATTTTAAATTTATCCATCCCTTGATTTATGGATTTGCATTAAACAGAAGTGAAGAAATGGTGTTAGGGGTGGTATTGCCCTTATTCCTTCTTACTTGCTATGAAGTTTATGCCGCAAGAAAGGAAAAAATCAGTGCAAGGTTCCAGTTTTTCAGTGATTGGAAGCAACAGGAAGGAATGGCAAATGATACGCTATATGAGGAAGCGGAAATACAAAACCGATTTGGTATTAAAGTGATAGGCTTGGCTCTTGTTTCCATTGGTATCATGTTTTTGGTGCTGGGACTAGTTGCAGAAAAAGGGATATTCTATACGCTATTAATGGGAGGGATCATTTTAGTGTTGGGCCTGTGCCTGGTGAAGTTTATCTACAAAAAGAAGATGGGAAGCTAATATGAAATTCAATTCATGGTATAACAAATTATTATGATAAAGGAAGGTTTTAATTCTGGAAAAAGAGCATTAAAAACAGCAACCATTGATTCTGATTTGTTGGTTGTTGGTGGTGGGATAGCAGGAACCTGCTGTGCCATTTTAGCAGCCCGTAATGGCTTGAAAGTTACTTTGGTTCAGGATCGGCCGGTTCTGGGAGGCAATGGATCCTCGGAAATCCGGTTGTGGATCCTTGGCGCTACCTCCCATATGGGCAATAATAACCGATGGGCAAGAGAAGGGGGGGTCATGGATGAGATATTGGTTGAAAACCTGTACCGCAATCCTGAAGGAAATCCCCTGATATTGGATACGATCCTTATTGAAATGGTTACCGGGGAACCCAATATCACCCTGCTTTTGAATACGGCTATGTATGATTTGGTGAAAAAGAGCGGGGAGGAGATCGATCATATCTTGGCTTTTTGTAGTCAAAACAGTACGCAATATTTGCTGAAATCCCCTTTGTTTGTAGATGCTTCGGGGGATGGGATAATGGCTTTTTTAGCAGGCGGGGCATTCCGTATCGGCGCTGAATCCGCAGATGAATTTGATGAAAAATTTGCCCCTGATCACCAATATGGTGAGCTCTTGGGTCATTCGCTTTATTTTTACAGTAAGGAGACAGGCAAGCCAGTCCGATTCGTCGCCCCTTCTTATGCCAGCAAAGAAATTTCAAAGTTGCCAAGGTTCAAATCCTTTAACCTTAAAGATCATGGTTGCAGGCTGTGGTGGGTGGAATATGGAGGTAGAAAAGATACCATCCATGAAAGTGAAACCATCAAAGGGGAACTTTGGAGGGTAATATACGGCATATGGGATCACCTGAAAAATTCCGGCAATTTCCCGGATTTGAAAACGCATACCCTGGAATGGGTAGGCACCATTCCGGGAAAGAGAGAAAGCCGAAGATTTGAAGGGGATTATATTTTATCGCAAAAGGACCTGGTGGAGCAGCGGGAACATCCGGATGCGGTATCATTTGGAGGCTGGGCTTTGGACCTACATCCGGCAGATGGTGTTTATGGAGACAAACCCGGTTGTACCCAATGGCATACCAAAGGGGTATATCAGATACCCTACCGAACCATGTACAGTAAAAATATCAAAAACCTGTTTTTGGCAGGAAGGATCATCAGTGCCAGCCATGTGGCATTTGGCTCTTCCAGGGTCATGGCTACCTGTGGACATAATGCCCAGGCCGTAGCCATGGCCGCAGTTTTATGCAAAGATAAAAAGATGCTTCCAGCGGATATAACAGGTAGTCCAATGATGCAACTACTTCAGCGTCGCCTGATCAGATCAGGGCAGTATATACCTGGGATTAAATTTTCGGATCCTGATGAATTGGTGCAACATACAAAAATAAAAGTTTCATCCACTTTTACTCTGACTGGCCTTCCCATGGACGGGCCATGGAAGTCATTGGAGTATGCCATGGCCCAGATGTTGCCATTACAAAAGGGGCTAATACCAGCCATTAAATTCCAGGTTAAAGCTTCGGCCACAACCCAAATAGAGGTAAGGCTTTTAAAAAGCCTTAAAAAGGGAAATTTTACTCCAGAGATTATTTTAGCTAAAAAGGTAATAGATTTAACTTTAGGTGAACAGTATATATATGTTGATTTACAATATCTTATAAAAAATTCAGAATATTATTTTGTGGCCTTTTCCACCAACAAAAAGGTACAAATCAAATGTTCGGAAACGCGTTTGACAGGTATATTGACCCTATTTCAAAAGTTCAACAAGGCTGTGGCAACAAGCAGTAGACAGGAGCCCCCCGAAAACATTGGTATAGAAGCATTTGACTTTTGGTTGCCCGAGCGCAGACCTGAAGGACATAATCTTGGTTTTGAGCTGGAAAGCCCGTTGAATTGCTATTCTTCTGATCAATTGGTCAATGGAATTTTCCGGCCGACCCATCGGACAAATGCCTGGGTAGCAGCAGCAAATGACAGTCAACCTTTTATTGAATTGAAATGGGATAAAACCCAAGTAATCAATGAAATAATTTTGTTTTTTGATACAGACTTTGATCACCCAATGGAATCTACTTTAATGGGGCATCCGGAGTCTGAAATTCCTTTTTGCATAAAAGCTTTCAAGGTAATTGATGGAAATGGAAATAGGGTGGCTGAGGTCAAAGACAATCATCGGACCATTTATCACCTCAAATTGGCCGAACCTTTGAAAACCGATAAACTGAAAATAGTGTTCGAGCATCCGAGTGCGGAAATACCCGCTGCCTTATTTGGAGTGGTTTGTTTTTAGGGTTCAATAAAATTAAACAATTATAAATCTCATGGAAATAAGATATATTGATTTATCCAAATTGATTTTTTTTCTTTTGTTGTTAACCTGTGGGTTAGGTATGAGTACTGTCCCACTAATGGCCCAAAATAACCTGTCACCAACCGGACAGGTTACGGCAAGCTCTTCCACGGAGAGAAATGCACCCGAAGTCACTATTGACGGGAAAATGGACAGTTATTGGTCCAGTTCCAGGGAAGACATTTATCCCTGGCTGACCGTAAGGCTTCCCGGGGCAACGGAAATTAAGCGAATTAGGATTGAATTCGGACCTGAAATCCAGCCCAACAAAAAGTTTCACCTACAAACACTGCTCAATGGGCAGTGGAGAAATATTCACTCTCTGGATGAAAACCTGGAAAAAACGGTGGAAATTGATTTAAAAAAGGAGGTATTGACGGACCGGATCAGGTTGGCTGCTGCTGATGAAAAACCCATGCAGATTGCTGAATTGATGCTGTTTGGACAGGTCTATGCCGACACCGTGGATTTAAAGGCCAAAGCCATCCTCGTCAACCAAAGCGGCTATAATCTGGATCGGCCCAAAAGGTTTACCGCACCAAATATGCCCAATCAAACCCCTTTTCAGATTACCGAATGGGAAGGGGATAAAATGCTCTATGAAGGCCAGATCAATTCGGGGAAAGGTGATTTTTCGGAGTTCAATCCTGCATCCTCCAAAGAATTTGTGGTCCGTGCCCATGGAGAGGAATCTTTTCCTTTTCGTATAGGGCCTTATTGGTTAGAGCGGGTCACCTATAGGCCAATGTTGGATTTTATGATCAATGCCAGGCATTATGTGGGCAACCTGGACGATATCAGGCCCATATCCTTTGCATGGAGAGATGGTGATTTTTTCAATTGGGCCATGCAGAGCCTTGTGGCCATGTACCTATCCAATCCGGAGGCTTACGAAAGAATGGAGATCACCACCCAATATGTAGATAATGCCACCTTTCCGGAAGCATATAAGGGGTTCTGGGGGGTCCTTAATCCATATTCTTCCAACACACCGGATATCATCCAATTAATACATTGGGATGCCGACGTGAAGGTGTCCCAGCGGCTGGACCATGAAATGCAAAAAGCAGAGCTGGCCCATTTTCTTTATGCCTGGCCCTACCTAAAAAAGTGGCTGCCCCAGCAAAATTATGACCGGGTATTAGCTTATGTAAAAGAAGTTTGGGAGAAACCTGATGTTTCTGCCCATGCTGTTTCCCAATACGACCTGAGTCCTGAGCATAATTTGCTGAACTTGAAAACACAATTGGGAACTACCAAAGGGGAAATGCCTCCCGGGTATTCCGTCATTCCCAATTTAATGATGTTTGAGGTGGCCAAACGTGAAAATGAGGCCGATGCGGATAAATATTTTGAGGCAGCCTACCGGCAAATGGAATGGATGATCCAACACCTGGATTGGAATGACCCCATGACCACCAAAGGCCAACGGATGTCCGAGCACATGACCATGAGGGCCTTTGCCTATTTCCATAGTCAATTCCCCGAAAAAGAACCGGAAGGCTTAAAGGAAAAGGTAAATGAATGGGCAAAAGTTGCCTTATCCCGGTCGGACAATATGTGGGATTTCAGAAAATACAGTGAGGAGGAATGGACCCCCCCGGGATGGAATGAAACAGGAAATATTCTTGGATTTCCGGCCTCAGCTTTGGCAGCCATGTCAGTGATTGCCGATCCGTCGCTTATTGATCAATTGGAAGTGCTGGTCTGGTCTCACTTTGACAATGCCTTTGGAAGAAACCCCACCGGGAGACAGTTTTCCTATAAAGGCCCTGAAGAAGTGGAAGGGGTGGATTTGGGTTGGTACAGCCGGCACAAGGGAGGAATAGCCCTTCTTGAAGAGGTTCCATTTGTATTTGATGGTTCCCCCAAGTCCTTTCATTACCCCAACTACCCTGAAGCAGGAAATCTGGGCTGGACGGAAGGTTGGGTGCAGTTTAATACCGCCTTTAACACAAGTATGGCTTATTTGGCCCATTATTATACCAGACTGGAATGCAGCAAAAATGAACAGGGTCACCTCATGATACGGTTAGAAGCGCCTTTAAACTTTTACCAGGATCAGGAGGACCAGATTAGTGTAAAATTATCCAACAGTGCTGGCAAAAGTATACCGGTAATATTAAAAGAAGCATCGCCTTTTTCCAGAGAATTGGTTGGGATGGTGGAAAAACATGGATCCGGGTTTAAGGCTGGAGGTCATATTCTTCGCCTGGAAGAAAATGAGCAGGTGAAAGTGAGTTATGGTTATGGGTACTTTGAAAAAAGTGTTGAAAAACCTTTGTAGAAGCAATTCGTGCATTAGTGGCAAGAATAAAAGTTTTTTTGTAAATTGTTTGGATGGAACGGGAAGAAACCAAAAATAAAATGAAAGAACCTTTTACCGATTATGGTAGGTATTCCTATGCCGATTACCTGACTTGGCAGATGGATGAAATGGTTGAATTGATCAAAGGGCGGGTCTTCAGATCTGCTGCAGCTGCACCGAGAAGGATCCATCAGGAGATTTCCGGAAAGGTGTTTAATAAGTTGTTTAATTTTCTGGAGAAACATCCCTGCAAAGTCTATGAAGCACCATTTGATGTAAGACTGCCCTTAAAATCAAAGAAAAATGAAGACATTGATACGGTTGTCCAACCGGACATCTGCGTCATATGTGATAAAGGTAAATTAGATGATTTGGGATGTATTGGTGCCCCTGACCTGATTATAGAAATTCTATCTCCTGGTAGCAATAAAAAAGAACTTAGAAACAAATATGAAGTCTATGAGGAAAGCGCTGTGAAGGAATATTGGATCATCCATCCTGACGAGCAGACTGTCATGTTCTATACTCTTACAGCAGGAAAATTCATTCCTTCCAGACTTTTCACTTCTGGGGATATCATTGAATCCAGAAGCATTTCCGGATTCCAGCTTGATCTGGAATATATATTTAAGGATTTAGATTAGTTTTAATTGAGAATTTCATTAATTGGACCTTTTTTATTATATTGAATAATTGACTGATAGTATGGTATGGAAATCATTTTATTGGGATAGATTCCATTGAATGTTCTTTCTTTTTTGAAAATTATTATCAGTTTATTTCCTTATTTTCAATGCTTATCATTTAACGAAACACTATGAAAACCACCGGTATCATTTTATTGATTTTAGGAATAATAGGAACCATCATGTTTGGCCTTCAGGCCATGCAGGATTCAGAAAGCTTTAGTATATTGGGAATGGATATCGCTGTCAGTACAGCCAATTGGACCCCTGTCATCATCAGTGTGATACTACTTGTAATTGGTTTAGTGATGGTTTCCAAAGGTAAAAAATAATCCAGATAATAAGACAGGGATAATACAATCCGGGATCAGGATTAAAATGGATTGTGATAACTGTGTAAACCGTTTCCGGGGTTGATTGAAAAAGCCATTAAATATTCACCACATGGTTAATTTGCAAAATATTAAAGTTAAAATGCATGTTTCCAATAATAGGGAAGGCTATAAAATGACAAGATGGTTTGTAATTTTAGGGTGTTTAATGACTCCTGTTCTGGGATTATCTCAAGAAGGGGAATTGGTATCATTGATACCCGGCGTTTGGGAAGCTTGCCCGATATACTCCTGATGCTGTCCGCTTCGACCCACTGGACAGAACAGGATTTGGAGGGAATGCAGCAATGGCTGGCCACCTATGTGAATTGGCTGATCAACAGTCCACATGGGAAAGATGAAGCGGTACATGGAAACAACCATACCACCTGGTATTTTGCCCAAATCGTACCATTGGCTTTGTATTTGGACCAAAAGGACAGGGCAGACAGCCTGGCAAAGGCAGGTTTGCCCCTTATCATAGGAGAAATGATTGAAAAAATTGGCGGATCAATTGTCTTCTGAAGGCCTGGATTTATCTTATTGGGATCTGGTGGATTTTAAAATGATGAAAAACTGAAAATAGTAGTATGAAAAACGAAAAAACCAAAGAGGAGCTGAACGAACCTTTTACCGAATACGGTCATTATTCCTATGCCGATTACCTGACTTGGGAATTGGATGAAATGGTCGAATTGATCAAGGGAAAGGTTTTTAAAGCTGCTGCCGCGCCCAGGAGAATGCATCAAAAAATTTCGGTAATGATTTCCACTAAATTATACAATTACCTGGAAAATGATTTTTGTGAAGTTTATACTGCCCCCTTTGATGTCCGCCTTCCCCAAACTTCCAATAAGAATGAAGATATTTTTACAGTGATCCAACCGGACATCTGTGTGGTCTGCGATAAGGCCAAACTGGATGAGATGGGCTGTATCGGAGCTCCTGATTTAATTGTGGAAATTCTTTCACTTGGAAACAATAAAAAAGAACTCAAAAATAAATTCGAGGTTTATGAGGAAAGTGGTGTCAAAGAATACTGGATCATCCAGCCCAGTGAACAGACCTTACTGGTTTATACGCTTATCCTTAATAAATTCGTCCCCTCAAAACTTTTTACAGTCGGGGATAGGGTCTCTTCGAAGTGTATTGCAGGATTCCATTTGGACCTGGAAGATGTATTTAAGGATTTGGATTGATCTGTCCAACATTTTTCTAAATCAGCCTGTATTTTTCAGACCACTGGCCAAAGCAGTCGTGATTTCCAATAGGTGGGTGATCAATTGATGGTTTTCCCCTTCGGCTCTGTTTTCTCTCCAGCGTTTCAGGTATTTGATCTGTAAAAGGTGCAGCGCCTCAAGGGCATTGTTTCTTCGGCTTAAACTTTCCAGAAGACCAGTTCGTCTTGTTGCCCTATCTTCTTCAAATAATTTTCCGATCTGCTCCATGCTTTCCAGATGGGCATTGGTAATGATTGCCAGAATATCATCCCTCACCTTTTGGTCTTTTACCAATTTTGCATAAGCTTTCATCAAATTGGTGTCGGCATTCATCAGATTGGTTTCGACCTGAATCAGTATATACCTCAACAGAGGCCACTGATCTGAAAATTGCTTCAACTTTTCATAATTTTCCGGACTTTCCCTGCCCATTTTTTTCAGGGCATGGCCTATTCCAAACCAACCTGTAAGGTTAAACCTTGCCTGACTCCAACTAAAAACCCATGGAATGGCCCTTAGGTCGGCAAGACTTCTTTTACCCGTCCTGCGGGCCGGGCGGGAACCGATTTTACTCAATTCCAATACATCAATAGGCGTGGCTTCCCCATAAAAAGACAGAAAGGAAGGTTGGTTGATCAATTCTTTGTAAAAATCCTGGGAATATTTGGCCAGCAGTTTCAGGGCGGACATGGGATAGGATTGCTCAGGATTGGGGAAAAGGTGATAACTGGTTTGTAAGGCCGTGCCTGAAAGCAGCATTTCCAGGTTATAAGTGGCGGTTAAGAGATTGGCAAATTGTTGGGAGATGGTTTCCCCCTGAACGGTTAATTTGATTTCCCCGCTTAGGCTTCCCGGAGGCATACTTTCCAGGAAACGGTGGTATTTGCCGCCCCCTCTGCTAATGGTACCGCCAATACCATGAAAGAAGCGAAAATTGACATGATATTGATGGGCCAAAGCGGTCAGGGTCTGCTCTGCCTGATAAATATGCCACCTGCTGGCCAAAATGCCGCCATCTTTGTTGCTGTCACTGTAGCCCAACATGATCTCTTGGACCTCATCTTTTGGATAATAGGGATGGGAAAGAAAGTTTTCCATGATTTTGTCGGAAACCAATAAATCCTCAATGGTTTCGAAAAGCGGTACCACTTTAAAGGTGACCTTATCCAATCCTGCTTCTCTAAAAAAAAGGTAAACCAGCAAAAGGTCACTGACCCCCCGGGTCATACTGACTATAAAAGATCCTATTCCTTCGGGACCATACCGGTCAGTATGCTTTTTGATCAACCGGTAACAATCCAAGACTTTATCGGCCTCCTCACCGAATGATTTACCCGTTACCGCAAAAGGTCGTGGACTTTTCAATTCCTCGGTAAGAAAAGCAATTTTATTCTCTTCACTCCAGCTTGGATAAGGAGGTAAATCAGGATATACAGATGGAAGGATCTGCCCCATGGCTTTATCATGAAATTCACTGTTTTGCCTGATGTCCAGCTTTACCAGGTGAAATCCAAAGCATTGAACCATCCTTTCTAAAGGAAAGAGCATATCTGCAGCCAATTTCTCTGCATGGATATCCATCAGACTCTCCCTTATCACCCTTAAATCTTCCATTAATGCCTCAGGCCGATCGTAATTAGGCAGATCTTTGGAAGGATTTTCATGGTTGGTATGATCCAGCTGTAATAAAATCAGGTTGAGAAATTGCCGCCATGGCTCCAGTGAATTTCTTTGGACGGCATTTTTTCCCACTTCACCGAATGCCTCCTGTTTTTTTTTGATGGCCGCCTTTAGCGATTCCGGAACAGGATTTCTGATTTCAGAAAAGCTCATGTTTGCAGCCAACTGTATCAATTGCCCACTTAAAAGATCCATGGCAGATTTCCGATGTGCCAAAAGAGTGTCTTGGGTCAGTTGGGCAGTTACATAGGGATGACCATCCCTATCCCCACCAACCCAACTTCCAAATTGAAGCTGAGGAAAGTCCTCAGGCAACCGTAAGTTTTCTCGACCAAATCCCATTTCCATCCAGCTTTGCTTCAGCTGAATATCAGATTTTCTTAGCGCCAATGGGAAAACTTTACTGAAGAAATGAATCACATTATTCCTTTCCGTTACTACGGTGGGCTTTTCCAGGTAAACTTCCCCGGTTCTCCACCATCTTTCCAATAAAGTTTTGATATCATAGGCAAGCACTTTTCTTTCTGATTCCGTAAAGGTTTTGTTTTCCAATTCCACCAGCTTGAGGTAGATTTCCCTATGCAAATCCAATATGGAAGTCCTTTTTGCTTCTGTGGGGTGGGCCGTTAGCACGGGGGTCACTTTAACCCTTTTGAGGACTTTAAGCATCTGGTCTTCAGAAAGTCCCTGTTCTAGCCAACGTTTAAATGTTTCTCCCCATGAACCCCGTATGGCCGCAGGGCCTTCGCTATTGATCATTTTTCTCCTGGTCTGGACCGCAGCATTTTCTTCCACCAGGTTCATCAGTTGCAAATAAATACTCAATACCTGTATCTGTTTTTCTTCCAAACCAGCTTCCTCTGAAATCTCTTCAATGGCATCAAAATCCAGAATTTTTACCAATTGGGTTTCCCCCAAATCTGACAGGACCTCCTGGAAACAGGCTTTTAAAAAGTGCAAGTCTTGGTGGATCTTCTCAATAACGGTTTTTGGGATGTTATTTTTCATGGTTGCCGGTTAAAATGGTCCAAATTTAATTGTTGACAAGTTAAACAATTGTGATGATATGTATTTGTAAATGGCTGTCGGCTCCGGTGCCTGAGCGGAGTCGAAGGCAGCTTGTCGAAGGCACAACCCTGATTACGTGAACCCAATGGATGTTGATATGTTGATCTAATGATCTAATGGTTTGATGTTTTGATGGAAATTTTTCACCCTCAAATGGTAAAAATCATGGATATCAAAAGGATTTTTTTTAGTTTGGAAAAATAAAAAACCTAACGATATGCTTCCCAGCGAACCTGCCATTATCCTCATTGGCTGCTTTGATACCAAAGCAGCTGTATATGCCCGACTCCGGGACCAAATCATTTCTTCAGGAGAAATGGTTTTTTGCATCAATGCCGGCATCATGGGAACCACGGATATTTTTCAGGTGGACCTGGAAGCAGAGGTTGTTGCCGGTTATGGCGGGGTATCGCTACAGGAATTAAGAGACAAAAATGACAGGGGACTTGCCTTGGAAGTTATGGCAAAAGGTTTAAAACAGCTGCTTTCATCCATGAGTAAACAGGGCAAGGTGAAGGCGGTGATGGCCATGGGTGGGGGAGGAGGCACTTTCCTTGCCCTTTCTGCCATGCAGGGCTTGCCTCTGGGCTTGCCCAAGTTATGTATATCCACAGTGGCCACCAAGGATGTATCTTCCCTGGTGGGATTAAAGGACATTGTTTTGATCCCCTCAGTGGTGGATGTTGCCGAACTGAACAGCATTATCTCCCCCATCATTGATCAGGCCGCTGCCGCTATAGTGGCCATGGCGAGGGTGAAATTAGAACAAAAGGAAAAAACGAAAGGAAGCATTGCCATCAGCATGTTTGGGAATACCACGGCCTGTGTGAATGAATGTACCCGAATTTTGCAGGAGAAAGGTTATGAAGTAATGGCTTTTCATGCCAATGGAGTAGGGGGAAAAGCCATGGAAGCCCTGATCAGAGAAGGGGTATTCGATGCGGTGATGGATATGACCACCACTGAATTGGCAGATGAACTATGTGGTGGAATTTTAAGTGCCGGACCGGAACGGCTGACTTCGGCCGTGGAAATGGGTATTCCCTGCCTGGTTGCACCCGGATGTCTGGATATGGTGAATTTTGGTTCCAGAGATTCCGTACCCGAAAAATACAAGGACAGGCTTTTTTACCAATGGGCCCCCAATGTGACGCTGATGCGGACCAATGAAGCAGAAAACCTTGCCCTTGGAAAGCTTATCGCTGAAAGACTGAATAAGGGTCAGAATAAGGAAAAAACAAAGGTATTGATCCCTATAAAAGGCTTTTCTCAATTGGATGCCCCGGACAATTATTTCCACAATGAAAATTCCGTAGAAGCCCTGGAAAAATCCCTGGCCGCCCACCTGGATCCAAAAATAGAAAGGATCCGCTGTGATGCCCATATCAATGATATGCCCTTTGCAAAAGCGGCTGTTGACTTGCTTTTGGATATGTTGGAAAAGGGATGATTCTGAATCAATTTCCACTAAAAACCCTCCAGGTTTTTGAAACCTGGAGGGTTTAAATTTCTTACAATCAATACGCCAACGGATCAGGTCTCATCTGAAAATGATAGACCTTGCTGGTGGTCCCTTTACCTCCCTCCATATGAAAAGGCGTGCGGGTGCTGATCGTAGCCCAGATTCCCCTTCCTTTCCAGCCTGCGTCAGGATCATCGATCCGGCCATCCATCCATTTGGTATAAAATCCCATGGGATAGGGTACCCTGAGTACGACCCACTCGCCATCTTTTAATACCAGCAGGCCTTCCGATTCATTGCCGGTATTGATGGGAATATTTTCTCCCAGACCCAAAGTGTTGAACTGATCCACCCAGGTATAATAACTGGATTCGGCACTTCCGGGATATTCCACCCCCTTCATTTGGGGAAGGGGTTCCGGGTAAAAGGTCCAGCCCTCCGGACAATGCTGTCCTGTGGCATCAGGACCGTTTAATGGCCCGGTACATTTACTTCGGTCAAAACTGGCCATGTGTCCGCTGGCCAGCGCTACCCAGGCCACGCCATTCCGGTCAATATCCATTCCCCTGGGGGACCATCCTTCAATGGGTTCTCCCGCTTCATCCAGGGGCAGTTCATAGTATTCAGTCAAGGCAGTCTCGGCCGGATTATCCCCGGGTTCAAGGCGTACTACCGCACCTGGATAACCCAAAGACGATCCCCAGACGGATCCATCCGCAGCAGGAGCTACGGCATAGAGTCCGTTGGTGATCCGTTTGTCTTTTCCCGGATCTAACGGCTCATTGGGTTCCACATATTCATCCCTTTTCCCATTGCCATTGGTATCGAGGATCAGCGGTGTCCAACCCTGGGAGGCGATTTCATCTCCGGTTTCATCGAATTTTTTGGTGTCCAGCCAACCGACCGCCTGACCTCCGCCACTGGTCCATAAAGTGTTGTTTTCATCTTCGGCAAACATCAGGTGGTGGGTGCTGAATCCTGTGCTGATGTGCTTGTATTCTCCCGTTTCCGGGTCATATACTCCTAGATGCCTGCTGGACCTGTTTAGGGGGAAAACCTTGGCGGAGGGATGGTCCGAGCCTTCCCTGAACTCCTCCGGGTTATCAAATGGCCGAACCGCTGCCGTGATCCAAACCCTTCCCTGTTCATCCAACATGGGGTTGTGAACATTGGCTTTGCTGTTCCAGATGGCCTCTTCCCCCCAATAGGGGGAGGCAGCAGGCATTTCAGGACCGGAGGCAACAGGAGTGTTGGGATCCCTGACCGTCAGGGGCACCCTGGATGCGGTATGGGTGGCGGGGTCAAGCACGGGAAGATAATCTGCACTGGCTTCAAGGGCCCCATAAAGCTTTCCATTGGCATTTACGGTAGGATTTCTCCTGTCCGTAGAAACCAGGTCGTGCAGGTAGGCTTTTGGATCTGCCCAATCCCATTGGGTGATCACCACATTTCTTTCAAGCCCTTCCGGCCTTTTAGGCATTTCAGGAATTTCTCCTTCTTCAATCCGGTCTGTCCAATCCGCAAACATTTTTAAAAAGCCTTCTTTGCCCAATTGGTGGAGGGAGGAGGTCATACTACCGCCTGCCTGTCCGGATTGCAGCCTTCTTTCCCATGCTGCTTCTGAACTTTCAATTTCTCTTAAGGAAGGATGAAATTCCCGGGTACCTTTGCTTCCCAACTGGTGGCAGGCCAGACAATTGCCATTTTTTATGTTTCTTAGGTATTGGGCCTGATTGGTAATGCTGGGGGCAATTCCGTTGCCATCCGGTCCGGTTCCGGGAAAATGACTTTTATCAGGGACCTCCAAAAGAGAAAACCAATACCCTGCGGGGTAATATTGTGCGGCTTCCTGGGGACTGGGTGCTTCAACGGCCTCCAGGTCCAGGTTTTGGCCTGGAGAAGCTTTTTCTTTGGGGGAATCCACCAAACCATACCCCCGGACCCAAACATCGAATTCCGCCTCGGGCAATTCCGGGATAAGGTATTTCCCTTCCTCATTGGTGACCACGATTTTGGCATACCGGGTGGGGAGATCATGGGTTTCCGCAATGACCCAAACACCTGCCTCTGGACCATTCGTTCCTGTAACCACCCCCGCAATATCCATCTCCCCTCGGGGAACAGTCTCCTTGTCACCCTGGCAGCCCACCAAAGTGATCAGCGCCAATAACAGCGCAATTGATAATATTAATAATATAAAGAATTTCGAATGATGGTGGATTGTTTTGTTATGTTTCATGGTGCAGGGCATATTTGGGTTAACCTTTTGTCAAAAAACTCCGGAACGGAATTTTCATTAATTTAATCATTTTTAAAATTCAAACAAATAATCGAAAAAAATAGTATTGAATTGCCTTCCTCTTTCTTGAATCAAAGGACCTTTTGAGGTAACTTGCTTTATTAAACCAAACATTCAATCCAAAATAAAAATCATGCCTAACCCTTGGACAGGAAAGGGCAATCCTTATACCCGCCAGGAAGTGAGGGATCGCCTTAAAAAGACTTTAGATCATAAAAAAGCCATTATAGCCGCAGGAGCCGGAACAGGTATCAGCGCCAAGTTTATTGAGAAAGGGGGGGCTGACCTGATCATTATTTACAATTCCGGCCGGTTTCGGATGTCGGGTCATGGTTCTACCGCCGGCCTGATGGCTTATGGGGATGCCAATGCCGTGGCCATGGAAATCGGTGAATTTGAAGTGCTGCCCGTCGTGGAGGAAATTCCGGTAATTTGTGGTGTTCATGGTTCTGATCCAAGAAGAAGAATCTGGCACCACCTGCTCAAGGTCAAAGAAATGGGATTTTCCGGTATCAACAATTTCCCCACCCATTCCATCGTAGATGGCCATTTTAGGCAGGTTCTGGAAGAGACAGGCATGGGTTTTGAAAAGGAGGTGGAAATGATCCGCATTGCCCATAAAATGGATATGTTCTCTATCGTATATGTGGCCAAACCGGAAGAGGCCGTTCAGATGGCTGAAGCCGGTGCAGATGCCATCATTTCCCATGTGGGTACCACTATCGGAGGTTCAATAGGCGTAAAAGGGGCTACCTGTACCATGGACGATGCCATTGCCCGTACCCAGGCCATCATCGATGCCTGCAAGGGCATCAATCCGGATTTGTTTTTCCTGGCGCATGGAGGACCGGTCAATACCCCTGAAGATGTAAAAGAAGTGCTTAAAAATACCACTGCCCATGGTTTTGTTGGCGCCTCTTCCTTGGAAAGGATGGGCGTCGAACAATCATTGACGGATTTAACCCGATCATTTAAGAAAATAGCCTGGGAGGGTTAGCAAATCTTCATAGGGCACCCTCCTTTATACCATAATTAAGAAATGGGTAATGAATTCAGTATCCTGAAAAGGGATATCAAAAATATGGGAGTTCATGCTGGAGATCATTTACTCGTCCATGCTTCCTTAAAGTCCATAGGAAGATTTGAGAACAGCGCAAGGATAGTTATCGATGCTTTTCTGGAGGTTTTGGGGCCAGAAGGTACCCTTTTGATGCCGACCTTATCTTATCTTACTGTCAACAAGGAAAACCCTCATTTTGATCAGAATGAAACTCCCTCCTGTGTGGGGGCATTGACAGAATTTTTCAGGACTCGGAGGGGTGTTCAAAGAAGTGTCCATCCTACCCATTCTGTGGCCGGACTGGGTAAAGAAGTCGATTTTTTCCTTGCTGACCACCTAAATGACCATACCCCTTGTGGCCCGCATTCTCCTTTTTCCAAATTAAAAGAAAAAGCAGGCAAAGTTCTTTTTATGGGTTGTGGACCCAAACCCAATACTTCCATGCATGCCATTGAAGAAAAAGTGGAACCTCATTATTTATTGGGAGCACCTGTGACCTACCAATTAAAGTTAAAAGATGGCCAATTGATCATCAAGGACTATATCCGACATGGATTTAAAGGTTTTGAACAAAGATACGATCGGTTGATACCATTATTAAAAAAGGAAGATTACCGGAAAGGGCACCTGCTGGCTGCAGATGCCCTCTTGTTGAAAACCAGTCCGATGTGGGAAAAAGCCTTGCTAAAACTTCAGGAAGATCCGATGTATTTTGTGGATCGGGTAGGCCATCATCCATAATGCTTTACTGCTGCCCTAAACTACAACCACAGCCACTGTGCATCCATCCCCGGATGCTTTCATGCCAGGGAAAAGCTTCCCTAAACAATCCGTTTTCCCAATAAAATTTTCCCCTCTCTTCGGGTTCATTACCTATTTCGTTCATGGTTTCCGTATCATATAGGCGTCCATTGACCATAGTATAGACGATGGATGCGGAGTTGCGGATATCCTCCAAGGGGTTTTTTTCCATAATGATCAAATCAGCCAATTTTCCTGGTTTTAAGGAGCCGATCTCGTCTCCCAACCCAATATATTCAGCGCCATTGATGGTGGCGGTTTTCAGCGCTTCGTGGTTGCTCATTCCTCCCTGTTGCAAGCTCCATAATTCCCAATGGGCACCCAATCCCTGTAATTGTCCATGGCCCCCCAAATTAACTTTCACCCCTTTTGCAGACAGATTGGATACTGCTTTGGAAGTTAGGATATGGCTGTTTTCATATTCCTCATCTGGCACCATGGTACGGTGCCTGGACCTGGCGTCAATAATCCCCCGTGGGGTGAACTGCAGCAACTTTTCATTTTTCCAGACATCGTTTTTTTGGTACCAATAATATTCTGCATTTAAACCACCATAATTGACAATCAGGGTAGGGGTATAGCCCACCTCCGTCCGGCTCCATAGTTCAAGTACATCTTTATAAAGCGGGGCAATTGGGATGTTGTGTTCAATGCCGGTATGTCCATCCATGATCATGGAGAGATTGTGATAAAATGTGGAACCGCCTTCCGGCACTACGTTTACGCCTAATTCCCGGGCGGCCTGCAGGACTTGCTGCCTTTGATCCCTGCGGGGTTGGTTATATGATTTTACAGAGTTGGCTCCAAAGGCAAGGGTTCGCCTGATGGAAGACCGGGCATCTTCCAGGTTATCAATTTCGGCTTTGAAATCCCCATCCGCCCCATACAAAATGAAACCTGTACTAAAAATTCTGGGCCCCACCATGGCGCCATTCTGAACCATTTCCGACAAAGTAAAAACCGTGGAGGTATTGGCTGAAGGGTCATGTGCGGTAGTAACACCAAATGCCAGATTGGCATAAAGCTTCCAATTGGACTGAACGGTCAGACCGTCCCGGAACGCACCAATATGGGCATGGGCATCTACGATGCCGGGCATGATGGTTTTGCCTTTCATATCATAGGATTTGGCCTGTTTGGGAACTTCAACTTCCAAGGAGGAGCCCACCTCCAAAATCCGGTTTCCTTCTATTAATACCGTACCGTTTTCGATGACTTCATTCCCTTCCATGGTGATGATTCTTGCCCCGGTAAAGGCAATTTTACCATAGGGCAGATCCACATTGGCCTGGAGGTCAATGGGCAATCCTTCATCCGCTTTGGCTAATGAATCAATTGGAGCAGCCCCCAAAAATTCAAATTTGTCGGAAAGCCGGTTTGAAAAATAACGATCTCCCATGGTCCAGTATACCGTTTGGCTATCTTTGGACCAGTGGAGGTTGATGCCGGCATCTTTTGCCAATTGGGATACAGGAAGTGAATTGCTCTTATTGTCCAGATCTATGGTTTGCCCATTCATTACCAAAGGAGCCACATAGGCTTTATGAAGGTGGATAAAGGCAATCCATTGATTATCAGGACTGGGCACCAATCGATTGGCATATTTTGATTTTACATGGATCCTTTCGTCCTGCCCGTTCAGGTCTACACTTTTCAATTCCTTGGTCAGGTCCCCGGAAAACTTACCTCCTGTCTGAAAAAATATACGTTCTCCTTTTTTATCAAATTGAGGGAAATCCCCCTCCTCAACCAGCCATTTATTTTCCTTTGACTCCAGGTCCAAAAGATACAATCCGGGATTTTTGGAAAACGTCCTGCCCTGATCCAGATTTCCTGATTCCTTCCTGAAAACTATTTTACTGCCATCAGGAGAAAAAGCGGGGTTTCTGAATATTCCTTTTTCAGACGTTAATTTTTGGGATTTTCCACTTTTAATAATCACCTCATGAATGGCCCCTTTTTCCATATCATTCCAACTGACATGGATCACCCGATCACCATCCGGAGAAAATGCTTGTTCTCCTTCAAAATCTTTTCCGCTGGTCAGCCTTTCGGATTTTCCATCCGGTAAGGTTTTGGTCCAGACATATCCCAATGCGGTAAAAGCCAGTAACTTGCCATCAGGGGAAGTTACCGCATCCTTGATCATTTTGGATTTAAATGTGTCTTCAGGAATGGGATGTTTGAAATGGACCCTATCGGCCACCGGAATATCCACCTCAACGGTAAATGGTATGTCATTTACGGCCAAATTCTTGGTGTTGATTTTTTTTATTTTTCCTCCTGCCCAAATGACCAAGGATTGGTTGTCCGGCATCCAGTTGAATCCTGGGTATACCCCAAAAATTGCCCATGCAGTTTGTTGGTCTTTGTTAAGCTGGTCATATACGGGCCATTCCTCACCTGTTTCCAGGTCATGGATATACAATACAGTTTTGGTTCGTACCCTTTTAATGAAAGCCAGCTTTTTTCCATCAGGCGATACCTGTGGGCGGGCGGCACCACCTGGTCCCCCGGTCATTACCCTGGTTTCTCCAGTTTCAAAATCATACCGCTTGATCAGATAGATCTGATTGTTCGGATCCCTGTTGTATTCAAATCCCCCTCCCGGAGCCATGTCTTCACTGAAATAAAGGAAACGTCCGTCAGGAGAGACGGAAGGTTCATTTACATCCTGTTGGTCATTTTTTCTGGTGGTTAATTGAAGGCCTTCGCCACCGCTGATATGGTATTGCCACATTTCACCTGCACCAAGGGATCTACGGGAAGTAAAGTGTTTTCTGGCCACCAAATAATTGCCATCAGGCATCCAAACTGCATTGTTAAGTAGGCGAAAGGATTCTTTGGTTACCTGCCTGACTTCGGATCCATCCTCTTTCAAGACCCAAATATTATCCCCACCTCCTGCATCAGAAGTGAAGGAAATCCATTGTCCATCCGGACTGAACCGGGGCTGAATTTCAAAAGGTAAGCCTTGACGTAATGGATGGGCTTCTCCCCCTGTAATTGGTAAACTATAAATATCACCCAACAGGTCAAAAACCAGGGTTTTTCCATCAGGACTGATATCCAGGTTCATCCAGGTCCCTTCATTGGTTGTAAATTGAACGTTCTTAAAATTCCAATCTCCATAAGGATCAGCCACATCCCATTTTTCTTCGTTTTTTTCCTGAGCCAGAAGGGAAGAACCCATCAATATGAGGATGAAAATTTGGGCAATTATTTTATACATGCATTGCTGGTTTTACTTTTTGAAAACGTAAAGATAAAGAGAATTGGGATTTAAGCTCAACAGGGATTCCGAAATAAGCAAGCACCCTTAGAAAAGGGTTGCGCATAACGTATTATTCATCTTTTTCCAAAAGTGCGATTAAATGAAGGGAATCAGAGGGAATTTTGAGGGACAGACTATTTTTTGAATGAGCAATAGGATATTCCTCTATCTTTAAACCGGTAGAAGGATCTATCCAGGTCATTTTCCATTGCCCTGCAGGTAGAAGGATTTCCATTGCTACATTTTTTTGACCCCCAAGCAATTGAAGGACCAAAACATCCGTTTCGTTGCTGAGCGCATTTGCTGCCATACCCTCGGGTAATTTTGTAATGAGTTGTGGACTGGGGGAAAATTCCCAAAATTTTATCTTTGAAACAAACTTTCCTAAGCGCAGCATGGCCGCATGTTGAAATTCCACAACTGATGGGGGAGCGTCGGCTGCCGGTCTGTGAAAACGCGTGCTGGCGGTTCCATTGATGAACCGGCTCCAAATTACGATATCCCCACCATTTTCATCGCGGGTATAGTCCTTTGAAACCACCAAGGGTTTGACCTGTCCATTGGCCTTCATGGCCTCACGGTATGCCATAATCCTTTTCCCACCTTCTATGGCCTGTGCGGTTGGGCTATTGAATTCATGTCCTGAAACACCCTGCGAAATATCCACAAAACCATATAACGGATCCAAAGCCAAAGCCATTGGGTTAAAACCATCGATGCATTCTCCTCCGCCATCTTTCCTGTTGGTTGAGGGCATGTCCCCGATCATGGGAAATTGTTTTTTCGCATATTCGGCCCAGTACCGGCTCCAAACCAGATCTGCCCTACTTTCATTGTTGACGTTCAATAGCACATGGGGATAGCCTTTTATTAAACTTAATAAATGATCGATGTATATTTTTTGATATTGAAAGACTTCCTGATTATTGGATTTTGAGGGTAAAGTTTGATAAAAAGGGGCTTCACAAGCTTGGGTAGTAGCTGGAAGGGTTTCCTCATCGTAGTTGATATTGTTTTTGGGATTAAAGGGATGTCCGTTCCATCCAAAATTTCCTCCGGGATCATAGGCTCCCCCCGGACCACGGGTTACCGACCAATCATCCCATAGTTCCATGACGACGATGATTCTTTTTTCCAAGCTACTTTCCAGTAATTTTAGGAGCCTTTTCTCCCAATCCGGAGAAAATTGGCTTAAATCATATTTTCCATCAGGGTTCTTTTTCCAGGGTTGCAGCACTTCCTTCACTTTTCCGTCATGAAGGTGGTTCATGGGATCATAGGGCAGCCACCTGACCATTCCCATAATATGCGGACTGTTGATTTCATTGATCAATTTGCCCATCTTTTCCAATTGGTTTTCAATTTGGGCTGTTCCGGGACGACTATTGGGGGTCCAACTGTGGAAACCTGCAGCGCCGATTAAAAAAACCGGCGTATTTCCCCAGGATAAATAATGAGGATTATTGGGATAAGCCTGAATTCCATTACCCTGATTTTGGGCAAGGATGGAAGAGAAGTTGAAGCATTGAAACCATAATAGGCCAGTCAGTAAGAAAATTTTCATTCTATTTAGTGTTCAGTTACTGTTCCCTCAAAATCAATTTTAAAATTACCTTAAATCCGCAATATATTCGAAAATTTAAAAACATTCTGAAATATTGGCTTTTACTGAAAAAATCCCCTCCCGTCTTACGCCGGGACAGGCTTTGCCCCCTTTCGAAAGGGGGAATAGTTTCCGTAGTACCTTACATGGGTGTTTCTTTTATTCTTTTGTATTTTGCCTGGCCAAAATATCGCCATTAGCAGGAACCTTCCCTTATTTTATAATGAAAATCGCTGAATGGCATTTTTATTTGGATTCTTTTCATTTATGAATCGGATTCAGGTTGAAAGATTTGAAGGTAAATTTATAAAACCCGGCAAGGAAAAATTGCCGGGTTTTATTATTGGATTGTAAGGATTCTGAATGTCCTATTTAATACAAAGTTTTCTAATTGGAAAAAGATTGGAAATCCTGATTGAGCTGATCTACATTGACGGCTTCCCCATTGGACACAATCACCCTGTATTTAAAGGTCATGGATTCACCCGGGGCCAGTTTATGGTTGAGTTCCTCTTTCCCTTCACTCATGGCTTTTTGGCCTAAAGGATTGGCGGCATAAAGCCCATAACCTCTGGCATGCCAATAGGTTGGGTATCCAATATTATCGGGATGGTCTAAAATGGCTACCGAAACATCTTCTCCTTCTATGGTTCCTGCCAGGTTCATCCATTTGCCACGGGTACCCCACACATCGTCGCCTTCTATACCTTCACTGCTCAGGTATTTACCGGTGACCCCCTCATTGTTCATTGTGGGGACATCGGTTGGGTTTCCCTGCGCATCAGTGAATTTTTCCGCTTTATCGGAAGGATGTTCCAATTCACGGGCCATTCTTATGGCGATCATGCCTTCTTTGTTATCGGTGAAGCTTACTTCCTCCTCCAGTGCAGTTAAGGTCGTGATCCGGTCAATGATGCGCTTATTGTCCTGTCCGTGAAAAACATATTGTGTTTTTTCTTTCAGTAAAACCTTCCCCTCGTGATTGACCCAATCAGCCGTTACCACCAACTCACCGCTATCATTTCCATTTTTGACGGATTCAATGGTTTGATGGATGATGGTGCCATAATTTTCTTTTTTCTCTTCCGGAATAGCGGAAGAGTTATTCCAGAAATCCAGTCCATTCACATCCCCATAGTTGAGCCACATCCCTACATGATGAGGATGGTCTACCCGTTCACCGGGCCTGTTGGCCAGGGGAAAACCCCTGGTGATCAATTTGCCGCTGGCGGTTTTGATGGGATATAGGACCGGTTTTTCCATTTCTTCAGGATAAATATAGGAGGTAAAGTGTTTTCCATCTATCCAGATTTCCACGGATTTTTCCGCATCTTTTCTTACCAATTGAATCCGGTCTTCTTCCTCTTCTTCAGTTTCCACAGCGGTTTTATTTTCTGTCCCGCAGGCAAATAATCCGGGAATTATTAAGGTAAGTGCTGCTTTTTGAATTAATCTCATTTTATTTTTCATCATTATTGGTTGGGTTTAATATTGAAATACCATCTTTCACTTAGGAAATAGGAATTGGTGTAAGGAGGGATTTATACCTTTAGTTTTGGTTCCCATCCCTTTTCATATTCTCTGGACCAAAGGGCCTTTCCATTGCGACTGTTTTTAATGTGGCCATTGGACGGATCACATTCCAGGATTTCACCAGTTCTGGAAGCAATATTGGCCAAGTGGCAAAGCAATACGCTTTTGGCGCCTTCATCGATAGGGCTGTTTTGTTTTTGTTTTCCCCTGATGGCATCAAAGAAATTGACCACATGGAGGGTGGACATTCCACCACCGCCTCCTAAAGCGGTTCCGGCTTCATCACTTCCCGATTCACTGGATTTGACGATTTTTCCGTTTCTGTCGTATTGTTTGTAGCCACCACGATCCACATACACAGAACCGTCTGTACCATAAATGATGGTCCCTCTTCCCGGACCATAAGTATTGTGTCCATTACGGCTTTTTCCGTCCCACTGAATGGTTCTGTTTCCGGAAAACTTGAAGACGGCATCCATGGTGTCGTACATGGTCCAACCATCATTGGGCCAGTGGTATTTTCCGGAATCAACGATTACTTTTTCGGGGAAATCCACGTCCAATGCCCATCGGGCCACATCCAGTTCGTGGGTGGCGTTATTTCCAGTTTCGGCGGTGCCATAATCCCATCCGTACCAATGCCAGTTATAATCCCAGGTGTTATCAGTATATTCACGTCGGGGAGCAGGTCCCTGAAACAATTCCCAATCCAGTCCGGCCGGAGGTGGCGCCTTCTTTTGGTTCGGCACCTCACCCCTTGCTGAATTGTAAAAGGCAGTCGCTTTGTAAACATCACCGATGGCACCCTCATGGATGGCTTTTACGATCTCTATACTTTCAGGAGCCGAACGCTGTTGGTTTCCCATTTGAACCACTTTACCATATTGTTTTTGATAAGCCACCAGTAATTCGCCTTCATAGGGATTATGGCTGCAGGGCTTTTCTACATACACATGCTTTCCGGCTTCTAAAGCCAGCCAGGTTCCAGGGGCATGCCAATGATCAGGGGTGGCATTGATCAATGCATCCACCTCTTGGTCCTCGATTACTTTAAGGATACTGTTTTCCAGTTTGGGTTGGTAATCAATGTGTTTTTGGAAATTTTTGGCGGCTTTTTCCCTTTGGGAAGCCATCACGTCACAAAGGTACATGAGGTTGACATTACTGGATTTTAGTCCAATAGGGGTATAATAAGCCCCTAACCTCCTACCTAATCCGGCGATGGCAATGTTGAGCCTGTCATTGGCGCCAAGTATTCTGTTATAACTTTTTGCTGAAAATCCCATGGATCCCAAGGCAGTCAAACCAACGGTAGTCAAGGCTGATTTTTTAATAAACAACCTTCGGCTATTTTTGTCACTGTTCATATTAAATTGGATTAATTAATTTTCTCAAGACGGAATAATAAAGATAATTTGACATCATTCAAAAATACTTCTCATTATTCCTAATTCCAAACCCCTTAATTCGGCCAGTCCCTTTAATCTTCCAATAGCGGAATAGCCGGGATTGGTGGTTTTTGTCAAGTCATCCAACATTTGGTGACCATGATCGGGGCGCATGGGAAGGGATTTTCCAAGTTTCTGCTGCAAACGGATAATTTCTTCCACAACTGCCGCCATAGGAACATCACCTTCCAAATGATTGGCTTCATAGAAATTGCCTTCTTCGTCCCTTTGTGTACTTCGCAAATGGATGAAATGAATATAATCACCATATTTTTTCACCATGTTGGGAAGGTCATTGTCCGGCCTTACGCCCAATGAACCTGTGCAAAAGGTAAAACCATTATGGGGGCTGTTATTCCCGGCCAGTATCCGGTCATAATCCTTAGCTGTACTCACCACTCTGGGCAGACCGAAAATGGGGAAAGGAGGATCATCTGGATGAATACACAGGTAAACTTTACTTTTTTCAGCCACCGGCATAAGCGCGTCCAAAAACAGGTTGAGGTTTTTTCCCAAAGTAATCGCATCAATTCCTTTGTACTGATCAAGCGCATTTTGAAAGTCTTCCACGGTATATCCTGCTTCGGCACCGGGTAATCCGGCAATAATGTTGTTGACCAATATTTCAATTTCCGATCCTGAAGCTTCGTCCACATAGGATTTGGCTTTTTGAAGCAGCGCATCCGAATAATCTTTCTCGGCCCCTGGTCTTTTGAGAATATAGACATCAAATGCTGCCAATGCTTTCATTTCAAATCGCAGGGCTTTGGCGCCATTGGCAAGGGTATACCCCAAATTGGTTCTGGTCCAATCCAGAATGGGCATGAAATTATAACAAACAATAAAAATCCCTTCTGAAGCAAGGTTTACCAGGCTTAGCTGGTAATTTTCAATGTATTTTTCAAAATCCCCACTCCGGGTTTTAATTTGCTCATGGACAGGAACACTTTCCACTACCGACCAGGTCAAACCCGCAGCTTCAATCAGGGCTTTCCTTTCCCTGATGGCTTCCTTGGTCCAAACCTGGCCATTGGGAATATCATGAAGCGCCGTAACAATACCTGTGGCACCCGATTGACGAATGTCCATCAAACTTACCGGATCTTTGGGCCCATACCATCTCATGGTCTGTTCCATTAAAATATTTTTTTCTTTATTGATCATACTCCTGAAAATGCGCTGAAGCCTCCGTCAACTTCAATAATGGTTCCTGTTACAAATTTTGATCCTTCACTGCAAAGCCATTGTACGGCTCCGAATAGTTCTTCGGGTTTGCCAAATCGTCCCATGGGCGTATGGTCTTTGATCAAATTGCCCCTTTCCGTTAGGCTTCCATCTTTATTGGTCAGCAGGGCTTCATTTTGAGCTGTTAAAAAAAATCCGGGTGCTACCGCATTGACCCGCATCCCTTCCCCATATTTCTTTGCAAATTCCACCGACATCCACTTGGTCAGGTTGTCAACTGCCGCCTTTGCGGAGGCGTAACCCATTACCCTTGTCATGGGCCTACTGGCAGCCATGGAGGAAATATTGACAATGGACCCTTTCTTGTTTTTGGTCATTAAAGGCAAAAATACTTTGGTGGGTAAAAAGGTGCCTAAATAATTCAAATCCATAATTTTTTTGACAGCCTCCGTAGAGAGGTCTGTGATAAATTGATCAGGCATTACCACGGCGCCCGGCATATTCCCACCGGCTGCATTGATCAGGCCATTGATTTCATCAAATTCAGATTCCAACACCTTTCTTACTTCCAAAAGCTCCTCTTCCCGGGTCACATCTGCCACAGTGGGAAAAGCAAACCCCCCTTCATCTTTTATTTCTTTGACCAGGTCATTGACTTTAGCAGCATTCCGGCCTAATATGACCAATTGCGCGCCTTCCTTTGCCAAATGCCTGGAGATGGCGTTGCCCAATACACCAGTTGCCCCGCTGATGATGATCACTTTATTTTTTACAGAAAATAATTGAGACATAAAACAATGATTTATAAAATTAAAATTTATTTTTAAAGGGAAACTCCCCGTTTCCAAGGTATAAAATCATCCTGATTTAACATCACGGCTTTTGCTTTGATTTTGCCGCTGGCCACTTCAATGATAAAATCCAACAAATCATCTCCCATTTCCTGGATGGTTTTTTCACCTGAAATGACCCCGCCGGTGTCTACATCAATGATATCAGACATTTTCTGAGCCATTTTATGGTTGGAAGAAACCTTGATTACGGGAGTAATGGGATTGCCGGTAGGGGTACCCAACCCCGTGGTAAATAAAATGATGTTGGCACCTGAACCGGCCATCGCTGTGGTGCTTTCCACATCATTGCCCGGGGTGCAAAGGAGATTGAGTCCGGGTAGCGTGGCAATTTCCGTATAATCCAGAATGTCGACAATAGGGGAGGTTCCTCCTTTTTTAGCCGCTCCTGCAGATTTCATGGCATCGGTAATCAATCCATCCTTGATGTTGCCCGGACTTGGATTCATATCAAAGCCAGAGCCAACAGCTTCTGCCGCTGCAGCATAGGCCCGCATCAGTCGGACAAACTTATCCGCATTTTTATCTGTGGTACACCGGTTGATCAATTCCTGTTCTGCGCCACAGAGTTCCGGAAATTCTGAAAGGATGGATTTACCCCCCAGCGCAGCCATGATATCGGAAACATGTCCTAAAACCGGATTGGCCGAAATGCCCGAAAAGCCATCCGAACCGCCGCATTCAAGCCCTATGGTCAGTTGGCTAAGGGGCGCTGGTTTTCTTTCCATCTGGTCTGCATCGGCCATGGCCAAAAAGGTTTTTTGAATGGCCTTGGTCAATAGCCTGCTTTCTGTTCCTTCTTTCTGTTGCTCAAGCATGATGACCCGTTTTTTAAAATCCGGATTGATGGCAGCCAACTTGGCTTTTAATATGGCAGGTTGTGCATTTTGGCACCCAAGGCTGAGAATGGTGGCCCCTGCTACATTGGGATTATTGATATATCCAGCTATTAAAGCACATAAAGCTTCTGAATCCTGCCTTATGCCGCCGCAACCTCCGTTGTGGTTCAGGAATTTGATACCGTCAATATTTTTAAAAATTTTATTTTCTCCTTCTGCCTCCATAGTCTGGAGACTGACATTTTCCAGTGCTGCTTTGTCCCCTTCCATATAGATTTCCTTCATTTGTTTTACAAATGATTTATATGGGTTGGGTTTGGCAAAGCCCAATTCCTCTACAAAAGCCTGTTTCATGATGTCTACGTTTCTGTTTTCACAGAATACCAGAGGGACAACCAGCCAGTAATTGGCCGTTCCCACTTGTCCATCAGGACGGTGGTAGCCCTCGAATGTGCGGTCTTTCCATCGATGGACTTCGGGAGGAGACCAGGTAAAAGGCTTTCTTTTTCCCGTATAGGGGGAGGTGGCATGGGTGACATTTTCTGTGGTGATTACTTCCCCTTTTGCGATGGGTTTCATGGCTTTGCCTACAATTATACCATACATAAAAATTGGATCACCCACCTTCATGGGGTCCATCGTGAATTTGTGCTTGGCATTCACTTGGCTGGTCAAATTTATTTCCTTCCCTTCAAAAAGGATCATTTCATCCCTGTTAAGGTCGGCCAAAGCCACCAATACATTGTCTTTGGGATGAATTTTCAAAACTTTATGTAACATTTCAAATATTTGATTATCTTGAGCAATCGATTGCACAATTTATAAATAAAATGAAAGAATAAGGCCGAAAGGCTTCTTTTTTTTTAAATCACCCTTAATTTTGATTGATTGATTCAATAAACCAAAGCCATTCATGCGTAAACGGATTATTACATTGGGGGAGGTAATGATGAGGTTTTCCATCCCGGGTCATGAACGTTTTGTTCAGGCCAGAAATTACGATGCCGAATTCAGTGGGGCAGAGGCCAACGTCGCGGTCTCTTTGGCCTATTGGGACCAGAATGTGGCACATATCACTGCTTTTCCCAAAAATGACCTGGGAAAAGCCGCCATTCAGTATTTAAGGCCTACTGGGATTGATACCTCCTATATCCATATGGGAGCGGGTAGGATGGGGCTTTATTTTTTGGAAAATGGTGCCATGCACCGGTCCTCCAAAATCATCTATGACAGGTTTGATTCTGCTTTTTCTGTTTATGATGGTAAAGAAATGGATTGGCAAAAGATATTTGAAGGGGTGGATTGGTTTCATTGGACGGGCATTACCCCTGCCATTTCCCAAACGGCGGCTGAATTATGTTTGGATGTGATAAAAGCCGCCAAAATGAATGGTGTCAAAATAAGCGGAGATATCAACTACCGGAGAAACCTTTGGCAATATGGCAAATCCCCTTTGGAGATCATGCCTGAGCTCATTTCGCACACCCATGTAATCATTGCCGGATTGCCAGACTTTGCCAATTGTATGGATATTCATGAAAGTGATTTTCAAATGGCCTGTCAAAAGGCCCAATTGATGTGTCCTTCCATACAAATGGTGGCGACTACCGAAAGGGTGGCCTTGAGTTCATCTCACAATACATTAAAAGGAACACTCTGGAATGGAGAACATTTATTGTTTTCCAAAGAATATGATATGCCCAATATTGTGGAAAGAGTCGGTGGGGGAGATGCTTTTATGGCAGGATTGATTTATGGATTATTGGATAGGACCCAACAGGAAGCCTTGGAATTTGGTGTGGCGGCATCAGTTTTGAAACATTCTGTGCCCGGCGATGCCAATTTTGTTTCCGTGGAAGAAGTGGATCATTTGGTAAAAGGGGAAAACATCGGAAAATTATTAAGGTAAATCAATGAGAGAATTATCCTCTTTTTCCGGTCAATTTAATTCTTTTTTTCCAGGGATCTGGATGATTTCCCGTAGGGAGCATGCCAAGGGGTTGAGCAGTGGCGGAGCTGATTTTATCGTTTTCCCTACTTTTTTGCGCTACCATGCTGCTAATTGCTACAGAAAAGATGTACTTTGGGTGCCTGGATTCTCAAGGACTGCTGAGTGCTTTAGAAGTTAATGGATCAAAAAAGGTTATTTTGGAACCTTGGAAAATAATGTTTAAGTATGCATGGAAATTATTTAAAACCAAAAAATAGCCTATTCATAAAATGATAAATATTAAGGGACATCCTCAACCGAAAATTTTTCGGTTCTTCAGTTTATTGATCATTGCAACCATTTTATTCGGCTGTTCCAAGCCAGGTGGGGTGAGAATCCTAAAATTGGGACATGGACTGGATACCAGTCATCCTGTTCATGCAGCCATGTTGTTTTTGGCGGAAAAAGCCAAAGAAAAATCCAATGGAAAAATGATCGTTCAGGTTTATCCCAATCAACAATTGGGGACCGAAAGGGAATTGGTGGAATTGCTTCAGATCGGTAGTCTTTCCATGACAAAGGTCTCTACCGCTGCCATGGAAGGCTTTGCGCCTAAAATCAAAATTTTAGGACAACCCTACCTTTTCAGGGATGATGAACACCAAAACCGGGTGCTGAGTGGCCCCATAGGCAAAGACCTGTTGGCGGCAGGAGAGAAATACTGGTTGAAGGGCTTGTGCTTTTATGATGCCGGCAAAAGAAGTTTTTATACCAAAAACACCCCGATAGAAAGGCCTGAGGATATTAAAGGATTGAAAATCAGGGTGATGGAAAGCCCAACGGCTGTCAATATGGTCCAAAGCTTTGGCGGATCTCCCACCCCGGTATCTTTTGGGGAACTGTATACGGCTTTACAGCAAGGGATTGTGGACGGAGCAGAAAACAACCCGCCCAGCCTGGTGACATCCAGACATTATGAAGTGTGTAAATATTACTCCCTAAATGAGCATACTGCCATACCGGACATGATGATCGTCAGTACCAAAGTATGGAATTTACTTTCAGAAGAGGAGCGAAAATGGCTTCAGGAAGCGGCCGACGAATCTGCCGTGCACCAATACCAACTTTGGGAGGAGTCCGTTGCGGAATCCATGCAGGTGCTGGAAGAGGCGGGTGTCCAGGTTACCTATCCGGATAAAGCCCCTTTTCAAAAAGCGGCTGAAAAAATTTATGAAGCCATGAAAGTCTCCGATCCGGAAATGTACAGTTTGGTGGAGGAAATCAGAAAATATTAAAGATGATGATAACAATAAAGCAGAAGCTAGACAAAATCATTGCGGTCATGTTAATGGTGATTATGGCGGTGATGGTCACCAATGTGACATGGCAGGTTTTTTCCCGCTATATCCTTCAGTCTCCCAGTTCATTTACAGACGAACTTTCCCGTTATTTACTGGTATGGCTGGGCATGCTGGGAGCCGCTTATGTAGCGGGCCAAAACAGCCATTTGGCCATAGATTTGTTGCCTACTAAGCTATATGGTAAAGCCAAGCAACGTTTACTGATGGTCATTGACGTAGTGATTATTTTGTTTGTTATCCCTGTGATGATCCTGGGGGGCAGTAATTTGGTTTACATCACCTATACTTTGGAACAAAAGTCTGCTACGCTCCAGCTTCCTTTGGCCTATGTATATATCATCATTCCATTCAGCGGTCTGTTGGTGTTGTTTTACCAATTTGCCGACATAAAAAAAATACTTAACGAAAACCCATCCCAAATAAATTCGAAATGGAAGAATATTTAAGTGTATTAATTTTAGTTGTCAGTTTTATTATTTTGATGGGTATCGGTGTTCCTGTGGCCTGGGCTTTGGGTTTTTCCAGTTTTTTGACGCTTACAGTGACCATAGCCACAATACCCTCTGCCACCACGATTGCGCAAAGAATGGGCGTGGGTTTGGACAGTTTTGCGCTTTTGGCCATTCCCTTTTTCATATTGGCCGGAGAAATAATGAATAAGGGAGGCATTGCCAACCGCTTAATCAACCTGGCCAAAGCGCTTACCGGAAGATTGCCCGGGGGCCTATTGTATGTAAACGTCATCGCTGCTATGCTATTTGGTGCGATTGCGGGTTCTGCCGCAGCGGCAGCTTCAGCCATTGGCGGCATTTTGGGCCCAAGAATGGAAAAGGAAGGTTACCCCAGGGAATTGGGTGCTGCCGTAAATATTACCTCCTCTACTACCGGATTGATCATTCCTCCTTCCAATGTGCTGATCGTTTACTCCCTGGCAAGTGGTGGGGTGTCCATTGCGGCACTCTTTGTTGCCGGATACATTCCCGGATTGTTGGTAGGCCTATTTCTAATGATCACAGCTGCCATTTTCATTAAAAAACACAATCTCAAAGGAGGGGAAATGACCACTTTAAAGGAACTTGGCACCAAGTTTTTGGCAGCCTTTCCCAGCCTGATGCTTCTGGTGGTGGTCATTGGCGGAATCGTGGTAGGGGTATTTACCGCTACCGAGGCTTCTGCCATTGCCGTGATCTATACCCTGGTACTATCCTTTATTTATGGAGACCTCAATTTGAAAGATCTGCCAGGCGTATTGTTAAAATCTTCGGAGACTACCGCCATCGTGATGTTATTGATCGCCACTTCCATGAGTATGTCCTGGGCCATGTCCAGCGAAAACATTCCCCAGTCCATCAGTTCTACTTTGTTGGCCATCAGTGACAATAAATTTGTTATCCTGATCATGATCAACCTGATTTTGTTATTTGTTGGGACCTTTATGGACATGACGCCTGCCGTACTGATCTTTACGCCTATTTTCTTGCCTGCAGTAGTAGCGCTGGGAATCGATCCGGTACATTTCGGCATCATCATGGTGCTGAATTTATGTATTGGAATCTGTACCCCTCCGGTCGGCTCCGTATTGTTTATCGGGGTGGGGGTGGCCAAAACCACCATTGCCAAAGTATTTCTGCCCTTGCTGCCTTTTTTCCTGGCGATGATACTGGGATTGATTGTGATTACCTTGGTGCCTGAACTCACGCTTTGGCTGCCTTCTTTGTTTGGTTTATAGGTAAATAGGCGAATTATAAAAATCAAAAAGCCTGACAAATTTGTCAGGCTTTTAATTGATCTTTTCCAAAATAGGACTACTCTTCTTCCACTTCCTCTATGGTGGTCAATGGTGGAACATTGTTTTCATAACCCGCATAACCTTTGTTCTGGTTGATGACACCCTGTGTATTGGTGTTTACCGCATTGGCAGGAATGGGCCACAGTACATGGTAAGGGCTCATGGTATAAGTATCCCCATGTCTGGTAAAGACGCCTTTATTATAATAATCCGTAACCGACATGATTCGGTCATAATAGAAATTGTCATCAGAAAAGGTTTCCAGGTTATAGGTCTTGCCGTTATAAGCAGGTAGGCCGGTCTTGGCATAAATAAACGCTATTCTGGTCAATTCTGTATTCCTTGGTTCCTCATAATACAATTCTCTGGCCCTTTCATCCAAAACGGTACCCATATCGATGTCGTCAGCTTCATAAGGGGCTGCACCGGCACGCGTTCTTACGGCATTAATGTCAGCAGCCGCAGCGGCAAGGTCACCTTTCCATACATAAGCTTCAGCCCTTAACAGGTAGGTTTCAGCCAACCGGAAGATGTACCAATCACTGTGGCCACCGCTAGGCCTGATATTTTGAGGCTCCGGAACAAACACTTTATAGTGTGGCCAGGAAAACCAACTTCTGATCGTATCGACTACCAGTACGGTTCCTGATTCATTTCTGAATTGTAAAGGTTGACCGTAATATTCATCGCCCAATTCCAATAATGCCGGGTTGTTATAAACTAAATCCTGCATATCGACCCAATTGCCCGGGGCATGCCGGAGGTCATTTTCATCATCCCAGATCATACTTTGATGGTACCAGGTACCCCTTAAGCGGCCAATTCCTCTGCCATAACGGGAGACGTGGTCATATTCAATTCCGGGTAGATCAATGGTACCCCTGTTTCCATTGGGGGTATTGATATTGGTGATCCAAAATGGCACGGCTTGCCTCATAGAAGACATCCCGCCGGAATTTCCATCGGTGTCCAATCTGTCCATCACCATGAGAATGGCCTCGGTATTGGAGCCAAGAGATTTGTTTTCAGGACGGTGGAGGTCCCAAATGATATTTCTTTCTGGGTCATTGGCGACTGAACCGAACCTTTCTGTCATTAAAGCATGGGTACCCCCATCGATCAACCTGCTGGCAGAGGCTATGGCGTCATCAAATTCCCCCAGGGCGAGGTTGACTTTGGTCAATAAGTGCTGTATGGCTCCCTTTGGTACCTGTCCACGATCCATCACTTCCGGTACCCAGGGTTCTGCCCATTCCAGGTCCTCCTTCATTTTTCTTAAGATCACTTCCCTTGAGGTTGAGTAAAAATCCAGTCTTGGTTCCAGTATTTCTTCCAGGATCAAGGGCACATCGCCAAATTGATTGGTCAAGCGGTAATACCTGAGGGCCCTGTGAAAATAGGCTGTTCCCAAAATATGGTTTCTTTCTTCTTCAGATTCATAATCCGTTGGTTCATCAATCCTGGATATGACGGTATTGGCATATTTTATGCCCTTAAAACCTTCATACCAATACCAACCGATCCTGTTAAAATTCGCACTGTTCAAATTGGCATCCGGGGTAATCAATAGGTTTAAATCCTGGGCAGGACCTGATTTATCGGTAGTCCCTTCAACAGCCACTTCCGAGAAAATATGCTCCGTAAGAATTGGAGGGCCATCGCCGGTGTATTCATGCCGCATGTTTCTTTCACAAGCCACCAGGGCACCCCAAAGGCCACTGGCCGCATTAAAGGTGTTTTCCGGCGCATAAAAGGACAGGGGCTGTGGCACCAACCATTCTTCGTCACAGGAGGTAGTGGTCAACAGTAAAACGGCACTGAGCGCAGCCACATAAAATATTGGTTTTTTTATATTCAATTTCATGATTTCTAAATTAAGATATCCAACAGTTATAAGGTCAAATCAAGTCCCAAAGTAAATATTCTAGGGGTGGGTCCTGCAGATTCCGGATCCCAAAAATTGAATTCCGTAGCGTAAAATCCTACATTTCTGACATTGCCATAAATGCGAAGATTTTTAATTTTAGCCCTTTCGATGATTTGTTGGGGAATGGTGTAAGCGAAAGAAATATTTTCTAATCTTACAAATGATCGACTTCTGTATACATTAAATCCCCCTGCACCCCCTTCACTGGAATATAGTCTTGCCCATTCGTTGCTTGGATTTTCTTCCGTCCAGTAGGGCAGGATATAGGAATTGGACCGGTCCAAAAAGCCTTGTCTGTTTTTCAGCTGATTAAATGAACCAATATGGCCTAAATAGGCATACATCATAAACGAAAGATCGAAATTTTTCCCCAATTTAAATTCATTTCTCAAACTCCATCTTGACCTGGGTTCACTAAATCCTAAAAACTGACGGTCGGCATTGGAATAAAGACCGTCATTGTTGACATCTTCAATTTTGAAATCCCCTGGTTTTACACCATAATCACTCGCTTCATCGGCTTCCGGCGTTTGCCATATACCCAAAGGCCGGTAATCCCAAACCGCATCAATGGGATGACCAATAAACCAACGGTTGCCAATATCATCCAATTCTTCTCCATTCTCGTCCAGATCACCATAAAGGCTGACAATTTTATTACGGTTCAACTGGAAATTGAGGTTGGCTCTCCATGTTAAATTAGACCTGTCCATCAAAAGGCTGTTTAAACTGACCTCCACACCCCTGTTCTTTACCTCACCCAGGTTGTCATATACAAAATTGAATCCCAGGATATCCGGAAGGCTTCTTTCCACCAATAGGTCGGTGGTGGACATGTCATATACTTCAATGGTACCATCCAAAATATTATTGAACAGAGAAAAATCAAAACCAAAGTTGGTAGAAGTGGTTTTTTCCCAGCGCAGGTTGGCGTTTTGCATGGTATTAACATACAACTGACTTACAAAATACAGTTCTCCACTAGGTCTTTGATAAAAATATTTACCGGTCTGCAGGTCAGATAGGGCCGCATAGCGGCCAATATCCCTGTTTCCATTTACTCCCCAAGAAGCCCTTAATTTTCCATAATCCAACCAGGGGATGTCAACAAAATCCTCATCGGTAAACAACCAGGCAAAGGCTGCAGAAGTAAATGTAGCCCGTGGATTGGTTTGACCAAAAGCAGAATAACCGTCCCTTCTAACAGATAAAGTGGTAATGTATCTATCTGAAAGGGAATAAATCAATCTTGCCATCAGGGCATCAGCGGTATGGGTACTGTCGTTACTGGTGATAATGGGATTGATACCGGCACCGATATTATGGTAGCCCAAACGGTCATGGGGTTCAAAGCCTGTATTGGTCATATTATTGTCCCAGACATTGAATTTCTCTGCATTGGCCAATAGGGTCACATCAAAATTATGAACATTGTTGATGTTTTTATTCCAACTCAGAATATTATCTACCTGCCAATAATATACTTTCCTTTGTCTACGGCTGGCCCTTCCCCCCATATTTGCAAAATCCTGGTGTCCGGCCATTTCATGGTTATACCGTTCGAAGAATTCAAACCTTGGGGTAAAATTGGTTCTGAATTTTATCCCAAAAGGAAGTTCTATGGCTGCAAAAATAGTAGAGTTGATGGTGGTTTCTTTCTGCAACCTGTCCGTAAAGCTAGGGGTGTAATAAGGGTGACGGCCCCCACTTACCTCCTCATTTGGCCGGAATCTAAGGCTGACCCCGTCT
Organism: Cyclobacteriaceae bacterium; assembly: GCA_040905165.1. GTDB lineage: Bacteria > Bacteroidota > Bacteroidia > Cytophagales > Cyclobacteriaceae > Cyclobacterium. Next base: position 26,928 of record JBBDSA010000011.1, on the reverse strand, counting down.
TCCAAAAAGGGTTCTCCCCATGGGGAAAGGTTGGTCATATCACCCCAGTTGACCGGAATCTGGCTTTCATCCCTGTCCGCAAATTGGGTGTTCATCCCCACGGTAAGCCATTCATTCACATTGCCCTCAATATTAAAGCGGCTTCGGATGGTGGTAAATCGATCACCTACCACTAAGCCTTCATTGTCCAGATAACCCATGGACCAGTAATACTGAAAATCCTCACTTCTACCGGATAAACTTACCGTATGGTCTTGCCTAAGGCCATTCTGAAACATCATATTGTACCAGTTGACACTTTCATTGGCTTTGTAGTTATCTATTTCCAGGGGTTGCATGTTCAGCCGCTGCAGCCATACTGTTTCCGGATCTCCTTCTGATCCATCGTAATTCAACCAGGTTTCCAGGGAGATATCGGAAGGAAGGGTATTGGGGTTGGAAAACCGATAAGGTTCGAATCCTCCGGCATTGATACTTTCCATCACGTCCTCTCTCCAGGAAAGAAATCCCTGAGGGCCGTAAACCGGTTCATGCTTGGACATGGAAGCCACGCCCCAGTTGGTATTGATTTTTACCTGTGGTTTACCCAGGGCACCTTTTTTAGTATTGACCAAGACCACACCATTGGCGGCTTTGGCACCGAAGACCGCAGCAGAACTGGCATCTTTCAATACATCAATGCTTGCGATATCATTCGGGTTGATGTCAGCCAATTGTCCGTAATAAATTGCCCCATCCAAAACGATTAGCGGGCTGGAACCAGCATTCAGAGAAGTCCTACCCCTAACTTCCAGACTTCCTCCACCCTTGGCCGAAGTACTAAGGCCCACATTTAAACCAGCGATGTTTCCCCTGAGTACATCCTGAATTGAATTGGGATTCTCGTTTTCCAACCTTGTGGCGGTAACCGAGGAAACCGCTCCGGTCAGGTCCCTTTTCCTGGCTGTACCGTATCCAATCACCACTACTTCTTCCAAAGATGCAGTGTCCATTAAAAGCACTACATTAATTTGAGACTGGTTGCCTACCGAAAGGGTTTGGGAGACAAAGCCAACATAAGAAAAGGTCAATTCCGCCTCCTCCGGGACGGTAATAGAGTAACTCCCGTCAATGTCAGTAACTGTTCCCGTCCCTGTTCCTGAAATCACAATGGTCACGCCCGGAATGGCCTCCCCGGTTTCATCGGTGACGATCCCGGATACTGTAACATCTTCAGCCTGGAGTGGGGAAATCATCCCCTTATCTGCTGATAACTTTTCCATGCTGCTTTTTTCTACATGTGCAGCTGCCATACCGTTGGCAACCATCCCAATACTGATCCAAAGGGTGAGGCAGTAGCGCCTTATGCCTTTAAAATGATACGAGTGTAAGATTTTTTCCATTTTTTTTAAGTTAGAATTGATTAACTAATATTTTAAATATATGGTCTTTAACCATACTAAATTAAGTAAAGTATCCGTTCTTACCAAACCTAATTTGGTCCCAACATAACCATAATAATCAAACAATGCAATCGGTTTCATAAGAAATTACATGGAATCAGAAAAAAAATTCAATCTGTCTTTTAAGGAAAAGGAGTAGGATAAAAATAATATTATATTTAAAAAAATTCGTTTTAAAACAGGCATTACTGGTCTTTAAAACCGAGCACACTCCCTGCCTTATTTTTCATAAATTGCCTTCAAACCATGGATGTCTTTCAAAATATCCTTAAATTTAAAACAATATCCCATTATTTATTTTGAATATAACCGTGTATAGGGCATGAATTCTTCCAAATCAAATTTTAACTTCCCTGTCCCATTGGTTTTATTTTTTGCCCTTTTGCTTTTTTGTGACCTTTCCTGCAAGGAAAAACTAGAGGAAAAATTGCCTGCACAGGTCGACTTCAATTACCATATTAAGCCTATTTTGGTTCAGAAATGCTATCTCTGCCATGGGCCGGATCCAAGTAGTAGAGAGGCTGATTTAAGACTGGATACAAAAGAGGGAGCAACAAAAATTTTGGAAAACGGATTTCCGGCCATTCATCCCGGCAACCTATCCAAAAGTGCAATGGTGAATAGGATCACGCAGAATGATCCGGAATTAAAAATGCCTCCGCCATCTTCCAACCTTGAATTGTCGGATCAGGAGATTGGCCTGATAAAAAAATGGATTAAACAAGGAGCGGTCTTTCAGCCCCATTGGGCTTTCCTTTCCCCGCAAACTCCGGAATCCGTCACTGAACTTTCTATCCGCGAGGGAGTCGATCAATTGATCCATGAAAAATTGAACCAAAATGAACTGGAACCTTCGGTCCAAGCAGATCGGTATTCCCTGATCCGGAGGCTTTCATATGTATTGACCGGTTTACCACCTTCTCCGGAAAAAATCAAGGAATTTGTCGCCGACCCCAACCCTGAAGCCTATAATGATTTGGTGGACCATTACCTTTCTTTACCTGCCTTTGGTGAAAAATGGGCCAGGCATTGGATGGATGTGGCAAGGTATGCCGAAACAAAAGGGCATGAGTTTGATTATGTGATTCAGGGAGCCTGGCATTACCGCGATTACCTGATCCGTGCCTTTAATGAGGACGTCCCTTACGATCAGCTAGTTAAAGAACAGCTGATGGGTGATCTGCTGGCCTCCCCCAGGTACCATCCCGAAACAGGACAAAATGAATCCGTCCTGGGAACCATGTTCCTGACCATGACAGAGGGTACCCACAGCCCTGTGGATATCAGGAAAGATGAAACGGATAGGATTGACAATATGATTGATGTGACCGGAAAAGGCTTCCAGGCATTGACTGTTTCCTGTTCCAAATGCCATGACCATAAATTTGACCCCATCCCTACAAAAGATTATTATGCGGCCTATGGCATCCTCGAAAGTACGCGGTTTTCTCCGCTGCCCCTGGGGGATGAAAAAATGAAAAATCTCAACATCAAAGAGGCCGATCAACTGAAGCGTGACATCAGGGAGAAATTCGCCAAAGAATGGAATCGGGGCCAATCTGCGGCCGTCCCGGTAAAGCTGGCCAAACTGGATTCTTCAGATGCTGAGATCGAAAGACCTTTCCGGGTTTTGGGTGATTTCCGAAGCCAGCATTTTGCCGGTTGGCGGCCGGATGGGCTGGCATTTGGGGATCAAACCACTCTTGGAGCGCCCATCTTCGATAAGCATCATGCGCTGCTGAAGCTAAGTTCAGGGATGGCTTCCAGCAGAATCTACGGCACAGGGATTTTTGGGGCACTGCGGTCTCCGGATTTTATCATCGATAGGGACCACATAGGCGTTAAAGCCCGCGGAAAAGGGGGAAGTATCCGTATTATAATAGACAACTTTCAGTTAATCAGTTACCCAATTTATGGTGGAATGGACCAAAAGGTCAAAAATGAGGAATGGCAGGATTTCGTTTTCAATGTGGCCGATTGGAAAGGAAGAAAGGCTTATATCGAATTTTTACCGGGATCTTATATCCGGCATGCCTATCAACAAAACAGTGAAGATTACATAGAGATTTTATTCGCAGCAGCCTATAATGAGGAAACGGATTTTAAACTTCCTCCAGCTCCTCATTCTACTACTTCCGGGAATGTGAACCGGGCATTGGAGAATTGGAGCATACAAAACAACACAGTCCAGGAAATCGCTTTACTCAATGGGATGATCCAGGAAGGTAAATTGGTAAATAAATTTCCCTCCCTCGAAAAAGAAATTTTTCAGATAAATTTGCTTTTGGCAGGGGTAGGAGACAGCCTTTTTTTCAATGGGGTAACAGAGGGATTCGCTAAAGAAAGCCCTGTATTTATTAGAGGCAATCACATGGAAACAGGGGAATCCACCGTTCCCCGGGTATTTTTGTCTGAAATTTTTTCTGACCAGGAGCCGATCCGTTCCAATGGCAGCGGTAGAAAAGAAATGGCAGCCGTCATTTTATCACCTGAAAACCCATTGACCTCCAGGGTGATGGTCAACCGGATTTGGCATCATTTATTTGGAACCGGGTTGGTTGAAACGGTAGATAATTTCGGTCTACAAGGGGATTTACCTGCCCATCCTGAATTGTTGGATTTTATATCCATACGGTTCCGGGAAGAAGGGTGGTCCATCAAAAAGCTGATAGGAGCCTTGGTAAAGACGGCTGCATTCCAACGGGCTACCCCTGAAGGAACCGAAAATCAACTGGATCAAAAAATCCGGTACCTGGCCCATTATCCCGTGAGGAGACTGGAAGCTGAAGCCATTAGGGATGGTATTTTGGCAGTATCCGGAACCCTGAACCCTACCTTATTCGGCCCTTCTGTACCTGTTCACCTTACCGATTTTATGCAGGGCAGGGGGAGGCCTTCGGAGTCCGGCCCCTTGGATGGCAACGGAAGAAGGTCCATTTATTTGGAAGTCCGGCGAAATTTTCTGGATAGGATGATGGTTTCTTTTGACCGGCCCACACCATTTACCACATTTGGAAAACGCGATGTGACCAATGTACCTGCCCAATCTCTGTTTTTGATGAATGATCCCTTTATGTGGGAACAATCCAGGAAGATGGCCAGGGCTGTTTTGGAGATTCCGGCTTCTAAAATAGAAAACCGTCTCCAATACATATATTTACTGGCCTTTTCGAGACCGCCCACCGATAAGGAACTCGAAATGGCCAAAGAATTCATCACCGATTTGGGAAATGAAAAAAATGTCAACGGAGAGGAGTTGTTAAATAGTGAGGAAATCTGGAAAGAATATTGCCATTCTGTTTTCAATATGAAATCTTTTATTTATCTGATGTAATATGAGGCATAAACCTTTATTGAATTATCCCATGAGTAGGAGAGAGATGCTCCAAATCTGCCGCGGTGGCTTTGGGTCTCTGGCTTTGATGGGAATAATGGGGAACCTGGGAACAGCCTGTATTTCCTCCGATAAAAAATCGGTGGCCTTCTTGGATCAAATCGCTAAATCCCCCCATTTTCTTCCCAAAGCAAAAAATGTGATATTTTTATACATGGATGGAGGGGTTTCCCAGGTCGATTCTTTTGACCCAAAACCCCGACTTTCCAAAGAAAATGGAATGGACCCAAAATTCAAGATGGATGCGACCCAGTTTGGAGACAACGGGAAAATATTACAAAGTCCCTGGTCCTTCCGGCAATTTGGAGAATCAGGCATGGCGGTCAGTGAATTGTTCCCTCATATTGCCGAGTGTGTGGATGATTTGGCCTTGATCAGGTCCATGGTTTCCAATTTTCCGGAACACACCAATGCCAATTATTTTCTTCATACCGGAAGCGGTCTGCAGGGAAGGCCCAGTATGGGGGCATGGGTCAATTACGGTTTGGGATCTGAGAATGATAATTTACCGGGTTATGTCGTTTTGGATGGAGGACTGGTCCCACCCGGGGGAGTGGATAACTTTAAAAACGGGTTTTTACCGGCAGATTTCCAAGCATCCATCATGAAGGCAGGAAAAGAACCTGTTGCCAATATTGGGTCAAATGATTCTAATATAGCAAGCCAAAGAAAAAAATTGGACTTTATAAAAAAGATAGATCAAAGTCATGGTGCCCTACCTGATGATGTGGAAGCGGCCATCAAGAATTACGAGCTGGCTTACCGGATGCAGTCCTCTGTTCCCGAACTGACCGAATTTTCAGGTGAATCCAAGGCCACCCAAAAGCTGTATGGTATGATGGACGATGATCCACATACCCGAAGTTATGGCACCCAATGTCTGATGGCAAGAAGGCTGGTTGAAAGGGGGGTACGATTTGTGGAATTGACCTGTCCATTGGTAGGCAAAGGGATTGACCGTTGGGACCAGCATCAAAACCTGAAAGAGGGTCATGCCCGCAATGCCCATGCGGTAGACCGGCCCATTGCTGGGCTGTTGAAGGATCTTAAATCCAGGGGACTGCTGGAAGAAACTCTGGTAGTGTGGACAGGGGAATTTGGACGGACACCCTTTGCACAGGGGAAAGATGGAAGAGACCATAACCCCTCTGCCTTCAGCATGTGGATGGCGGGAGCAGGAATAAGAGGGGGGACCATCTATGGACAGACCGACGAATATGGGTACCGGGTAGTGGACCAACCCGTAAGTATCCATGATTTACACGCTACCATTCTTCATTTATTGGGCATTCAGCACAAGCAATTGACCTATCATTTTGGAGGCAGGGACTTCAGGCTGACAGATGTTCACGGTAAGGTGGTCAGCGATATTTTAATTTAAAGGAATAAGGGAAGACCATGATCTTTTTTGGATAAATCAAATTGGCCCAATCCATGATTTTTATCAACCATTGACACAAAAACGGCCATCAAATTACATGAATGGCAAATTTAGTTAATTAATTGGCTTTAAAATGGGAAAAAGTATAGGGTTATCCCCCTGATAAAGGGTTCTACGTTAGGTACCACCACCAACATCGAAGGGGAATACCAAATCTCTGTTCAGAACAATCCTACCCTGATGTTCAATATGGTAGGTTTTCAAGAAAAAGAAGTGTCCACTGCCAATAAGGAAACCATTACAGCACCTTGCCTCCGCAGTGGAAGAGGTGGATATGGATCTGGTCAAATCCAGACCCATGTTTAAATTGGAAGAGGCCTTCAGTGGGACCATACCGGGGGTGACCATGCTACAGGGAACAACTGATCCCGATAAAAGTACCTGTTTCCGGGTTTTCGGAAATATCCCCAATAAGTTCCGCATATTCACTTTTCAGGGAAGGGAATTTTTTTACCAGGCGATTCAGCTCTTTCCCAAAACGATGGGTAGAAATAATGCTATAACTCATCCAAAAGCTCTTGGGCAGATTTTAATTTAAGTTTCCCCTGTTTGTGCAGGCGCACCTCTTCGCCAGCTTCATTAAGTTCGTCCCAAAGTTCGGCACCCGCTGCCGACATGGGCTTTGCCTTTTTTATAAAGGCAAGGCTTTTTAAGACTTTCATCCCGAAAGCCACTTCACTGTCAGGAATTTCAACTATTACTTTCATTTTCTCAATCCATTTAAACGGCTTGTTCATTGCGTTGTACAGTGCCTCTTTGTGCATCACTTTTATTCGAAGTTTTCTTAACCTCCTATGACAATTTTAGTAAAATAAAAGATAAAAAATGCCCAATAATTTAATCCTTGGTGACTAAATTGGTAAAAATGATGAAGTGAAAAATAAGTGTGAAACTTAATAGTGTCAATGGAGACTTTAGAGAATTTACTATAAAAGAAAGCCAATGGTCAGGGAGAATTTAAAGAACGTTAAGCTGTTGGATAACCTTTCAACAAGGGTAGCAAAACTGATGCCTTAGCACCAACCGTTATAGGGCAGCATGCAAGCCACCGAGATGCTGTTACATTGTAATATAACAACCCGCCGAATTATGGAATGGGATAAACCGGCAAGGCCCGCTAATATCAAACAAAAAATTATAAAGATTATAAGTCTCAAATTGCTCCCCAATTTTCCGAAAAATGTAAAGACTGCCCCCCAATTCGAAACCAAAGGTAAAATTGACTAAAATCAGTTTGAGGAGGAGAAAAGAAAATACTTGGTCCTGTTGGTTCAATTCAAAAAAAACGAAAAACCTCTTTCGGCCCCTCATCCGTTTTTCGGGCCTTAAAATACCAGGGAATGGAACCTTGTGCTATGGAAACACCTCGATCACCATTTAAGACAGTTTGGTCTGTAGCTTTCTTATATAACCCTGTTGTAGTTTGGAAACCAAAAGTAAACTTTTTTATTTGTTATACCTGAAATTAGGTCTCAATTTATTATATTGGATATTTATATAGTATCTGAAGGTATTACAAATGGCAAATAAAAAGGACCTTGATTTTTCATATTCTACCATTGATGAAATATTTCGCTTAAGTATTGGAGAAACCGGTGACTTTAGTGGTGCTTTGTACAATGGTGATTTTTCCCTTTCCCTGGAAGAATCCCAAAAAGCAAAAAATGAGTTTATTGCTAAATCCCTTCAAATAGGTAAAGGATCCAAAGTCCTGGATATGGGATGCGGTTGGGGTCCATTTTCGAAATATATAACAGATTTGGGTGCCCGGAGCATTGGGTTAAGCCTTTCCGAAAGACAGGTTGAATCCTGTCGAAAAAACGGATTAACAGTCTATTTAAAAGATTGCCGCGAGATAAAGCCGCAAGATTTTGGAATGTTTGATGCGGTTTCCAGTGTAGGTGCATTTGAGCATTTTTGTTCCATTGATGATTGGAAAGCTGGGAGGCAGGAGAAAATTTACCGTGATTTTTTTAAATCAGTAGCGGAAATTCTTCCTACTGGAGGGAGATTGTATGTACAGACCATGGTGTTTGGCAAAAATAAGGTGCCTTTTGAAGACATCAACATTGATGCAAAATGGGGTTCACCTCAGCATGTGATGGCTTTAATGGTAAAAGAATTTCCTGGATCCTGGTTACCTGATGGCGCCGAAATGGTCATCAATAATGCTAAACCCGATTTTAAAGTGATCTCTCAAAGCAGTGGAAGGCTTGACTATATTGAAACCATTTCCCAATGGAGAAAGAAATTCAGGGCGTTTAATTTTAAAAAATATTGGCTTTACCTGAATTTGTTACCTAAATATTTTATGGACAAAGAATTTAGGTATAGGATGGCGATTTTCAGGTTAAGCCCAAATAAGATTTGTTTCGAAAAGGAAATCATGGATCATTTCCGCTTGGTTTTCGAAAAAATCTAAAGGATTTAATCAATTTGGCCGGAAAAGTCCCATTTTTCAATTTGTAAGTATGAAGTAAGTACAAAATTTGCCATGTATTTAGAGATTATATTTTCCATTCATTAGGCTAGTTGAGGGTTTCCAGCCTTTTTTAGAAAATGATAGTGGGACTTTAAGGCTGAAAAAAATGTTTCATTTTCATGGTACGGCAGGTCAAATTCCAGTGCCGTTTGCTTTACAATTTCAGAAATTGCGGGGTAGTGGATATGGCAGATTTTTGGAAACAGGTGATGCTCCACCTGGTAATTCAAGCCTCCGCAGAGAAAGGTAGCCATTTTGCTTTTTCTCGCAAAATTGGCCGTAGTCCGCATCTGGTGCTGTGCCCAGGCTTCTTTTATATTTTCTTCTTCATTGGGATTCGGAAATGACGTTTGCTCCACCAGATGGGCCAATTGGAAAACCAGTCCCAATACCAAGCCTTCGGCAAAATTAAGTGCCAAAAAACCAATTAGGTATTGCCACCAGGTGATGTCCATCACCACCAATGGAATGATTATGAAAAGGCTATAATAAAGCAGCTTATAAAAAAACAGGTTGAAGTATTCTATTTTGGGATGGTTGTTTTCATGTTTTCCGATTTTTTTCTGGAAAAACTTTTTATAGTCTTTCTTAAAAAACCAGGACATGGATGCCAAGGAATACAGAAAAAAGGCATAAATGTGCTGATAACGATGGATGGGGTGGTGCTTTTCAGATGCTGAAACCCTTACCATTCCCGGGGCTACTTCCAGGTCAGCATCATGCCCAATTATATTGGTGTAGGTATGGTGAATTTTATTGTGTGTGATGTTCCAAACATAAACATTGGCACCGATGATGTTAAACAGAAAGCCAAGTGTCTTGTTGATCCATGGCTTGGAGGAATAGGAACCATGAAGGGCATCGTGACAGATGTTAAATCCAATAAATGCCATATTCATACCTAAAGCAATGGCCAAAAATAAATTGACCATATCAGGAAATACTTCCAACAGTATCAGAAAGTATAAGGATACAAATGTTGTAAGGTAGATAACTGTCTTGACCACCATATTGAAATTTGCCCTTTTGGTCAGGTTGTTGGCCTCAAAATAGTGGTCTACCCTTTTACGTACCGTTGGGAAGAACTTGGAATTTTTTTGGTCTATGAATTTTAATTGGGATGACATGATTATTATTTGGGTGGTTTTAAAGAAATTCGAATTTTTCCTTATTTAAGGTAACAAGACTTTAATGAAAATGATTTAAAATAATTGTAATAGGTGTTTTGTAAATGGGAAAAATACAGCTACATCGCCTTTAAACATAGATTTTGAAATGTTGAAATCTGCGCGCAAAGAAGCTCATTTACCCAGCAAGAGTTGGCCGATAAGCTGAAAGTAAAACGCACGTATATCTCCAAGATAGAGCGGGCGATTAATGACATACGGTTATCCACCCTAAAGAGAGTAGTGGAAGAAGGACTTGGCGGAAAACTTCATATCAAGGTAGAACTTTAATCCTTTTAAAAGATGGAACGACCTTAGGAAAGTACAGGTTTTCATGAGGTGCATATAACCCTTCCGCATTGGAGCAATACCAACAGAGAAGGGTTGAGGAGTTGAAGCAGCAGGTTTGGAAACTAAAACCTGAGGGCGGATGAGGCCAGAATCAAGATGAGAGGAGACAGGGGTTATGCAGCAGAAGGTGAAACACCACCCGGCGGAGAGAATGAATTATAGGGAAAAATCGTTAACTTTAGGCTTCGAAATTATAATGAGTATGGACGTGAAATCTGTCAAAATAGAACTTATACACTGGCTTACCGAGCTTGAGGACAAGTCCGTCCTTGAACAAATCCAAGTTCTAAAGGACAAACAGGAAAGTTCCTTTGAATTAAATGCGGAACAGAGGAAGGAACTGGACAGCAGGCTCGAGAAGTATGAAAACGGGGAAATGAAGTTCTCCACCTGGGATACGGTAAAGAACAGGATAAGAGATCGAACAAAAGATACCCTATAATTACCAACTGTCCGAAGAAACGGAAGCAGATGTTTTCGACTCTTATATTTGGTATGAAAAGCAAAGGGAAGGTTTAGGGGGAGAATTTTTGGAATCGCTATAAACTTACCCTAGAAAAATTTGAATGGCAGGATGAATATTTTGCGGTTTCTGTTTCTGAATCGATGATTGAGGGTCAGAGAATATATAAGAAACCAAGAAAAGCATCATAAGCGAAAAACATTCCAGGAAGAATATGAAGAGTTTATTGTGAAATTTGGATTTGAGCCATTCAAGGTGATGCTGACAAACTCCATATTGCCTACAGCTAAAGCAGTAGGCAATTGATCAAAAGAGGTTTTAAATTAACTAATTGATATTGTCTACTTTTAGGAATTGATTAACAACGGCGAATTAGGCATGGCATCCAGGCATGGGACTCGTTCGACCAGGTTATTTTTAAACTAAATAGTTCAGATAAAAATTGCAATTTCAGATTTTAAAATCACCACTCGCTGGGATAAAGGAAACTAAATTAAACATAAAAATCGTTAACTTTATGCTATAATTAAAAAAAACCATCAAATGGATAATTCGGTAAAATACAGGATCATCTCGGAAATCATCAACAGCAATGATGAGCATGTTTTGAATGCGGTCAAATCACTTTTAAAAATCGATGATGATGTGGATTTCTGGGAAGAGTTAAGCGCGGAAGACCAGGCGGCCATCGATGAAGGAATGGAGCAACTGGATAAAGGACAGTACCTGTCCCAAGAATCTGTTCGTGAGGAAATCAAAAAACGGTTCAACTTTTAGGTTTGGGATTGACGATCCGCTATTCTCTCCGTGCCAGGAATGAAGAAATAGAATTGCTTGAATATGTTCTTCAGAAGTTTGGACAGAAGAAGGTAAAGGAAGTTTATGTAAGCATAGAAAAGACACTGGAACAGCTATCGAATGCGCCCGAGATATACCGTGAATCCAATAAACGGAAAGGTCTGAGAAAATGTTCCTTCAGTAAACAGACAAGTATATATTACCGTATCAAAGAAGAACACGTAGAGATTGTGAGTTTTAGGCCTAACAGCAAAGATCCAAAGAAATTTAAGATTTAGATTATCACTATTTACCTACGGATCAAAAGGTCTTAAAGAAGGGAAGTGTCCTTGTTACCAACCAGCTTATATGCCTTCTTTTTTCTATTTTTCCTTTTCGGGAATGTCATTTAAAGTAGATCCGTACGCGCCCCTTCTTTTTCATACCTAACGGCAGATTAATTTTCAATTGAAATTTTTCAATTCCTGTCAGGTACTTCCCCAAAATTCCTATTTTTCAGGTACCGTCCACAGGTAAACCGTAGCCCCTTCTACAGTGATTTTTTGATCGGGCTCCCAGTCTCCCATATGAAAAGAATGGGAAACAATCCTTGAGCCCGGCTTCAATTGTTCCAAAAGGATAGGCCGCAGTTTGGCATTGAGTGAATTCAGAAGGTAAAGGGTTACCACAGAAGCTTCGCTGAAGTCAGATTCAAATAAGTTGGCCAATTTAAATTCTACTTTATCGGTTACCTGCGCCTCTTCGGCATTTTGGTTGGCCTCTTCAATCCGTTCCGGATCAATGTCAATTCCGATTCCGGTGGCGCCGTATTTCTTGGCTGCGGTAATGACGATCCTTCCGTCTCCGCATCCAAGGTCATATACAATATCCGAAGATTGGACTTCGGCCAGGTCCAGCATGGCTTCCACCACCTTTTGTTTGGTGGGGACGTAGACCACATCCTGTGCAATGATCTCTGTATGGACAAAGAAGAGTACTGTTAAGGCCAGCAATGAATGTTGAATGGTTTTCATGGTTTGTGTTTTTAGATGGTTAATAGGGATGAATAGGTTTTAGAATGAATTAAGACGCGGGTACTTTCCACAGGTATAAAACATGATCGGAACCTCCCGGTCCTTTGATTTTTATTGTCTTTTCAGGTTGCCAATCTCCCATATCGTATTTGTGGGAAACGATCCTGGTTCCGGATTTCAGTTTAAAGATTTTGGGTTTGAGCCTTTCATTGATTTCAGGAAACAGATAGAGTGTCAATACGGTTGCCTCATTGAAATCCGTTTTGAAGATATCGCCTTCTATGATTTTGACTTTATCACCAAGCCCCGCTTTTTTTACATTGGTTTTGGCAAGCCGGACATGTTCCGGATTGAGTTCAATGCCTACAGCTTTTGCCCCATGATTTTTTGCAGCGGCAATAGGAATCCTTCCATCTCCGGAACCCAGATCATATAATACATCTGATTCACTTACATTGGCCAATTCCAGTATGGCCTCTACCACATTATCCGGTGTGGGGACATAAGGAACATCCAAAACAAATGGGGGATCTTCCTGAGCCCATATCGGAAAGGAAAAAACAAGGGTCAAAAACAGGGGAGATAAGAGGGTCTTAAATGGGTCCATGATCTTTCTGATTCGTTGGCAAATTATGCCCCTTAGCCTGGATAGGGTAAATAAACATCAGCAAAATCCCTACCAATAAAACGGCTATCCCTACCAAAGCCCCCCAACCAGTATAAACTATACTTGAGTAGAGCAAATAACTGCTGCTCAGACAGAAAATCAGGGGTAAGATGGGGTATAAAGGTACCCGAAATGGGCGTTTAATTCCAGGGAACTTTCTTCTCAGGACAAACAGGGCAACCCCAACCATCAACAGAAAAAACCAGAAAACAGGGGCCGTAAAATCGACCATGGTCTCAAAACCATCCCGGGAAAACAAACCAAAGCTAACCAATACAAGAGATATGGCTCCCTGGGTTATAAAGGCTTTAACAGGACCTGATTTTTCTGAATCCCATTTGCCCATGAAAGCAAAGAGCTTAAAATCCCTTCCCAAAGCAAAGTTGGATCTGGCTCCGGTGAAAATGGTAGCGTTGGCGGAGGTCAGTGCCGCAATGGCTACCAGCAGTGATATCAACCAGGCTCCTACATCTCCTATCACCACTTGCATCAGATCACTGGCCACGGCGGTGGAACTGGCCATGTTTTCTAAACCCAAAACCTGGAGATAGGCCAGGTTGATAAAATAGTAAACTCCCGTAATGATCAATATGCTCAGTATTAAAGCCAATGCAATTTGCCTTTGGCCGGCTTTATTTTTTGATTTCATCTCCGCAGAGATATAGGCTGCTTCGTTCCAGCCTCCAAAAGTCAATAGAACAAAAACCATGGACAATCCCATGGAATTTGAAAAACCGGTAACCCCCGGTAATATTGTTGGCGCCGTATCAACTGGAGAATAGAATACCAAACCGATAACGATAAGCACCAATATACCCAACAATTCCAGTGCAGTAAGCATTTTTTGGGTGCCGGTGCCCATCATGATCCCCAGCAGATTGATTCCGGTCAATCCCATTACAGCCAGTGCGGCATAAATGACGGTGGACTGCTCTCCCAATGGATAAATCCTCGATGCATAATCCCCAAATATAAAAGACAGCAAGGCAATGGAACCGGTTTGGATCACACTCATCCTTGCCCAGGCAAACAGAAAAGCCAATCTCCTGCCAAATGCCCGCATCAGAAAATGGTAATCCCCTCCCGTATTCGGAAAAGCAGTGGCCAGTTCGGCGTAACATAGGGCACCAATCAAAGAGATTAGCCCCCCGAGAAGCCAGGTCGTCAGCATCACCCCGCCATTATCCACATTTCCAGCCACAAATGAAGGTGTTCGGAAAATGCCGGCACCGATCACAATACCTACAATCAATGCTACGGCATCGATTACCTTAAGAACCGGTTTTGGGGAGGAAATTTGGGTGTCTTGAGGAAAAGTTTGGGTAGACATTCAGGTTTAAGATTGATGAATAGAAGGTTTGTTAAATTGATCATAGAACCATCATCCCCAAATCCTTTTCTTCAACCCAGCGCACGGGATCATAATTCTCCTAATTTATGACAAAATACAGAAAAATTAATAAATTAGAAATAATGTGCCCTTTAATTCCAAGTCAAGAACAAAAAACGGCTATTGGTAACAGCTCCGAATGGAATGGGTGCTTCAGGATTATCACCAATTGATTGATAGTAATGCTATCCCATTGGGGGTAAATCCCATCCTTTTCTATAGGTATGCCTGATGTATTCTTCCACCATTTCCCGGGCATTCATTTCCGCATATTTTTTATCAAAAGAGGGGCGCCCGTTTCGGATGGTAAATTCATCACTTTGAATCACCCTTAAGGAATCGTTGGATCCAATATTGGTAAACTGCATGTTTTCTCCATCCCAATTCAGGGTTTTATGGAGGCTTTGTAATCTGATGGCCAATACCCCCAATAGCACCATTTCATTGAAAGGCCCGGCATAAGCAAAGTTGGAACTGCTATCCACTCTGGTATCAGGTGATTCTTTACAGGCCCTGATCCAATCCTGTTCATGGGGACCGTCCTTGTAGCCCATGGCTTCCGGAATGCGCCTAAGAAGTGCGGGTACTTTGGGTTCCCTTCCGGAAAGCAGCCTTTTCCCTACACCACCAGAGCCACAATAAAGGGTGTCCTTACTGCCTACAAAAATGCAACCTCCCAATCCATCTGCCATCATATCAATGCCTTCCGGCAGTAAATCAGGACGATAAGGTAACAGGCCTCCATCATACCAATACACATCTACCGCCGGTAGGGCAAATTTCTCCATGGCTTCTCTTTCCGGAAAGTGAAACTTTACCTGTTCGGACTGTGGTGCACTTTCGGTGTTCATGGGGGAGGAATTGCCCTCAATTTGGGTGGGATACCGTAATTTTAAGGCAGCATACACCGGGTCCAATACATGACAGGCCATGTCTCCGAAAGCGCCGGTACCAAAATCCCACCAGCCCCGCCAGTTCCAGGGGGTATAGGTTGTATAGTAGGGACGAAAAGGGGCAGGTCCCAAAAACAAATCCCAATTGAAGTTCTCCGGAATAGGCATTTCTTGAGCAGGCCTTTCCTGACCCTGAGGCCAGATGGGCCTATCGGTCCAGGCATGTACCTCCCTGACTTCTCCGATTTCACCGTTCCATATCCATTCGCAGACTTCCCGCACATCTATTCCTGAATTTCCCTGGTTGCCCATTTGGGTGGCCACCGGAAATTTTGCGGCCAATTGGGTTAATAGCCGGGATTCATAGATGGAGTGGGTGAGGGGTTTTTGACAATAAACATGCTTTCCCATGATCATGGCCTGGGCCACAATACCGGCATGCGTATGGTCCGGTGTAGCTACCATCACCCCATCAATTTCCCGGCCCATTTCATCCATCATTTCCCTCCAATCATAATACCTTTTTGCTTTGGGAAATTCATTGAAGACGGGTTGGGAATAATTCCAGTCTACATCGCATAAGGCCACAATATTTTCTGTTTTCATGGCCCGGAGATTGGGACGGCCCTTGCCGCCTATACCCACTCCGGCAATGTTCAATTTATCGCTGGGCGCTACATGGCCAAGCCCACTGATCACATGGCTGGGTACGATATGGAATCCTGCTGCCCCCATCGCTGATTGTTTGATAAAAGTTCTTCTGTTTTTTTTCATGATTTGATGATTTCCACACATTCTACCCAATGTTTGGATTGGATGCCTGTAAAATGACTGATTTGATGCCTGCAACTGAACCCGCTTGCCGCTACCAAAGCGCCGGCTGGAAGTGCATTTAAAGTGGGGAATAATATCTCATTGCCTATTTTTTCGGAAATGGCATAATGTTCCTTTTCATAACCAAATGATCCGGCCATGCCACAGCAGCCAGAAGGAATCTCAGACATGGAGGCTCCTTTTCCCAGCGTGTTTTTCATAGCTTGGGTGCCATAAAGGGCTTTTTGATGGCAATGCCCATGAAGAAACAATTTTTCTGCCCTGGGCTTCAATTTGACTTGAATGTTTCCCGCCTCCATTTCCCTGGAAAGAAACACATCAATCATCATGATATTTTCCTCTAATTTCCTCCCCATTTCCCGGTCGTTCAATAAATCCGGAAAATCATCATTCAGGGCAGAGGCACAACTGGGTTCACAGACCACTACCGTAAGGCCCTGGTCAATAAATTGGATGAGTTGCTCCACCGTGGATTGACCGTCCTTTTTTGCATCTCTTAGAAAACCATGGGAAATTTTTGGTCTTTGGCAGCAACCTACATTGGCCAAAATGACTTCATATCCACAACCATTGAGCAGTTCCATAGCGGAAATCCCAATACCAGGTTCATGATAATTGAGGTAGGTATCCGCAAATAGCACCACTTTTTTATCGCTTTTGATGTTTTTATCTTTATTCTTTTCAAACCACCGGAAAAAGGGTTCTTTGGAATAGGAGGGCAGCGTTCTCCGTTTATCAAATCCCGCCAATTTTTCCAGGCTGTTTTTAAATATAGAGGAAGACTGAATCGCATTGATGGTAGAAGCCAGTTTTCCAGCCAATTTTTTGGCCATTTTTGGCGCATCCCGGATTAATTTGTCCCTCAATTTTGGACCATTTTTATCGTAGTACAATTGCATGACATCGCTTTTCATCTTGGCCATATCCACATTGCTGGGACATTCGGATTTGCAGGCCTTACAGCTTAGACAAAGACTGAGTGTTTCCTGCAGCCTTTCACTGGCCAGGCCCTGCCCGTTGAGTTGGCCGGACATCGCCATTCTTAGGGCATTTGCCCTTCCTCGGGTGGAGTGTTCTTCGTCTCTAGTGGCTTTAAAGCTGGGGCACATGGTCCCACCGATAAGCTTCCTGCATTCCCCAACGCCCGTGCACATGTGAACAGACTCCTGAAAACTCTGTTCGGTGCGATAAAAAAATGCAGTCTTGACCGGCTGATCCTGATAAGCTGTCCCATACCTCAGGTTTTGTTCAATGGTTTGGGCTTCCACAATTTTTCCGGGATTCATTAAATTTTTGGGGTCAAACAAGCGCTTTACCTCGATAAAGGCCTGGTACAGTTCTTTACCAAAAAAGCGTTCGTTAAAAGCACTTCTTACCAGTCCATCACCATGTTCCCCACACCAGGATCCGCCATATTCCATGACCAACTTAAAAGTATCTTCAGCGATATTCTTCAGCCTTTCGATATCTTCTGCCTGCCTTAAATCCAGTATGGGCCTGACGTGGATTACGCCTACACTGACATGGGCATACATGGAGACCGCGGTGCCGTGTTTTTGGCATATCTGTAGGGTTCGGTCAATGTATTCTTTCAGATAGTCCGTAGGTATGGCCGCATCCTCTATAAAAGGCAGAGGTTTCTTTTTCCCTTTCAACCCCAACATCAGTCCAAGTCCCTTTTTTCTTACCAGCCAGACATCCTCATATGCTGGCCCTTCGGGAAAAAGTGGATAGGCATATCCCAAACCCTGGTGATGTAGATCTTTGATCATGGCTTTAGGCCTTTCCATCACATCTTCAGCACTGTCACCATAAAATTCCACGATCAATATGGCAGCAGGATTTCCATCAATGAAATGGCAATGTCTTTTTGTAGTAAGGTTTTCCCGGCTGAGATCGACCACAATTTTATCCAGGATCTCCACCGCCGAAGGTTGGTATTTTAGGATGGGCGTCACAGCGCCGATGGCATCAAGTAATTCAGCAAAATGAACGACGCAGACAGATTTATACCGGGGCAGAGGCTCCAGGTTAAGCTTCAGTTCCAAAGTGGTGGCCAGGGTGCCCTCACTTCCGCAGATCAGTTTTGCCAGATTCCATTGATCGGTGTAAATGAATTCGTCCAGGTTGTATCCGCCCACCCTACGCATTACTTTGGGAAACTTTTCCTTTATCCGTTCCTTATGTTCTTTGATAAGGCTTTTAAAATTCCTGTATATTTCCCCTTCTCTGGTATCCTGAAGCGCGGTTTCATCATAGGCTGTCTCCCCCATCTCATGAAGTACCAAGGGTGTTCCATCTGCCAATAATACCCTGGCCTCCAATAGATGGTCTACGGTTTTGCCATAGATGATGCTTTTGGTTCCGGAGGAATTGTTGCCCACCATGCCTCCTACATTGGCCCTGCTGGAGGTGGCTGGGTCCACGGGAAAATGAAGACCTAGGGGAGCCAATTCCTCGTTTAAAACATCCCTTACCTTTCCAGGCTGCACCCTTACCCACCTTTCCTTTTCATTGATTTCGAGAGTTTGGTTCATGTATTTGGAAAAGTCCAGGATAATGGAATTCCCAACCGTTTGCCCGGCCAGGCTGGTGCCCCCACCTCTGGGAAGCAGGGAAACTCCGTTTTCTTTTGCCCATTGCACGGTTTTAATTACATCATTTTCATCCTTTGGCAATACAATGGCCACCGGTCGTATCTGATAAATACTGGCATCGGTACTGTACATTCCCAAGGTGTACTCATCGGTTAAAACTTCACCTTGGATGTTGGAAATAAATGGCTGATCAACGGTCTTTCTTTCTTTTAAAGTATCTGGCATGAATGAGGGTTTATTGTTCTTAGGTAGAATTCCAAATATATTATTTTTTGTTGATTGATGGTAATTACCCCTCTGTTTATCCTTCCATCCATGGAATTTGGTGTAAAAAGAGTTTGAACTTGAAAAGACAAATTGTATTTTACGGCTGATTAGAAATTCAAATAGTAATTCTAGGTTTTATTCCCTTAATAAATTGGTTTAACCCAACACAGATTATGTTAGATAAAAACAATCGTAGGTCATTTTTAAAGTCCACAGGAACTGCTGTAATAGGCAGTACGGTATTGCCTTTGGGCTTTTCCATTAACCCTAGCCATGCAGCGAGAAGGGCTCCATTAAAAGTAGGTTTGATAGGTTGTGGAGGCAGAGGGACAGGAGCAGCAGCCCAGGCCATGAAGGCAGATAAAGATGCGGAATTGACCTGTATGGCTGATATTTTTTCCGATTACCTGGAAGAATCGTACCAATCCCTGAAAAAGATCAATCCGGAACAGGTAAAAGTTGACGATGCCCATAAATTTGTTGGCTTTGATGCTTATCAAAAGGTTCTGGATGCAGGGGTTGATGTGGTTATTCTGACCACTCCTCCGGCATTTCGCCCTGCCCATTTTAAGGCAGCAGTGGATGCGGGTAAACATGTATTTTGCGAAAAACCGGTAGCGGTGGACGCTCCCGGCATAAGAAGCATTTTGGAATCGGCAAAAAAGGCAAAAGAAAAAAACCTGTCTGTGGTTTCAGGTTTTACCTATCGCTATGATTTTTCCAAGCGTGCTTTATATGAAAGAATTAAGGCAGGGGAAATCGGAGAGATAACCAATGTGTTTACGGCCAGAAACGGTGGTGGCCTGTGGTACAAACCGAGACAGGAGAATTGGACTGAAATGGAATATCAATTGAGAAACTGGTATTATTATGATTGGTTGTCAGGAGATTATATCGTTGAAATGATGGTGCACAGCCTGGATTTGATGTCCTGGGCTTTAGGGGATAAATTACCCATCCGTGCCACCGGATCAGGGGGGCGACAATCAAGAACCGAAGAAAAATGGGGAAATATTTATGATCATTTTGCCATAGAATATGAATTCGAGAACAATATAAAAGGGGTTCATATGAGTCGTCAACAGCAGGGATGTTCCAATGTTAATAAAGTGGACATTACCGGTACCGAAGGACATGCTTTTATTGATAGCGGTAAGCGGATCCATGCTACCCAGGGTGCCACGCGTTGGGATTATGAGGGGGAAAGCAATAACCCCTACGAAACGCAACATGAAGAATTATTTTCTGCGATCAGGTCCGGGAAAACGATCAACGAAGGTGAATTGATGGCGAACAGTACCATGTTGGCCATTTTGGGAAGAATGGTGGGCTATAGCGGTCAAACCATTACCTGGGAAGAAGCCATGAAAAGTGACCATCATTTGGGACCTGCAGCGGAAGAATACCGTTGGGATCTAGTATTGGCAGTACCGCCGGTTGCGGTTCCCGGAGTAACCAAAGTGGTTTGATTTTTTTTAATTTAAACATACATCATGATTCAATTTAATAGTTCCATGCTTACCGTATTGGCGGTTTTAGGCATTAGTTTTAACCTTGCTGCCCAGGAGTACCTGTTTGAATTTGGAAAAGAACAAGGCCTGGAAAGCCTGATTCAAGGTAAAAAATCCAAAGAAGCGGATATAAAATGGATGAATGTCAATACAGAAAAGGAAACCTGGCGGTTTAAAGGGGATGAGCTGATTTGTGAAGGGGAGCCTATTGGCGTGATCCGGTCCGAAAAACAATATGAAAACTTTATCATGTATGTGGAATGGAAACACATGGAAGCCGGGGGCAATTCCGGTACTTTTGTCTGGAGTGGCGCAGATCCGGGTAAAAACAGATTGCCCGATGGGGTTGAAGTGCAGATGTTGGATTTGGAATGGGTAACTTTAAACAAAAATGAAAATGGCGAGCTTCCGCCAATTGCCTATGTTCACGGAGAACTATTTGGAGTGGGAGGCGTAGTAACCGACCCCGATAATCCGAGGGGAACCCGAAGTAAATCCATCGAAAACCGCAGCTTGGGCAAAGGCAAGTGGAACACTTATGTAGTAGTTTGTGTGGATGGGGTTATAAAGCTTTCCGTGAACGGAAAATTTGTCAACGGTATCAGTAAGTCCACCCAGAAAAAGGGATACATCTGCCTGGAATCTGAGGGGGCACCTATCCATTTCAGAAACCTCACGGTAACTGAACTGCCTCCAGGGGTAATTTCACCGGATCAGATTGCACCCTTATTGCCCAACCCCTAAAATCTATCACACCAAAATTAATTGAACCTTAGAATGATCAAAGATTTATCCAAAGTCCATGAATTGGTTTCTGACCTTTTTGAATGGCCTAAAACAAAAAATGATTGGGAAAAGTACCGCCTCAGTGAAGAACAGGTAGCATTTTTCCATGAAAACGGGTACTTACCCAATATCAAATTACTGGAAAATGAGCAAGTAGATCTTCTCAACAAAGAATTGGATGAGATCATCAATCCCAACCATCCGGGAAATGAATTGTTTTATGAATTCAAATCGAATGAATCCGCCAATCCCGATACCGTCCTTTTTCACTCCCTGGGGCATTGGAGGATTAAAGAGGGCTTTCATGATATCCTTTGGAATCCTGCTTTTGTGATGGCAGCAAGCCAACTGCTGGAAGACAAGTCGGTTCGTTTTTGGCACGATCAGCTTTTTTGCAAACCTGCCAAACATGGCGGGGTGGTGGCCTGGCATCAGGATTATTCCTACTGGACCCGTACCGTGCCCATGCAGCATCTGACTTGCTGGGTGGGGTTGGATGATGCCGACATTTCCAACGGCTGCCTTTATTATGTTCCTAAAAGCCATCGCTGGGGTTTATTGGATAAGCCGGAATTGGCAGGGGACATGGAAGGTTTGATGGATTACCTTACTGAAAAGCAGAAAAAGGAATTCAAACCGGTTCCAATTGAAATGAAAAAGGGTTATGGATCTTTTCATCACCCTCTTATGGTACATGGATCTTACGAAAACAAATCGGACAGGTCAAGAAGGGCATTTGTCCTGAATGTTTTTGCGGATGGAACACAATCCAATACCAATGATGTGCTTTTGGACGGGGTGCCGGTGATACCCCCTGGAGAAACATTAAAAGGACAGTTTTTCCCTTTGCTGTTGGACAGAGAAAAATTGAATTGATTTGCTCAGGTCAATATGCAAAGAAAAAATAAGATCTCGAATTTTTGGTTTTGGTTGCTTCCTCTAATAATTATTGTTTCACTTTGGATTTTATTGGGAATTTGGAATGAAGATGTCCATAAAATCGAAGGAATGAATCTTCCGGAAGGATTTTCCATAGAAGAAGCAACTTTGCCGGGATTGGTCAAGTATCCCATGTTTGCGGTGTTTGATGATCAGGGAAAGTTGTTTGTTTTCGAATCCAGTGGCGCAACGGAGAGTACAGAAGCCATTCTTGAAAATCCGGATTTTAAAATTTTACTTTTGGAAGATACAGATCAGGATGGAATTTTTGATTCCCGTACCGTTTTTGCTGACCAATTGCCATTTCCTATGGGAGGGGTGTATTTGGACGGTAGCCTGATTGTCACGGCAGTGCCGGATTTATTGAAGTTTACAGATACAAGCGGAGATGGAAAAGCGGATGAAAGGGAAGTTTTGCTTTCGGGTTGGAAGTTAAACCATAATGCGGCGATACTAAGTGGCCCCTTTTTGGGTCCTGATGGTTGGCTGTACCTTGCGGATGCCAGAAGGGGCTTTGATATCAAAAGCAGGGAATTCGTCAACTTTTCCGGTAAAGGGGCAAGAATTTGGCGTTGTTTGCCTGATGGGAGCCAACTTCAATCCTTTTCTGGCGGTGGATTTGACAATGCCGTGGAATTGGCCTTTTCACCTTCGGGAGAAGTATTTGGAACCATGACTTACTTTATAGATCCACAGGGAGGGTACCGGGATGCCTTAATGCATTGGACATATGGTGGGGTATATCCCAAATACCATTCTGTGATAAAGGAGGATCAATTGGTGAGGACCGGAACTTTGATGCCCCCCATGCATAAAATGGCCAGGGTATCTCCCTCAGGATTGATGCGGTACAATGGGTCATATTGGGGAGCCGGTTTTGAAGGAGACCTTTTCCATGCGGAGTTCAATACAGGTAGGATCATGCAGACCAAAATTAGCCCATCCGGTGCCACTTTTGAGGCCAAGAGCCAATATTTCTTAAATGCTGCCCTTCCTGATTTTCATCCTACCGATGTGCTGCAGGAAGCAGATGGGAACCTTTTGATGGTCAACACAGGTGGCTGGTTTATTGCAGGATGTCCTCTGAGCCAAACGGCAAAACCTGAGGTCCCGGGTGGTATTTTCCGAATCAGAAAATCCATACCTACTGTATCTGATCCATGGGGAAATAACATACAATGGGAAGCACTCGGCCAGGGAGAGTTAGTTGAATTGTTATCCAATGAAAGGCCAAATGTGGCCACAAAAGCGGGAGAATACCTGCTTAAAAATCCAACCATGGCCACTCCGCATTTGGTCGAGCTGCTACAAAATCATCCCGATGAAAAGGTGAGAACCAAAGCGGTGTTTCTGCTTTTTCGTACTCAGTTTCCCATGGCCTGGAATCAGATGGAAATAGGTTTGGAAGACGAAAGTGAAATGGTAAAGACGGCCACTGCCAGGGTTTTAGGTGATGCCATGGTGGATCAGTCGGTAGATGGCCTTATCAAGGCGCTCAGTGATCCATCTTTGGCGGTAAGCGCCCATGCCGCCACTGCCCTGGGAAAATTAGGCCAACCAAAAGCCACGGAGCCTTTGCTGGCTGCTTTGAAGGAAAACCCCCAGGACCGCTTTTTCGAGCATGCAGTGATTTTTGCCTTGATTCACATTAAAAATGAAAGTGTTTTGCAATCAAAACTTTCGGATGAACAACTTAAAAGTGCGGTATTGATTGCCCTGGATCAAAAAGGTCTGGATATTATGGAGAAAGACTGGGTGCGCCCTTTTTTATTTGATAGTGATCCAACTGTCAGGGAAACCGGTTTTTGGGTTTTGAATAACCACCCGGATTGGCATGATTTATTTTTGGAAAAATTCTTGGGATTTCTTAACAGTGACGAATCAGATGACAATGAAAAAATCAAAGCCGCTTATCCGAATTTTAAAAACGAAGTAGCTGTAAAGCAGGGAATGGCCAATGCATTGGATCATCCGGGCCTTGCCATTGAAAAAAAGAAAATACTTTTGGATTTAATGGCCGAAAATCCGGTGGATCAATTTCCCGAAGCCTGGACTTCCTCCCTGTTAAATTTATTGAATGACCGGCAAAACGGTTTGCAGACCGAAGTTCTGGAACTTATTGCCCAGCTTAATCTCAAAGGATTCAGCCAGGCATTGAAGCCCTTTCTTGACCCACAAAATACCTCTACCATGCTGAGGTTAAAGGCGATACAGGCCAGTTTGATTGAGGAAAAGGAATTGCCTAACCCTTCTTTTTTATGGTTGGTGAAACTTTTGACTGGATCCGAAAATCAAACCGCCCAACTTCAGGCCATCAGAACCCTTTCCGGAAGTGAATTAACCGAGGAGCAAATTGAATTATTAATCCTGGAGGTAATTCCTCAAACTTCGGAGCGCAATGTTCCCTACTTTTTGGAATTTTTGGTAGATCATGAGGAAGAGGAGATGGCCAGGTTATTGGAAAGCCAACTATTGAAAATGGAAGGGCTTTGGGATCAATTGTCTCTTGGACAGGTTGAAGCTTTATTTTCCCCTTATCCCGGAGTAGGAGATGTTTTGTTGGACAGCATAAGAAACAAACATGAAGACCGGATAATTTACCTGGAAAATTTGGAAAGTCAGATGGCACAAGGTGATGTGGAAAGGGGCAGAGCACTGTTTTTCGGAATAGCCGCTTGTGGCACCTGTCATGCTGTTGCTGAAAATGGCAATGATTTTGGCCCGGATCTGACGAATATCGGAGAAATCCGTTCCCAACATGATATTTTGGAAGCCATTGTTTTTCCCGGAGTCAGCTTTGCCCGTGAATATGAAACCCAAAAAATCACCACTAAATCTGAAGAATATATTGGCATTATCAGGGGATTTCGGGATGGGGTTTATGAGATCAAACTTGGCCCAGGGGCGACAGTAAATGTTCCTGAAAACGAAGTGGTGTCCATGGTGCCGGTTGAGCAATCCCTGATGCCATCGGGGCTTGAAAGCAATTTAAGTGGACAGGAATTAAGTGATCTGATGCTGTATTTGATTTCTTTACCGGATGGCCTTTATCAATAGGTATTTCAGGAGACATCGGTTATCTTAAAAACTTGAATTTTACGAATGAAATTTTACATAATAAAACAAATTTAAAATGGCCACAGAAAAAAAACCGATTAAAATTTTAGTAGTAGGATGTGGAAATATGGGATCATCCCATGCTTTGGCTTATCATCAATTAGAAGCGTATGAAATTGTGGGATTGGTATCAGGGGGTAAGACAAAGGAAGTCCTCAATGATAAATTGGGTGGTAGTTACCCTTTGTTTGATGATTTCCACAAAGCCATGGAAAGCGCCCAACCTGATGCGGTAAGCATCTCCACTTATCCAGATACCCATGAACCTTTTGCCATTTATGCATTCGAAAAAGGGTGCCACGTATTTGTAGAAAAACCATTGGCAGATACGGTAGAAGGTGCCCAAAGGGTAGTGGATGCAGCCAAAAAGCATAAAAAGAAATTGGTGGTAGGTTATATTCTCAGGCATCATCCCTCATGGGAGAAATTTATTGAGATGAGCCAACAACTGGGTAAACCCCTGGTCATGCGGATGAACCTTAATCAACAGAGTGAAGGTAAAATGTGGACCTTACACAGGAACCTGATGAAAAGTCTCAGTCCAATTGTAGATTGTGGAGTTCATTATATTGATGTGATGTGTCAGATGACCCGGTCCACCCCCGTACAGGTGTATGCCATCGGGGCGAGGCTAACGGAGGAAATCCCTGCGGGAAACTATAATTATGGCAATCTTCAAATACGGTTTGAAGATGGTTCTGTTGGATGGTATGAAGCAGGTTGGGGACCCATGGTCAGTGAAACCGCATTTTTCATCAAGGATGTTTTTGGTCCCAAAGGATCGGTTTCCATTGTAGCCAAAGAGGCGGGGGGATCCGGAAAATCGGACAGCATAGAGGCCCATACAAAAACCGAATCCATTTTATATCACCAGTCCGAACTGGATAAGTCGGAGAAGTTTGCCCATGAGGACGAATGGGTGGATTTAACCGATGAACCGGATCACAACGGACTTTGTAAAAGGGAACAGGAATATTTTTTAAAAGCCATTCAGGAAGATATTGACCTGAGTAACCATATGGAGGATGCAGTAAATAGTTTAAGGATTGCCTTTGCCTGCGACGAATCGGTACGCAGCGGAAAGGTAGTTATTCTTTAACGGATATTGGGGATTGATATTAACATCCGGTTGCTTTCAAGAGGGGTAACCGGATGCTTACTTTGATAAAATTAATATGGAAAAGGATTTTAACCCCAAGGAGTTTCCTGTGGGCATTGTTGGGCTGGGCTTAATGGGAAGTAGCATTGCTGCCTGTATGTTGATGGCGGGCCATCCGGTAGTGGGAATTGAGTTGGTGGAGGGGGCTTTGGAAATGGGGGATAACAGGATCAGGAAACATTTCATATTGGCCAGGGAAAGAGGGCTGATTGATAAGG
>JBBDSA010000010.1:0-1952 GCA_040905165.1 Cyclobacteriaceae bacterium | reverse complement strand
CAAAACACTGTTCAGGCACTGGAAAATTATTTTTCAGATTAGTGAAAAAAACCGGTTAGAAGGTTTTAATTCTGCGACATTTGAAATAGCATTAAAAAATTTTAGAGAATGGAAGCGATACTAAAATCAACCATTCCCTGCCCCAACTGCGGATACAAGAAAAAAGAAATAATGCCGACAAATGCTTGTCAGTATTTTTAGGATTAAACTGCCGATCGAAAAACCTAAAAAGGTTTACAGTTTATAGCCAAAAAAAATTATAAATGATTTTGTCAGGATGATCCGGCTTATCCGACTAATTACTTGTATTGGAAAAAATATTAATAATGATACGATTTACAGGCATGTTCTCTATACTGTACCTACTCTTTATCCCGGGATTTCCGAGCTTGGGTCAACAGGTACTATTTACTATAGAAAAAAGTCTGAATGAGGATCAAATTGTCTATTTTCTGCATCTGGATGAGAACGGACTTCCGAAAAAGGATGAGCCGATCAGCCTTAAATGGCTGGACAATGAAAACTCAGGCCAACTGGTTCCTGTGAACTGGATTAAAAAAAAGTTTGGTTATGGTATTCAGATTATCCATCAAGAAGAAGACAGGGTGGAATTTAAATTTGTTTCCCATGACAAAAGCAACCTTTAACCCTTGATTCCATGCAAATTGAATGTCAGGAAAACCTCAATAGCATCTCCGCCTTATTGGAAAACCTAACCGAGGATCAGTATCAATATCCATCCGCTTTTTTGTCCGGAGCTTCTATCGGGCAGCACATCAGACATATTATTGAGTTTTACACTTGTCTCACCAAGGCCTACATGGAAGATGGTCCGGTAAATTATGATGGGCGCAAAAGAGATCATGGGTTGGAAAAAAAACCGCTTGAGGCCATAAATGTCATTGATCAGATCATTGGCTGTCTGGGTACAAAAAAAATTGCAGGAGACACGGTATTACTGGCAAATTATACAGTTAATGAAACTCAGATTTGTAGCATTCCTTCTTCTTTTCAGAGAGAATTGGCCTATTGTCTTGAACATAGTATACACCACCAGGCCCTAATAAAAATCGGGCTTTTTGAACAGGGTTTGTCTGAACTAATCTGTCCTGATTTTGGGGTGGCCCCATCTACAATTAAATTTCGTGTAGCCAATAAAAGCTGAAAAAAAATTCTATGACATGGTGAAAAATACAAAGTACCTATTCCTGCTGATTGTCGCATGCCTGTTAGGTCAGCACAATGCCTTTAGCCAGGAAAATAAGGAGTATAAAAATCGCATTGGGACAAATGTATTGGGATTAACAGCTGAAAACCTGGTGTTTTCCTATGAATACAGTTACAAAAAAAATGGATTTTGGTTGGGAATAGCTCACCGCTTAAATCAATGGTCTGAAACAGAAAACCAGCAAACCAGCTCCATTGCGGTGGAATACAGAAACTATTTCCTTCCGGGAGAAACACCGGGAAGCGGATTTTTTGGCGCATTGTATGCCAAATATGGGTTGGGAGAGGAAAACACCATTACGGGTCCTCCTATCAGCCACGAATACCAGGCCATCTACTCTGGCTTGAATACCGGATACAGATATAACTTCAGGAGGTGGGCATTATCGGCGTTTATCGGATATGGATGGGCAGTATGGTCCCACGATACCACTTCTCCATCTGGGGCAGCACACGAATTGAATCAAGATTACCAGAAAGATTTAAGGCTCGGCCTAAATGTGGAATGGGCTTTTTGATAACTGAAAAATGCATAAGTTCTTCAAATTAGAAACCATGGAAGGAAGTTTCCATCTGGCAGATGGAAACGATTTTAATACAACGCTGAAAGCGACGGAAAACCACCTTAAATTCTTTTGGAATTTCGGGGCAGTTCCGTTAAAACTGGATATAGATGGGCAAATGATCAGCCTGGAGCCCAATCAGTTGTTGAGCTGCACCTACCT
>JBBDSA010000009.1:0-1960 GCA_040905165.1 Cyclobacteriaceae bacterium | reverse complement strand
TAAATATAAGAAAAAATCTAATATTATAGATTATTATTGCAATTAAACACTAGTACTTCTTTTTATTAACTTCAAGTTTTGGTAAATGGATTCAAAAGCGAACGCTGGAAGTCCATGTCATAGACCTTGACAGGCTTGTTTTTGGCCAGGCTGAGGTAGTTGGAAAACAGCACCGAAAGGGTACTTTTCCCGACTCCTCCTTTTTGGTTTGCGAATAGGATTATCATATGCAATGGTTTTTTATCTGATGCTTTTGCGTTTGTTGCCTTTCTCTTTATTCCTTCTGCGGCCATGCAGGGCCTCATCGTCCACATCCTGGTGGATGTCCAGATTGAGTTGGGTAACGGGGCTTTCTGGCTCCCTTTCAGGTTCGGTAGGAATATTTTTTGGAGCATCCGGGGTAGTGCTCTGGTAATCCGTTTGGACCGGCAAGAGGTCCCTTGATGCAGCACTTTTGGTATTGTTTTCGGTTTTGCCCTTTTCTTCCAGGGTTGGTACTTCCCAGCGCTCCGCAAAGCGGTTGTATTCCGCCGTACTGAGTACTGCATCCAGGCTGATAAAAAACCGTTCCCGGTTATCCAGCAGGTACAGGTGCTTTTCATTCACCAGCAGGCTTAATTGGAATTTATCCAGGCCTGATCGGAGATGGGGAAATGCTTCCAATACGGAAAGCAATTTTAGCCTGTAGGCTGCCTGCCAGGGAAGGCGTTTATATCGGAATACAGTATCCGAGGTACCTGTAAGGTTTTCGTAAGCAGCTTTATCCGATTGGGAGGCAAAATTGAGGACCTTAAGTTTTTCTTTGGTTTCCTCCCGGATCAGGTTTTTGAGGGGATAGATTTCACTGCCCTTAAAGATATTTTTCCGGTTGTGGTCGATGATGGTATAGCCATAAGGAGCTTTGCCCTCTTTTCCGTGGAATATCAGCTCCACCCCGAATTTTTCTTTTAGAAAGTCCCCAATTTCCGAGCGGTAACCGATAGGTTTGCCCAGGCGGTTGCCTTTTAAGGGTTCAAAGGTTGCCACCGGGGTACTGCAATAGACTTTTCTGTATTTTTCAAATAAGGCGTGAAGCTGCTTTATTCTTGCTTTGTCCAGGGCATGAGAACCGGTGATGGCGGTAATTTTCTGGATGGGCAGTTCGCCCTGCAGTAGGCCGAATTTGTACAGGGACAGCTGGCCTTCCTTTTCTTTCAGGCTGTAGCCCCGAATTTCCAGGTACAGTTTAGCCTGGTTGAGAGTGGAAAAAGAAAATTCCTTTAGCTGTTCCAGTAGCTTGTTGCATTCCTTTTCCGGATTCCGGTCCATAAGCTCCAACATGAATTTTTGCGCCCGGATCCTTTCCATGCTGTCGTTGATCTTTTTTCCGTCTGCACCGATCCTGGAAGAGACCATATGAACATGGTTGTTTTTGGTGTCCCCATGAAAGACGATCAGGTAAGGGTTGTTTCCATATCCCATCTTTTGCAACCAAATTTCTGCGAGTTGAGTAAGTTCTTTTTTGTCGTATTCCCGGCCTTTGCAGGAAATCATGGCATGGAACTGTTGGTGTTGCACCCGGGTATTGCGGTTGGAGTGGACTTTTAGAAAGGTTTTCATTTCATCAGGAGTTACCTTGTTGGAGTTTTGCAGGTAGCCGAAATTCCTGAACATCATCAGCTCTCCCCTAGCAGACTGGGTTTTGTTGGTGTTGTAGGACACCCCGTTGAAGGTACTGGTGGACGAAAGGATCTTGACGGTCATCAGCTGATGGATTTATAGATTTTCCGAAATGTCCTGTTCATGTCCTCCTGGTAGTCCAGGTACCGGGCAAGGAGGCTGTTGAACCGGGCAAACACCCTGGGGTCCAGGTGGGAAATTTGGTTGGCATGTTTGGCCAGTTGGTTGATATTGTTGTTGACCCGGCCCTGTTCGGCGGCCAGGTCAGTCAGCGTTTTAAGCAGTTTATCGGTCTTGATAA
>JBBDSA010000008.1:0-59470 GCA_040905165.1 Cyclobacteriaceae bacterium | reverse complement strand
TTTACCAGACTGAATTCCTTTATACTTTTTCTTTTTTGTTCATCCGATAGTTCACGTTCTTTCATCATGCCGGCCCTACCGGAAACAGCAATACCCGTCAAGCAAAGCAAGACACCCAATATTACCAAACGGCCTCCGGTACTGTTAATCATATCGGTAAATGAAACTTTTCCTACAGCAGGATATAAATTGTAATATATTGATGGAACCAACGCCCCAAAAGCTGCTGTAAATCCTAAAACGACCGAATTACCCAAGGACATGCCCAGATACCTTATTCCCAGCCCATAGGTTAATCCGCCAATTCCCCATAAAACACCCATTAAATAAGTTATATAAAGAATTCTCATTGAAGAAATACTGATAATTTCAGCAAAACCAGGCACTGTAAGCCAGGCTGCCAACGGGGGTACTATAATCCATGAAAAAAGGCCTCCAACTATCCAGTAACTTTCCCAAGCCCAACTTCTTACTTTATTGTAGGGCATATAAAAACTGCCGGCGGCAAATCCGCCTATTGAGTGATAAATTATTCCAAAAATTGCCTGCATTGATTATTATTTTTTCTTCGTAATTTATGTTTAAAAAATGATCTAACACTCAATTGTGAAAATAGCAACTAGAATTTTTCTGCCTCTAAAATAGAAACCGGCCCTAACAAACCTGATGGTTCCAATGGTATTTCTTCAATTGGCCTGCCCCGATAATCATGTTTTAAATCGATGTTGGTGGACGTGTACTGCTTTTTATCGGGAATAGTCTGGTCGCCGGCTACACGATTGAACCACGAATTCACCACTTTAATTTCAAGGGTGTTTTCGCCTTTTTGTAATTCATTGCTGATTTCTACCCGGAATGGCGATGTCCAGACAACGCCTTTGTCATTTCCGTTTATTTTCACTTCTGCAATGCCCACATCTTTTATACTTCCCAATTGCAAATAATACAGCTTATCCAGTTTTGGATCAAAATCAATATTGAAAGTTTTATTGTAAACCGCAGTACCTGAATAATATTTGATTCCTTCCTCGGAATGTTGCGACCAATCCATTAATTCCGGAAATACCACATCACCTGGACCTCCCCACTCTGGGTCGAAATGGACTTTCCATTCCCCGTAAATCTTTTTCACCGTTTCAAAAACACGATAATTTTGAGTTGCCCCCCCGTTCTTACTATCCGAAATGTTAGTATTGAAAACCACCATTATTGCTCCATAAGGCTCTAAAGTCAGTGGAACCGTTGTTAATCCCTCTTTTTGGGTAAAAGCTTTGGCTTCCCGAATTTCTCCGGTTAATGCATTCCACAGTTCAGGTTTTTTTCCGGAAATCCGAAAACGGGCATTTATTATTTGTCTTTCGGTGGTCTGGTTGGATACAAAATAGACATCGCTTTCTCCAACCGTATAATGAATGTAATCGAAATCGGATTTACTGTCATTCTCCGGAATATCAAAATCTAACGGTATATCTTTCGACAAAAGATATTCTCTTGCCGTCATTCCCCAGGTAACATTCCCTTTGGCATAGTCCTTTTCACCTTTTTCCGAGGTTTCGACTCCCCAAATTTTATCGGCCAATTCGTTAAACTTTTTTTGGGCTTCAGCTCCTCCCATCAAACTTACCAATTTTTCAGGTTTAAATCCGATTATCGTAGCTCCTTGTTGTAACAACTCTTCTACTTTGGCTAATACCTCCAATGATAAAACCTTATGGTCGGGTAATACCAGAATACGGTATTTTACTCCACCTGGAACGATAATGTCTCCATCCGTCACTTTTAGTTTCAGAAATATGGTTTCATCGGTCACATCGTAATCAAAACCGGGCATTGCGCCTGCCGGGTCAGCATGTTTATACGGGAATACATTGGGGACGTGGTCGCCGTAATAATAAAGAACATCGGCCACAAATTTTCCTTCTTGCACAACTGATTGGGTGCGGTGCATATAATCGATAAAAGCCCCGGATTGTTCCCACCAGGTGATTTGTGGATTGACGTGTGTACCGGCAAAATATTCCTGACCAGGCAATCCCATTTCTGGTGGCGAACTTGTAAAAGTATGAAAATACATTCTGTTTAGTCCGGCACAAATCTCATGGTCAAAAGATGATTTTTGATCATGCCACAATTCATCATTCCAGTGAGGGCCAATGGTGGTAAACGATTCTGCACCAACAATTTTTTTCCCGTAGATGTGCGCTGCAGATGAGGCCTGTTTTAAGAAAAAACGATTTTCTGGTTTGGGCCGATGTGGCGATGGGGACCAAAATTCACTCATGACAATATCGCTGAATCCGTAGTTTTTTATTCCATCCAATGGCCCGGCGTGGGGCCCTGCAGATTCAGGCTGAATTCCCATATTGTGTTGATGTGCATATTCCTGAAAAACTGCGTAATGATTATAGGCCACCAGGTCTCCCAGTGTTTTTCTAAAATCAGCCAGAAAGGCATTTGAAGTTTGAATGTCATCAACTACGTAACCAGCCACAATAGGTAAGTATTTTTTTAAATCATAGCCCCGGTAATGTATGAATTCTTCTGCAAACTTATCCGTCCAGTTCATTCCACCACATTCCCAGCTATCGGTTTCCATGTATTTCAGTGTTGTTCCAACATGATCTCCGGCAGCATTGAAAATAGGCTCCACCACATCCACCCAGTAAAAATTAAAAGCTTCTTTACTCATATAGTCCAGCACACTTCCCTGCCAGTCGCCACTAGAAGTGGAAACGGGGGAATCAGTGCAGGTATAACCAATACGTAAAATACTCCAATCTCCTTCGGGAGCTTCCCAATTTAAGTTACCATTTGCGTCCATTTGGGATGAAATGTCAAGAACTTCATCCTTTCTTATAAGGTAACCGGAATTATTTTCTGAATTTTTATTGCCCGTTGATGAATTGGTCAATAAAAACCGGGTATCAGGTGCTGAGCCTCCAAGTTCGTGGTACCCCAGTTTTAAATCAAGATCAGTAATAATATTATTCGTTTTTTGTTTATCATTAGTTGGGAATGCCAGTACCGTGATTTCCTTATAAAAATCTCTTCTTATTTGTGGCAACTCTAATTTTACAGAAACATTTTTGTTGCCAGAAATTTTTACTTCGGAATAGGTAATCTGTTTTGCCGTGTATTCTGGTGTTACCCGTGGGCCACCAAGGTTCCAGCCGCTCTGAATATTAAACCCTATTTCCAGCCCAAGCCTTTTAGCTTCGTCCAGGGCAAAAACAAAAAGTTCGTTCCATTCATCCGAGCCAAACAATGGACCAGCAGGTATATCTTTATTACCTCTTTGATTATGCCCCCCGGCATCAAAAATCATTGCTCCCTGGAAGTTTTTAGACTTCATGGCTTCCAAATCTTTTGTGATAGCGGCTTTATTTACATTCCCATTGAGCCACCACCACCAACAGTTTACTCCGTATGCTGATTCCGGATTTATAAAGTTGGTTTCTAAATATTCATATGTTTGGCTTGAAGCTTCTACCTTCGTATTATTATTCTGACAAACAGCATTTAGCGAAAATAAAAGCAAAAGGAATATGCAATTTGCACTAAAACGTTTCATAATATTCTTTAATATTTTTTAAGGTCCTGTTATCTGAACCAGATCATTATTTATTTTATCTGTATATTTTTAATTGAACCGGACCAACCAATCCGGATTCAACAGGCCCCAGATTTGTAGTTCTGCTTGGAAATGAGTAATGGGGCGCCAGGGTATTCGCTACCCTCACTTCAATTTCGTTATTGCCTTTTCTGATAAACGGTGAAATGTCAAACGTAAAAGGAGCAGCTACTTTAATTCCGACTGATTTGCCATCCACCAAAACTTCGGCTGCAACATAAACTTCACCCAGATCCATAACAACTTCCTGATTTACTTCTTCTTCATTAAAATTGATATTTTGTTTGTAAACGCCAATACCTGAATAAGTCGGCAGTGCAAAATCCTGCCATAGTCCTTCCTTTATTTTTCCTCCCTGTATTTTTAGTTTGATTGGCTCTTCAAATGCAGCACCAGCATATTGTCCACGTTTCATTTTTAGACGTATGGCAACCATAGATACTCCAATTGGAGGATTTTTTAATTGTATCAGGCCGTTATAGTTTACTGGAACTTCCCTGCCATTCACCCAAACGCTGGCTTCATTATTGGGAATTTTCATTTCCTTCAGGCCGGGTGGAACCTCAAAACGATACCAGGCCCGACGGTTATCCGATGCTGTTTTAATATCATAGTAGATCTCCGGCATTTCGTTGAAGACCTCAAGCAAAGGTGTTTCAAGATGAACCGACAAAGGGCGGTAAGGAGTGGTTGAAGAACCGGCATTTTTCATGAAATCATCGCCCCAGGGTTCATCACCGGCTTCCCCTTTCACCTCTGCCTGCTGCCAGTCAGAATCATCGAAATCCAGCATATGCCAGTTTTTTATTTCTTCAGTATGTCCTTTCCAGGAGTCATTGGTATTTATTTCATATAAAGTACGGTCATCATAAACTGCTTTCATGCTCAATATAAATCCCTGGAATTCATTCGGGTACGAAACATGCATTCCTTTAAGAAATTGCCCCCATGCAGCAATCAAGTTTTTACCATTCTTTAACCACGGCGTTATATCCACACTCTTTGGATATTCCCAGGAAGCCCAGGGACCGATGTCCTCCGTTACCTTGTTACCATTAATAAACAACCTGAACCCTGAAACACCAGTTACCAAAACCTTTGCGCTTTTGGGAAGTTTCTTCAGATCGAAGATTTTGCGAAAATAGGTTCCTTCACTGTTTCCTGCCCAAATCCAGAATGCGTTTTTTAAATCAGATCTTTCGTTCTTCAATGCTGAGTGATCGATTAGGGATACTACGGGAGGTTCTTCTTGAACATATAGCATGCCGCCTGTTCCGTCCGATACATCCAGCAAAACATGATTGTATCCTTTTTTCAGGGGAAGATTGCCTACAGCTCCTGTAAATTGTTGTTGCTCCCCATTTACCCAAAGTTCGGGTTCTTGATTTCTTAACTGCACATTGAGGCCGACTTGTTGTTTTTCCGGAGAATAAATACGTGTAAATAAAATTTTCCTGCCTTCCCTGAGGTGTAAGAAATTTTTATTGTAATGACCATCGGGATAGCCTGAATGTCCACCCCATGGAGCTGGTGTGCCTGTACCTGTTTTTTGGGAAAATGTAATTTCCCTCCACTGGACCTTAATTTCATCTGCTGAAATATTTTTACCGGCTTCTATATTATTCTGTTCGACGAGCAGGTTGGGAATTACATCCGCGCTGGCAGGAATTTCTTCAGCTACCAGCCAGTAAGGACCCTGATCATACGTCACCTTTTTCCAGTCCAGATCATTCAATCCGGAAAGATGCCATCCCTGGGCAATTCCATCGATTCCGTTTTCTTCCCTGTATTTAAAACCACGTATTTCAGGTCCTATTTTCTCATCGGATGGCGGCCATTCAAAATCACCCCATTGGTTATCACGGGTAGCGATTACTGAAAAGTCCCAGGTATCGGCAATTTTTTTATTTTGCCATCTGTCGGCCTTTCGCGGCTCTTTTTTCAAAGTCGGTTTAAGAGGATTCAAGATGATAAAACTCCCAATATTTCCCTCCAGTAATAATTGTATATGTGTATATTCATCTTTTCTTTCAAACTGGTCCAACTCCTGAATTTCTCCGGTAAATGGATCCCATATCTCGGGTACGCCGTCTGCCCGAAGACGGGCATTTAGTGGCACTGGTTTGTCTTCAACATTTTGAATAAAATAAATATGATTCTCACCTGCTTTTCGGTGAGAAATAAACACATCACCTCCCGTGCTGATAAAATCACGATCGATATGAGCCGACAAAAAAGAAGGTATTAACGCGGTTTCTTCAGGGAGAAATGCAACATAACCACCATTTTCATGGATTGCCGAGAGCCTCTTCATGTTTTCCACGTGAAATGATGTTTTAAACAATTCTTCAAGCAGAGTTTTCAATATGTAATCGTCCCTTCCATTTTCAACTGAGGCTGTGGGCAATTGACCATAAAAAATTACCGTACCTCCATCTTGAACCAATTTCAGTGCTTTTTTTAACACCGGTAATCGCATGGTTTTCTGAGGACCAAAAACAAGCGCCTGATATTGATTTCCCTGATTTTCAACAAACCATTTTGGACTACACTCTCTATAATAGATTGATCGTCAATGATATCATTGTCCATTCCATCGTCGTAAATCAGGCGTGAGACATGCATGTAGCTGTTGTAGTCAATTTCATTTTTTTCTATATCGGCCAAAAGGCTTGTAACCGGATAACTGACAGCCACATCAGCAACTGATTGCCCCTGTGACATCATATAACTTGCACGTGCCACCCAATCGGATATTTTATGATAATATACCCAGTAGGGCTGATTCCAGTGCGGATCCGGAGCAGCATGTTCCCAGGTGCTGGCATTGAGGGAGTAATAGAGACCATGTTCATCATAAAGATTGGCTCCGAAAGCATAAGTAGCTGCCAGCCAACTAAGTGTTTGATTAGTTGTACGTCCCCAACCTGAGGAATGAAATCCTTCGTTCCAAACACGCGGCCTTTGATACAGGCGGGCAATGGAAGCAGCTATTTTGGTATCGTAATAGTTCCTGTCTAACAGGGATCGTTGGCCTGCATCATCAAATCCGGGAGCGGAGAACCATCGTTGTGTACGAAAGTAATCGATATAACCCTGACTATGGCCATAAATATTTTTTCTCCCCCAGTTGTCATGACTAGTCAAAATATTTTTATCGGCAGTCCAGTCATAAACTTTTTTCCAGTACGTTTTTTCTACCACTGCCAGGTAAGCATCAAAATAATCTATTCTGTATTTTGGTGTCTTATCTCCCACATCGAAATGGAGGGCAGGTATTGCACGTGCTATATCGTATCCAAACATTGTTTGAAAGGTATCGGCCAACTCTTGTGTATAAATGTCGCGCGGGGTTGGAGGATGTTCATCCTGGAAAACCCCGGCAAGACTTTTACCCATAGCTTTCTGACCAACCATATCTTCAATTCTTTGATATAATTGCTGAAGAAAAACCTCTGCCGAGGCATCACTCAGATAAAAAGAACGGTAGGGCACAGCCACAGAAACAGCAACTTTCCATTCTCCCTCTGAAGGAGGATTCCATGTGAGTTTGTTATCCTGGACGTATTCTTTAATATTGAGGCTTTTATCATCGTAAGCAGTATCTTTTACTACCGGGAAAGCACGTGCATCTAAAAGCTTTCCTTCGGCCAACTCAATGCGAATTTCCTCATCGGATTTGGCTGTTGCTGAATAAAACTCCACCGCGGGATGTACCTGTATTGCCAACCTGTGCTGCTGCTTTTTCCAACCAGCCATATTGCCCGTATCCAACCTGATCATAAAGCCAAAGATGCATTCCGAGCCTTTCACATTCCTTGTTTACGTAGGATACCATTTCCCACCATTCTTGGCTGAACGATTCAGGAAAAGACCTGGCAGGGGAACGTTGTATCGGGCAAACCGCTTTTACTCCTTTTGCCGAAAGTTTTTCAAGTTGCCAGGTTATTCTTTCTCTGTTTAAAGAATCTGCTTCCCACCACCACAACGGGACTTCACCCCATTGGGCATAATCTGGATTAATAAATGAATTGATTAAGGTTGGATAACTAACTTCAGATTGGGCAATTGTTTTAGTACTTGTAATAATACATGCAGATATTATTACAACCCAAATAA
Source organism: Cyclobacteriaceae bacterium (assembly GCA_040905165.1). Taxonomy (GTDB): domain Bacteria; phylum Bacteroidota; class Bacteroidia; order Cytophagales; family Cyclobacteriaceae; genus Cyclobacterium. Next base: position 51,720 of record JBBDSA010000008.1, on the reverse strand, counting down.
AGAATTTTTTTAAACATGTTTTCATGATTTTTTTATTTTAGTTAAACACATTTGTTTTCAACCTATTTTTCATTGTTAAATTTTAACTAACAAATTTTTACCATATCAATATTTACAATTTGTCCCAACTTTTCAATTTTGCCAGCAATATGCCCTAGTCCAATAGCACAATGATGTGCAGGTCCCTGTTTCGACCATTGATTCATAAACTCTTTAGCGCCAATTGGGAATTTATAGCGGCTGTTGGTATTTCCAATCTGCAATACTGGTCCAGGCACTGATTGACCTTCTGCTGTTAAAAGGAATAAATCATTTTTTCCTTCAACCACAGAAAGTAAAGTTACCGGGCCGTTCTTTACATTCATTTGAATGGATAATCCTTTCCCCGGCTTGCCATGGTAAACGGGCAATGGAACCAGTTTTACTTTCTCTTCTGCAATGGCATAATGGGCCGGACCATCGTGACCCAAATAAATTACATCATCGTTGAAATCCATCAGATAAAATTCAGAAAAGGAGCCACCGGCTCCAAATTCGGCCATTATTTTCATGGCCTGTGCATTTTTCACTTCGCATTCTCCTGCAACCGGAATGTTTTTCCCGGTCAGTAATGTATTCCCGGCAATTACAGATGTTACAATGTTCTCATAATCGTTGCCCGATTCGCCTTCGTAGTAGTAGGCCATCGCCCCAAGAGCATGGATTTCAACCAACTTATCAAGTGCCACAGATGTTCTCGCTGCCCTTTCAATCTCACTTTTTTCACACTCAGGTGAGACTTCAAATATGTTTTTTAATTCTTCAATTTTTGCAGTTACTTCAGATTCGCTTGCGTTATCGCGGTATTTTTTCAATTCGCACATTTCCAACATTTCGATGTGCGTGCCGAATACGGCGCTTTGTTTTGTCAGGTCGGTATAAACATCAAGCATTCCACCATAATAATGTCCCAGAACACCAAGGCGGTTGTTTCTCATATTAGCTGCAACACGTGCTGCCTCTGTCCACGCTTTTATTTCAGACCAGGCTTGTTCATCTTTTAAATATCCGGTCACAAAATCATATTGGATGCCAGACCGGTTAAAAACGCTTGCAATTTCAGGCACTGAACAAGCCTGACAATGTTCCAGCCAGACTCCGGTCATTTTGCCGCGGTCATTGAGCGCATTGAACTTTTCGTAATCTAATTGCGGCACTGGTTGAAGATTTAAAACCACTATAGGTACTTTTAACTTTTGCGCGATGGGTAACACGGTTGAGGATAAGGCATATGTTGAAACATACAAAAAAACAATTTCAACATCCTCCTTCTTTAACAAGTCAGCCGCTTCGCCCGCTTTTTCAGGATTATCCACCATTCCGGCATCGACCACTTCTACTCCAAAACCGGTTATTTTGTTTTTAATTTGTTTCTGATATCCTTTCAGATTGTCGAGTAATCCTTCAAATTGTGGCCAGTAGGTGTCTAGTCCAATTCCGAATAGTCCAGCTTTTATCATATCTGATTATTTAAAATATTAATTTCATTTGCTATTAATACATGTTGCTTTTTGAATGGTAACAGGCCCCAATAATCCTGAAGAATGCGGCTCTTCATTTTCACGAATATCATCAACCAAATGCCAGGTGTACCGTTCCTCCTCAGGAAGTTTTTTGTCTTTTATAAGCCGATTTCTCCATAAATTTACCACTTCTATTTCGATGTTATTAGTTCCTTTCTTCAGATAACCGGTTCCATTTACCAGGTATGGAGCCATCCAAACGCCGCCCACCTCGGCGCCATTAATTTTAATATTGGCCATTACATTCACTTCGCCCAGGTTTATAAATAATTCTTCATTTTCAGGAATATCAGAAATATCAAAAGATGTTTTATAAATAGCAGTACCCGAATAATACTTGATTTTTTCGTTTTCAGAAACCGACCAATCTGATAATGCCTTAAATATTACCGGACTTTTAGGACCAATCTCTTTGTTTTGAAAATCAATCGTCCATTCGCTGTCAATAGTTTGAACTGTTTTTAATTCAGGGAAATTCTTCTCAAATCCTTTCTCCGGATTTTCGGTGTTGTTGGTAAAAACGACAAACCAACTTCGGTGGGCTTCCATTTTTAAAGGAACAGTGATTCGTCCATCTTCTAAGGTATATTCATTTAAAGACCTGATTTCTCCGGTTACAGCATCCCATAATTGAGGTTTCAATCCGTTAACCTTGAATGATGGTTCGAAACTTATCTCCTCTTCGCCTTGGTTTGTAAGGAAATATATTTCCATTCCGGGCATACTTCGGTGCGTCCAAAGAACAGGCAAATTCTTATCTATTTTTACATCTTTATAAATTTTTAATGTTTCCAGCGTGCTTGGCAAATCCAGGTCGTCAACCACATATCCGGCGCCAAACTTTTTAATTCCTGATTTTGCTTCTTTTTCAGCGCCCCAAAGTTTTTTTGTTAATTCTTTAACACGAATGTCACACCCGGGATAATTGCTCAAACTTGGTGATTTTTCGGGCGCCTGTCCAAAAATAACGCCGCCTTGATTTACTAACTCTACAATTTTTGCAAGCAATTCAGGGCGCATGGTTTTATTTGGAGGAAGTACCATTACACTGTACGAAGTCCCATCAGGAAGCACAAATTTGCCATCTTTAACTGACAGTCGCTCCATAATTACTTCTGCATTAATAAAATCGTAAGAGTATCCACCGGGTAATTCAGGAATTTGAGCGCCTGTCATCATTGGAACATCTTCGCCGATAAAGTAGCATACATCCGCAACATACTGACCTTGCTGTAGCATGTGCTGGCATCGGCGTAAATATTCAATCCATGTTTCAGATTGCTTAAACCATGTATTGTGACGATTGAATTCGGTACCAAACCAGGCGTTCACTCCCGGAATACGATTATCATCGGGTTGATGAATATAAAGGTGCAGTACGAAATGATTAATCCCTTCGGTAAAACTCCAGTCGCCACGTTTTTTCAACAAGGCCGGATGCCTCAAAAAAGCTTTCTGGGAGGTTGTAAACGCCTCGGCTGAAGTAACCGGTTTTCCGTAAATATGTGCTGCAGAAGAGGCCGATTTACATTCATTATCTCCTAAACTACCTTCGTTCCAAAACTCACCGGAAACCAGATTCGACTGACCACCATACATTAAAAATTCGGATGGAAATCCCCAGTGACCGTAGTTTTCGAGCCAGAGTTTCAGATTATTTTCATTGCTAACTTCACGAAGACCACCTACATATTCATAAGCTACGGCATCGGCAACCGCCCTTCGTAAATCCCACAAAAAACGGTTGGATTCCTCAACGCTATTTACCACTTTCCCGGCAAAAACAGGAAGATATTTTATTGGACTGTATCCAAATTTTTCTTCAAAATATTGTTCGAAATCATCCGTCCAATTCTGAGACGGTGAAGGGAACATCTTTCCCAGCTTCTTTTCCACAAAATGCTCTAAAACCGGTTCTTCTGAAATTATAATTTCCGAAAAACCAACATTCGATCTCCACTTTTGTCCGCTTTGTTTGCAAACCAGGCGGAATTCATTACTTTGAACATCGGGTAACGAAATCGCCACTGGCCCATACCTGTCGGGACCAACATTAACATTTGTATTTTCTCTTTCAAACAAAAAGGATTTAATGGACTTATACTCATCGTCAATTTGAACAAACAATTCACAATCGGCATTAAAACCATTCTCGCCGGGAAATGATTGAATACTTCTGGCTTGAATGATTTCTTCTGATTTAATATCAATTGTGTATTCCGATGAAGCAGCATCAAAATAAGCTATGGTAGAAATATTGTTATCAATCAGCGCCTTTTGATTAGAAATCTGAGGTGTTATTAATACGTTCGAATTTAATTTACCTAGGCTGATTGTACCAGCCTGTACTGCAGGAAAAGCCAAAACATACGTATCCTGAAATTCACCTGCCGGTTGCACCAAATTTAATTGAACCTTTTTACTGCCTGTTACTGTGGTTTCTGAAAAAACTATATAGCGCATGGCCATTTCAGGCTTCACCCAGGGGCCGCCAGACATGCTCCAGCCGGGACAGTTAAATGTACCAATATCAACACCAATTCGTTTGCCTTCGTTTACCGCATAAACCATGTGGTCCCACCATTCTTCGCTAAGTATTGGAACCGGCCCGTCAACTTCATCGGGATTAATATTGCCAATAAAAGCTGCACCAATCCCCACCTCTTTCATGGCTTCGAGATCTTTGGTAATTCCCTCTTTTGATATGTCATCGCCAATCCAATACCAGTAGCACCAAACACTATTTGTATCGTGTGGTGTTACAAACCCGGTTTGAATGTTTTGAAGTTCTTGCGATAAGACTTCATTCGTTGAAAAATAAAAAGTTATAAGGAATAATGGAATAAAAAATAGTAGTTTATAACTCAATGGGTTTTTCATATTCCTGTGTTTTTAAATACCATTAGATTCTATGATAGTAACCGGCCCAAGCAATCCCGATGAAAGAGGTTTTTCAAAATTAAACGACTGCATCGCTGATTGAGTGGTAAAAGTGTATCTTCCGGTTTTATATTCTTTTCCACCCATCAAACCATTCTCAAACTTCACAGTTCTGACATTTGCATCGGGTTCCTGCCTGTCACCTAGCAAGCGATTGATCCACCGATTGGCAACTTCTATTTCAAGTTCATTGTTTCCGTCCTGTAAAGCACTTGAAATGTCAATGCGCCAGGGAGCGCACCAAACTACGCCAATATCTTTTCCATTTAGTTTTATTCTGGCAATATCCTTCACAACACCCAGGTCGATGTAATATTTTGAGTTTTTACTTTCGATGTTGTTGATGTTGAATGACTTTTTGTAGGTAGCAATTCCTGAGAAATATTTTATTCCCCGCATTTCATGTTCTGTCCAGTCCTGCAATTTTTTAAATTTGATTTCTTCCGGTCCACCCCATTTTGGATCGAACGAAACAGCCCAAACACCTTCTATTGTTTTAAGGGTGTTGAATAACTTAAAATTTGTACCGCCTTTTTCAACTGTATTCTCAACGGCTTTATTCGAGTTGAAAATAATAAAGTAACTTGCGTAGGGATCAAATTCCAGGTCGATGGTTGTTAAACCATCTACTGTCTTATATTGCTTTAATTTTTTCATACTTCCATCTACTCCCGACCATAATTCCGGATCACCGGAAGCTCTGAATATACAAGCCGTCTTTTGTGGTTCGTTTGTTCTATTTGCGACAAAGTAAATATCTTTATCTACCGTTTTACGATGCCCATACCGGATTGAATTGTTACCGGAAGTAAAATCTTCCGTGATCTTCATTTCAGACAGGATTTCAACAGTGCTTTCATAATCAGGATAAAGCGCTTCAGAATCATGATTACTGAGATTTCCACCCCAGAAAATTGAGCCTTTTCCATATTTTACCTCAATTATTTTTTCAGAAGTTTGTAGCGAACCCCAAAGTTTTTGAGACAAAGCTTTAACTTGATTATCACAATTTGGATAGCCTGTCAGACTTGGTGATTTAACAGGAGGTGTACCTATAATCCTGGCCCCCTTTTCAACTAATGAAGTAATTTTTTTAAGCAGTTCGGGAGTCATTGTATTAAAATTGGGAAGTACCATTATTTCGTAGGAAGTTGCACCCGGGAAAATAATTTTGCCATTTTCAACACCCGCTCTTTCCATGAGCATTTTGGGTGAACAACCATCAAATCCGTATCCTTTTTTATCGGGAATGTTGCCATTCTTTTCCAGTGCATCGGCTGGCGGGGTAAAAATCATTGGCGCCCCCTCGGGAGTTAAATACAGAATGTCGGAAACTGCCTGCCCCTGTTGCATTAAGTAGGAATTCCTGCTTATGTATTTATGGTAAGCCTTTACCATCGGCCACCAGGTTTGCCCTCTGTCCCAATGAACACCATATTGTCCCATCGTCATTCCGGGCCGGTATTCGTCACCCAAAGGTTTATGTGCAAAAGTATGATATACGAACCGGTTTACTCCCCAGGCAATTGCCCAGTCGCTCTGGTCTTTCATCGACCAGGGGTACTGTTGCCACGCCTCGTTGTTATTTGACGTAAAAACTTCTGCGCCGACAACAGGCTGGCCCGTTATATGGGAAATGGATGTTGCTTCAATAACTGCATAGTGCGTATCAAATCCAAATTCTTTGCTCCAGAATTCTGCCATAATCACATCGGCTATTGCACCCAGGTCAAGGTCTCCGGCCGGGTTCATGTCATAAGGTTCTATCGTAAGTTCCAGGCCATTTTTGTGCGCATAATTTTTTGCAAATCCGGCATGGTTTTCTAATAATAATTCCTGACAGGTAAGGCGCAGATCCCATAAAAAACGCTCGCTTATTTCTATGCTTTCAACCGCCCTTCCGGTATAGGTAAGAAAATAGGGCTCTGGATCATAACCTCTTCTCTTTTGAAAATCGTCAACAATTCCTTCGGTCCAGTTTTGCGAACCACTTTCCCAACTATCAATATGAAGCCCCGTCCACCCTGCATTTTCTTTTCTGGGAGCTGTCTTTTCCAACAATATATCGGTGTAGTTTTGCAAATGGTTTTCAAAAGCTTTGGCATTCAACTTGTCCGATTCAAGACCAATCACCGGCTCAGGCGAAGGACGGGTACTGGCACCAGTAACCCGGGATCCCATTCTAACGATCGTCCAGTTTCCTTCCGGGGCATACCATACAAATTGTCCATCAGCTTGCATAAAGTCAGAAACATCAATAATTTCCTTTTGAGTAAGGCTTTTATTTTGCTTCGTTACTTCAAATTCTGCGGGTGCGGGTAAATACGGTTTTACTTTTGGATAGGAAGAATACGGGTACCTTTCATAAAGCGCCTTTTCATTGATGTCCTTAATTACAGGTTTTGCAGAATTTGGAACAGCATACACCACAACATCCTCATAGTAGGGATCCTTCATTGTATGCCAGGGGGTACTTCGCTGTTCGGGAACAGGAAGTTTAATATCAACTTTTTTGTTGCCCGAAATTACCGTTTCACTAAAAACCAAATGTTTCATCGCCTCTTCAGGCTTTACCCAAGGTCCCCCGCTTCCGCACCATCCGGGACCAGCGCCAAGAAGTATTTTTATACCCAACCGCTCGGCCTCTCTCACAGCGTGAACATATAAATCCTGCCACTCTTCACTCATAAAATCTACGGGCCCCCGGGGAACGCCAATTCCCACTTCAAGAAAAATCAGGTTGCTGATGCCAGCTTCATTCATGGATTCAAGATCTTTAGTCATCTCTTCCCGTGACAAATTGCCATCCATAAAATACCAGTAAACCCCCGGTTTGGCAGAATCCGGCGGGTTTTTAAAATCATCTTTTAGTTTATTTGTAGATTGATTTGCGCAAGACAGAATTATTAATATCGCGACAAACACAACAGTGATCTGGCTGATAATTTTCCAAAATGTATTTTTTTGTATTTTCATCCTTCCCCAACATTAAAAACATATTTTCCTGATGCGATAAATATCCACATGGCAAATGGCATATCATTGGCGATTATATGTTTGATTGACCTTCATTAATTCAAATGGTTCAAAAAGCCCGTAATCATTCATATAATATTTATCAAAGGCGGGTTGATGTTCCGGTGCGTTGTTCCAACCGTGTGGTCCGTAAATCCAGCTTGTTTTCTCCCGGTAAAATTCGCCAAAAGTATTTTTTAGACTACCCACTACCCGCACGGTAATTTCATTTTCTCCCTCCGAAAGTAATTTGGTGACATCTAATTCTTCCGGCTCCCAGGCAATGATTCCCGCCTTTTTATTATTCACAAACACCTCGGCAACGGTTCCTTTCCACTTGTTCAGTTTTACTTTAAATGCTGATGTTCCTTTCTCAACATTGTATTTTTGAGAATAAGATACTTTGTCAGAATAAAAAATATACCCGGCATCTTTCCAGGAACCCAACTCAGCAAGTTTTCCGTTTGTAATTTCAAAACCAACTTCTTCAGGCTGAACTTTAAAATTGCCAATAATGTAAACTGGCATTAGCTCTGCAAAAATTGACATACGGTTTGCATTAAGAGTGATCGTATTTGTACCTGATTTTAAGTACTCCCCTATTTTGAACACCGGAAAATCCTTATCGATCCAAAACTTCCCCGCCTCTTTTTCAATAATATTGCCATTTATACTTACCGACCAAAGGTCAGGACGCTCAACCACTGCTGCGACATCTCTAAGTGAGGCAATATCCACTTCATCTGCAATTTGAAAATGATAATCAGCTGTAAAACCTGAATTTCCATCGAATTGGTCAAGATCCAGGTAATTTTTTTTGTATTGAATTTTATGTTGCCACGGATTGCCAAACGCTAATCCGTTTTCCCGATACAACGAAATAAGCGCCGTCATAAAATAGGTATCTTTTAGGGTTGTTTTTGAAGTTTTTAAATCCAGGTAATTGATTACCAGAATATTTTCAGATTCAGGATTCACTTTTATTTCATCTGTTGCTCTAACCTTTGTCCATTCTGATTTTTTGACATCCAACTCAGGTTCATTTTCTTTTCTTTCAGAAACAAAATACAAAGCGCTGCCAACTGGTTCAAGTTGAATGTCGAAAACAATTTTTCCATCTTTATTTTCCGAAGACACAAAGTTTATTTGACCATTTTCCAAATCCATTTTTAAAACACTTTTCCCCTTAGCAGATATTTCTGCGTTGGCCGGATCGTTTTCATCCGAATTTACAAAAAAGAGCAATTGTCCGTCCTGTAAAATTCTGCGCTGGTAATATAATTCACCGGTTATATTTTCTTCCTTTAGGGAGAATTCATTATTGAATAATAATGTTTTACACTGCGTATCATTGAGGGATTCAACCAAAATCCACTGATCGGGATAATCTTGCTGTAATTTGATGCATGCCTGGCTTATCAAACCATCCACTCTCGATATTTCTTTCTGAAACGACAACACTTTTCCACCAGATGCTAAATAGTCTTTGAGCAGTTCCAAGGTATTTGCATCCAAATTCTCCATGGTCTCCGGGATAACTACAAGATTGTATGATCTTTTACCGACTGTCAAGGTTCTTCCGGCAGCACTCCCAAGTTCTTTTAACACGTTTTCCGAGCCAAGATCATATTCCACATGATTTCGTTCCAGCTGATAAACAAAGTTCTTAAATGTATGCTGTATTTCGCTTATCTTGGGATGGTTTTTTGTACGTGAAAAGTACATCCACGCGGAAGTATTGGGTTGTAAAACCAGGGTAGGATTGATTTGTTCTCCCGATGACATGGCCAAACTGATTCTTCCTAAATAATCCCCCATTTTTTTATAATCATCCCACCAGGGTTCATGATACGAAAAAGAAGGAGGATAATCGAATTTGCGAACGCCTTTTAACGTGTAATAAGAAAGATGCTGGTTTACAAAATTTACTCCTAAAACACCCTGCCAGTCCGCAAGTTGTTTGTATTTTTTAAAATCCATATTCCAGCCGCCGCCGCCGTATGTCTCACTTAAAGTTCTGTTGTGCCCTGCCTGGTTTGCGGCACTTCTCAACTCACGAACTGCACGGGTATTTCCAAATTGACCTCCCTGACCTTCTTTTACCAATTCATTTCCCAACATGTCAACACCTGGCATTTGATGCCAAATGTAAAAGGCAGCTTCATCCAATCCGTGGGTGGGAGTTGGCCAGCCATGTTCCCAGTAGTGACCTGTCCAGATCAGGTTATTTTTTTCGCAATATGCAAACCATGGTTTTGACCATCGTTCCACAAAAAGTTCCATCAATGTTTCGTAAAAGTCATGACGTACTTTTTTCCAGTCACCGGTTTCTTCCACTAGCGAAGGTAAATTTACTTTTAAATCGTACCCCCAGCGCTGCTGAAACACCTCCCATAAATCGGGTGTCCAGCGTAAATGAGTGCCTTCTGGCATGGCCGCTTCCAAATTTGGCTCATCGGTAAAAACGCCCATTATTGTCTTTCCAAAATCAGCACTGTTTTTTTCGTAACCTTTAGTCATGGTAACTTCCATGAATTTATCGGTTACACCTTTATGCAATAAGTCCACATACGTGTATCCCCCATACCAGAAAGATTTTTCCGGGTAGGTTTTTCTGAAAACATAATAGGTTCCGGTTTGGCCAATTTCTGAATCAAGATTAGCTGTTACGTTTATAAATTCATTTTCCGCCTTTTTTAATACAACGGCAATTGTATCTGAAGGAACGATGTTCAGTTCTTCCTGAATTTCCATTTTTAAACCCGTGCCGTGTTGATACGAATTGGGCATTTCTGCCGGCACATGTCCTCCGGCAAAACCGGAGGGATAAGAATTTTCATCGTAAATCCAGACCTTCATGCCCAATTCCTTAGCTTTCTGAACGGTATAATCAAAAAGGTGAAACCAATCGGCTGAAAGATATTCGGTAATCAAACCCGGGCGCGGATGAACAAAAACACCGCCAATGCCGGCCTTCTTAAACTCTTCCATTTGAAAATCGATTCCTTCTTCGGTTATTAAATCATTCCAGTCCCAAAGCGGTGCACTCCGGTACTCCGAAGGCGGATCGACAAAATCGCTTTTAAGTTGAGAATAGTTGTAGATAGCTGAAACGGTATCCACTTCATTTTCAGAAGAACTGCTCATAAGAAATAAGCTCACCGAGAGTAACTTAACAAAGTTTTTCATTTCAGTTCAATTACCTAAGGTTATTTTTATTAGAGTAAAATGGAATAAAATATCCTTTTTTTAAAAATAAATTATTGTATAATTTGACAATTTTTAAACTAACTTTATTTACAAAATAAAACTGTTTATCAATGAAATCAAATACAGAAATTGATAAAATAATACCACATTTTGACAAAAAAATTATGTCGGATTTCAAAAAATATCTTCCTGTTTCTGATCTTGATTTACAATGGGGTTTCATAATAAACGATCTTGGCCATACGGTAATAGGTAAAAATGCTTCTTATCCATCCAAAGGCCATCCGGGAACTCACATGTTTTCGTGGGAGTCAGGCAGAATATTGAATGAGTTCCATTTTGTTCTAGTCACATCCGGGAAAGGAGTTTTTGAAAGTAAAACGGCTGGAAAAATAAATATTGATTCAGGAGATGGCTTTATGCTTTTCCCGGGAGAATGGCACAGTTATAAACCCTTCAAAGAAACAGGTTGGACAGAGAGCTGGGTAGGCTTTTCAGGAAAAATCGCTGAGTTTGTAATGAAAGACACTTTTTTTGACAGAAAAAAACCCGTATTTAAAAAATGTGCCAACATGCTTTTACAAAATCTTTTTAATTCCTTGTTTTATTTAATTTTTGAAGAACCATTTGGTTACAGGCGCACAGCCTCTGGCGTCTGTCTCCAACTGCTGGCGGAAATTTGCAATATTCAAAAAAGTTTAGAAAAAAATATTCAGGCAAGTTCATTTGTTTCAAAAGCAAAATACCTGATGCATAAAAAAATTGATGAAAAGTTTGACTTTCATTCCTTTTGCAAAAACCATGGAATCAGCTACTCTAAATTCAGGTCCGACTTTAAACACCAAACAGGATTTGCACCCTTTCAATGTTTTCTTTTGATGAAAATTGAAAAAGCAAAGGACTTACTTATGAACTCAGATCTTACGGCAAAACAAATTGCCTTTAGTTTAAGCTTTAACTCTGACCACTATTTTTCCAGAATTTTTAAAATGAAAACTGGTTTAACCACACAACAATTCAGGATGAAAAACAGAAGGTTAGTTACTCCCTTAGGTTAAGCTTGTCCAGTACCTGTCTTCACTTATTTTCGTCGCGAATGGATTTCACGTCACCCACTTCCGGGCCTTTGATATCCACCTGGTGCATCTCCGCCCTGTAAGGTGCAAGGGGGTTTTGCTGTTATTGCTCCGCTTTTTTTTGACTTCCCTTGATGGACCTGCCACAAGGATGGGCAATGGGCGCCAAACAATCAACACCCGCACATCACCATAATTTAAACATACAACAAATAACATCGATTGAAGTCCGTAAAAGCATTTCAACCCTTAATATTTATGAAAAAAAGATGTTTAAGGGCCAAGTTGGGTTAAGTCATTTTAGGAAAGAAAAACATTTTAAAAAACGCAACCAACTATTATCCCTGTTTTGAACAGCACAGTGCAGGACAGTAATCCATTGGGAAATTGGTTATTTTAAATAATTTAGTCATTAATTATTGATCATCAAATCCAAATAACAATGAAAAAAAATTACCATTCGATCCTATTTGGGATCAGATTGCCACTGGTCTTGTTGATGCTTTTCCTGGGTTTTACCGGACAGGCTCAGGAATTGAGCCAGGTTTCAGGCAAGGTGCTTTCTGCCGAAGATGCTGAGCCTCTTCCTGGTGTTTCCATCCTGGTTCAGGGGACCACGCGGGGAACGGTTACCAACATGGATGGAGACTTTACCATACAGGCTGCGGCCGGAGAAGTGCTTTCTGCGAGTTTTATCGGGTTTGAAACCACCCAAATTACCCTGTCCAGTGGTCAGACTGTCTATGAAATTACCATGGAACCTGCATTAGGGGACCTTGGAGAAGTGGTGGTAATGGGTTATGGTTCCCAAAGGAGGGCCGATATCACCTCTGCGGTATCTGTGATCAACATGGAAAATATCGGGGATGTACCCACTACCAATGTTTCCAGGTTATTGCAAGGCCAGGCTGCCGGGGTGCAGGTAAGGCAAATTACCGGAAGGCCCGGACAGGAAATGGAAGTGACCATCAGGGGCATAGGTTCCCTGGGAGCAGGAAGTCAACCCTTATATGTAGTGGATGGGTTTCCGATAGGAACCTCACTGGGACAGAACCTGAACCCGGCGGACATAGAAAGCATGACGGTATTGAAAGATGCGGCATCTACCGCCATCTATGGGGCCAGGGGCTCCAATGGTGTGATCCTGATCACCACCAAATCGGCCAAAGAAGGGGTTGTGGGCCTTGATTTTGTGGTCAACCATGGTGTGCAAAATGTACCGGATGGCCGAAGGACTAAAATGATGAACGGCCCTGAATTTGCCCAATTCAAGCATGATAGCTTTGTGGACAGGATCCGTTATTTTGAGCAAAGAGAACCTGATCTGGAAGAGATCCCAATGGAATTCAGGTTTCCCGAACAAACCAGTATTTCTACCGATTGGTTTCAGGAAATCATGAACCAAAATGCCCGGTTTCAAAATTATAACGCCACTTTAACGGCCGGAAAAGGCGATGTCCGGTCCCTGGTTTCTGTTGGTTATATCAATCAGGAGGGTGCGGTTATAGAAACCGGATTTGAAAGATTCAATGTCAGAGCCAATGTAGACGGTAAAATCAACGATTTTATCAGTATGGGTTGGAACATTGCCGCTTCGCATTCCCGGGAGGATTATGCCTCCACAGAGGGTAGAGATGCTTTAATAGGCAGGGCCTTATGGGCAGACCCCCGGTACCCGGTTTACAATGAGGATGGCTCTTTCAATGATTATATCGGTGGCACCAATGGGGTTTTTGGTACGGCCAATGTCGTGCAGGAGCTACACGAAATGGAAAGAACCCTTACCGAAAACAATATTCTGACCAATGGATTTATTGAAATTTCATTTTTAAAAGATTTTAAATTCAGGTCTTCGGTCAATGCCATATTGGAAAACACGGCCCAAAAGGAATTTCGTCCCTCCACATTGGCAGGTACCGGATTTAACCAGGCACCACCGAGGGAGGCAAGGCTTTTTCAAAGATCCTTTGAATCCCTGAATATTGCGGCTGACCAATTGTTGTCTTACAATAAAATTTTCAATGAACACAAACTGGAGGCCTTACTGGGTTTTTCGGCTCAGGAAGAAACCAATAAATTTCTTTCGGGTAACGGCAATGATTTTCCGAATGATGTAGTACGTTACCTTAACGCGGCCATTCAGCAAACTTCCGGTTCGGGTGAATATGACTGGAGTTTGATGGCTTATTTTGCCAGACTCAATTATTCGATCAGTGATAAGTACCTGTTTTCCGCTTCGATGCGGAGAGAAGGAAGTTCCCGTTTTGGAGCCAATAACAAATGGGGTAATTTTCCTGCCGCTTCTGTTGGTTGGAGGGTTTCTGAGGAATCCTTTATGCCCCAGACCAATTGGATCACCGATTTGAAATTAAGGGGCAGTTTTGGAATTACCGGAAACAATGCCATCGGTAATTATTCCAGTTTGTCAAACATGCGTATATCCAATTATGTATTGGGAAGTACCATCGCCAACGGGCAGATTTTGTCCAACTTCGCCAATGCCAACCTGGGCTGGGAACAATCCCAACAGTTGGATATAGGTCTTGATCTGGCCATGTTTGAAAACAGGTTGATTCTAACTGCCGAATATTACAACAGGTTAACCAATGACATGTTGTTGTCGGTGGAAATGCCCGTTATTTCAGGTTTTACCCAGTCTTTGGATAATGTGGGTCAGGTCCAGAACCGTGGTTTGGAGCTGGCACTGGATTACCAGACAAGGATCAATCAATTGAACCTGAGAAGTAATATTAATCTCACCATTAACCGCAACAAGGTACTGGAGATCAGAGGCGAGAACGATGAGATATGGTCTGGCGGTTTTTACAGCGTCTATAATGTTTCCAAAGTGGGCAGGCCATTGGCCATGCTCCATGGTTTTAAAATGGAGGGCATCTTCGACACGGAAGAGGAAATCGATGCCTGGCCCACCCAGGATGGTGCCATTCCCGGCACCTATAAATATTTTGATGCCAATGGTGACGGAGAAATTTCTTATGATCAGCAGGACATGATTGAAATAGGCAATCCACATCCTGATTTTATCGTAGGATATACACTTGGCGGTGATTTTCGAAATTTTGATTTTAACCTGATGTTTACCGGCGCCTTTAATTATGATGTGATGAGAAATATTGAAGCCACTACCATGAATATGGATGGGGTATTCAATATCCTGCAATCCGGGGTCAACAGATGGCGGTCTGCCGAAAATCCGGGAGATGGTCGGGGGGCAACCACCAATACATGGAAATGGCAAAGAGAATCCAATTCCAGGTATATCTATGATGCCAGCCATGTATGGTTGAGAAACATTACCCTCGGATATACCATTCCCCAAAATACCATCGTACCCAATGCCAGGGTGTTTTTCAGTGCGGAAAACCCTTTCCTTTTCTCCTCATTTCCGGGTACCAATCCGGAAGCCAACAGAAGAGGAGGAATCAATATCGGGGTGGATGATGAAGCCTATCCCATGCCCAGGACCTTTACCTTGGGTGCAACTGTCAGGTTTTAAAATCAAAAACAGCGAAAAATCATGAAAAATACAATTAAAAAATATGCTGCTATATTGAGTATGGGCCTGGTATTCGGTTCCTGTGATGAGGCATTTCTTAATAAAACGGACCCTACCGTATTGGTAGCTGAAAATTTCTACCAGTCCGAAACGCAGGTAATCCAGGCAGTAAATGGTGTATACGGGCAGCTTAGGCCCTTGCATTTAAATCAATGGCAATACACGGAGTTTATGTCCGACAATACCACCTTGCATTTTAACCCGGGAAACAGAGGTTCTGGACCTTCCCTGGAAGCCTTGGAGTTCTGGCAGTACAACCCGGCCACTCCTAACATAACCAACCTGTACAACAGCACCTATGGGGTGATGGTGAACGTCAATACCACGCTCAGCAAATTACCGGAGGCCAATGCCACTGAGTCCATTAAAAGCAGGTCCGAAGGAGAATTAAAATTTATTCGGGCCTATTTGTATTTTCACCTGGTTCAGCATTTTGGTGACATTATTCTGATCACTGAGCCGGTGGCCAGTCCTGCAGAAGCCTTTACCTATGACCGGCAGTCTGTGGAGGCCGCCTACCAATTGATCATTGAAGATTTGAGTTTTGCGATTGCTGCACTTCCTGTGAGCCATGATGCGGATCAGGTAGGCAGGGCTACAAAAGGTGCTGCGCTAAGCTTATTGGGTAAGGTCCATTTGACCAAAAAGGAATATCCTCAGGCCATTGCAGCCTTAAACCAGGTCCTGCCTTTGGGCTATGATTTATTGCCCGATTATGCCGATGTATTTGACCCTCAAAATAAAAACCACCAGGAATCGGTATTCGAAATTCAATACCAGGGAGACAACCAATATGGTGTAAACAGTAATTTTATTTACACTTTTGCTCCAAGGGAATCCAATGGTGCGGTCATCGATTTTCCAGGCCAGGAAGGGGGTGGCTGGAATACGCCCACCCTTGACATTATCAATTCCTATGAAGAAGGGGATTTGAGGAAAGAAGTTTCCTTAAATGAAGGCTATACCAATCTTGCCGGGGTATTTGTTCCGGTACCTTATATCAATAAATATAACCATCCCCACCAAATCCGGGGGATCACCAATGATAACTGGCCGGTGATCAGGTATTCGGATGTTTTGCTCATGTTGGCAGAAGCCCTCAATGAAGCCAATGGACCTTCGGGAGAGGCTTATGGTTACCTGAACGAGGTTAGGGAAAGAGCGGATCTTGACCCATTGGAAGGCTTATCCAAAGATGCTTTTCGCGAGGCGGTGCTTCACGAAAGACGTATTGAGCTTGCTTTTGAAAACCATCGCTGGTTTGACCTGAAACGGACCAAAACCACAACCGAGCTGGTCAATTTCCTGAATGATTATGGACTTCGGGAAAGGGCCAACCCTACCACTTCCAGGGAAGGTATACCATTTTCGGGCAATGATTTTATCTTTGAGGCACATGAGGTATTGTTTCCTATTCCTCAGGATCAGATCAGAATCAATCCATCACTGCAACAGAACGAAGGTTATTAAGCCGCTTGAATAAATGATTTTTGTCAGGAAGTGAAAAAAAATCACTTCCTGACAAATTTTTATGATAATTAGTATTTTTGAAAGATCAAAATTAAAGTTGATTTTTGTTTGATTTGCTTAATCAATGTTTTTAAAATCTGACATTATATCTGACAAGACCATAGAAACATCTTATTTTTATGATTCCCTTAAGTGACATGCCCACCGGACCGGTTTTTTGATTTTGATTAACAGGAAAGAGCAGGACAGTTTCTAAAAATTTATTTTAATATATTTAGAGGAATTTTTCCTCAATCAAATAGGTGGATTCAATAAATAAATCAATAATAATAACCCAAAAATTATGAAAAGAAATTTTTACCTGTTTTTGAATGGCAAAAGGCTGATAACCCTTATGGCAGCCATGCTATTGACATTCTTCTCTTACGCACAGAGCACCGTTTCGGGTGTGGTACGTTCAGAGGGAGATATGGAAACCATACCAGGTGTATCGGTATTGGTTAAAGGTACTACCCGAGGTAGTGTGACAGATTTGGAGGGTCAATTTACCGTTCAGGCATCCCCTGGGGAAGTTTTATCTGTAAGTTACATTGGCTATACCACTCAGGAAGTAACTGTTCAGTCAGGAAGATCCGAATATGAGATTGTCCTGGCTTCTTCCATGAGCGACCTCACAGAAGTGGTCGTGGTAGGTTATGGTAGCCAGTTAAAGAAAGAGATTACAGGATCGGTTCAGACCATTACCGGGGATGATTTGATGGATATTCCGGTACCGCAAATGGCCCAGAAGTTGCAGGGCCAGCTAGCCGGAGTTCAGATCAATCAGACCACTGGAAAGCCCGGTCAGGGCATGAATGTTCGAATCAGAGGGCAGTTATCTGTTTCTGCTGGTAGTGACCCGCTTTATGTTGTGGATGGATTTCCAATCACCGGGGATATCGCCACCTTGAACCCGGATGAAATTCAGGACATCACCATTTTGAAAGATGCGGCATCCACCTCTTTGTATGGATCCCGTGCTGCAAACGGAGTAGTTTTGATTACGACCAAAAGAGGGAAAGCGGGACAATCCTCCGTCTCTCTGAACGTATATACAGGTATGCAGAATGTACCTGATTACAATCGCCTGGAAATGATGGATGCGGTAGAATTTGCCCAGTTCAAGAAGGAATACTTTGAAGATGCAGGAAGGCCTGTACCGGAAATGTTCCAGAACCCTTCACAATATGAAGGACAAACTCAGGATTGGTACGATGCATTGCTACAAACTGCTCCTATTACCAATTATAACCTGACGATCAACTCCAATACCGAAAAAATGAGAACTTCGGTGGTGGCAGGTTATTTCGATCAGGAGGGTGTTGTATTGAATACCGATTACGAGCGGTTTTCATTGCGGATCAACTCAGATTACACGGCTTCAGATAAGCTGACAATGGGTTTTAACCTGGCTCCAAACTACGTTCGGGACAATACCCCCAGAACAGATGGATCCAGAGGAACAGGTATCCTTTTCAATGCATTACATACCTGGCCCAACATGCCCATCTACGATGAAAACGGAGAGTTGACTTATTTTAACCGTTTTCCCAGTGAAACAGGTAACATTTTTGCTTATCCCAACTATGTTCGGTCCGCACAGGAGATCACCAACGAAACCAAGCAGGTCAATTTGCTTTCCAACGCCTATCTGGAGTACGAAATAATTGAAGGTTTGGTAGCAAAATCTACCATGAACGCTGAAATCAGAAACAGCAAGTATTTTTATTTCAACCCTTCCACTGCCACACCTGGCATGAACGTAGCCATTCCTACGGTGGCCTCGTCTGTACGGGATAACCGGGAGGTATTCAGTTGGTTGAACGAAAATACAGTTACTTACACCAAATCCATCAACGACCACAATTTCCAGTTGTTGGGAGGTTTTACCAATCAAAAGTTCCGATTGGATCGTACACAAATTGCTGCCAATACCTATGCGGATGACCGGTTGCCAACCGTTCAGGGAGCCATCAATATCAATAGAGGAAGCACCATTTCAGACGTTCAGGAGTGGGCGCTGACTTCTTTCCTTAGCCGATTGACTTACAACTATCAGGGCAAGTACTTGTTAACGGCTGCTATCAGGGCGGATGGTTCTTCCCGATTCGGTTCCGAAAACCGGTGGGGGGTATTCCCTTCCGTATCCGCCGGATGGGTGATGTCTGATGAAGGATTTTTGAATACCAGTGATAAGGTTTCCTTTATGAAAATAAGAGGTAGCTACGGGGTAACCGGTAACAACAACATCGGTAACTATACCCAATATGCCCTGGTTAATAACACGGTAAACCATGTATTTGACAATTCGGTGGTTCCGGGTGCAGCGGTTACTTCCCTTTCTAACCCATTCCTGGGTTGGGAAACCACTCAGCAGTTTGACATAGGATTGGACTTGGGATTGATTGAAGACCGCATCCAATTTGTCTACGATTTTTACTCCAAAAATACAACCAACCTGTTGTACAACGTGCAGATTCCGCAGGAAGCCGGATTCGGCAGCTTCACCGACAATATTGGAGAGATCAAATTCTGGGGACATGAATTTTCTGTGATCAGCAGGAATACAAGCGGTAAATTCAATTGGACTACCAATGCCAATATTTCATTCAACCGAAACCGGGTACAGGAACTTGCCGAAGGCATCGACCGCGTATACGGTACCTTCCACATCACGCAGGTAGGACAACCATTCGGACAATTCTACGGATTAAGAAAACTGGGCAACTACATGAACGAAGAAGACCTGAACAGTTCCCCTCAGGTTCCGGGAAGGTCCACAGTTGGTTCCATCAAATTGGAAGACATCAATAATGATGGGATCATTTCTCAGGGTGGTGACAACGATGACCGTACCATTATCGGCAGTCCATTCCCTGATTTCACCTACGGAATTACCAATAACTTTCGTTACGGAAAGTGGGATTTGAACATCATTGGATCCGGTTCGTACGGAAACCAGTTGATCATTAGACACCTGTACAGTACCGCCAATTTGGACGGTGTGTTTAATATGGTACAAAAAGCCACCGAACGGTTCCGTTCTCCGGAAGATCCTGGAGATGGAATTTTCGGAACCACTGTAGGTGGAGGTAATGTGACCGGTATCGAAAGAGACTGGATGAACAGCAACTTTGTATGGGATGCTTCCTTTTTCAGCATTAAGAACATCACGCTGGGATATAATATAGGAACAATTGCCAACGTGGTTAAATCTGCCAGAGTCTATGCCTCTGTTCAAAATGTATACATTTTTACTCCTTATTGGGGAGGTCCTAACCCTGAGGTAAGTCAGCAGAATAATGGTGATGGCGACGGAGGAAACTTAAGTCCGGGCATTGACCTTACCGGTTATCCTGTTCCGCGAACCTTTACGGTCGGTGCTAATATCACTTTCTAAAGTAGCTTATCCTCTAAAATACACTGAGAAATGAAAAAAATAAATATAATTATAGCGCTTTTGGGAATCATGTTGTCAAGCTGTGAAGAGTTCTTGACCATTGTCCCGGAAACCGCACTGAGTTCTGCCACCTTTTACAGGACAGAAACCGATTTTGAGCAGGCCGTAAATGCAACCTATGCACCAATGCGAACCATTGCCAACACCCGTTCCTGGTTGTTATGCGAAATGCGTTCGGACAATACCATCTATGCGAGGAACATTAACTTTGGAGCTACTGAGCAGCAGGAAGACCTTTCGGATCATGCCTTGCCAGAAGCCCAGGGTATTACCTCCAATACGCATGTATTGAACCAATACCGACAGGATTACCTGATCATCGCCAGAGCCAACCAGATTTTAGACCTGATCGATGAGGTGGAATTCGACCAGGCGTCGAAAGATAATCTTAAAGGCCAGGCGCTTTTCCTCCGCGGATATGCCTATTACGAGCTGGCCCGTTACTTCGGAAGCGTTCCCTTGCACCTTTCACCGGTGACTGCCCGGGAGGAAGCGGCTTTGCCATTGACACCTGAGGCCGAAATCTACAATCATTTGATAGGGGATATACAATCTGCTGTTAATTTGTTACCCGTTCAGTCCCAGCAGGAAGTGGGCCGGGCATCCAAAGGAGCGGCCCAAATGTTACTGGCGGATGTGTACATCACCCAGAAAAAATGGGCTGAGGCAGAAACTCTGCTCAAAGCTATTGTGAACAGCGGAGAATACGAATTGATTGATAACTATGAAGATGTATTTTCTGAAAGCGTTGGAAATAAAAACAATGCTGAGTCTTTGTTTGAAGTTCAGTATCTCGAGGGCCCGGAAGGGCTGAACAGCAGCTTCCTATACAACTTTATGCCCAGGCCGATTTCACCTGACGAATTGCAGCCCATTACCGGGACTTCCAATCCACAACCTCTGGACGGAGAAGGGAACAATATCCCTACTCCGGACATCATCGCTGCGTATGAGGACGGGGATTTGAGAAAGGATGCTTCCATCGCCTATGTGGAAATTGCCGGTAGCGACCGTGAAGATAAGGTATATCCTTACATAAAAAAATATGCCAAACATCATGATTTGCATGGGAATCACGGGATAAACTGGCCCATTTATCGGTATGCAGAGGTTTTGCTCTTTCTGGCGGAAGCGCTTAACGAACAGGGTAAAACCGAAGAGGCTGCCGGATACCTGAATCAGGTAAGAGACAGGGCAGGATTAGATGATGCCAATGCAGCCGGACAGACGGACATGAGAGAAGTTATCTTTAACGAAAGAAGAGTGGAACTGGCCTTTGAAAACAAAAGGTGGTTTGACATCACCCGAGCAGACAGGGTTCAGGAAATCATTGGAGATTTTGGAGCCAGGGCTTTGGCCAACCCTCAGGATTATTACTATCCTGCCGGGGCTACCTTCAGGTCCAATGCCTTTACCAATATCACCAAATACTATGCTTTACCTGCTGCAGAAGCGGAGATAACACCTCACTTCTAAGCCGGCATTTTATTGCGGTGTTTATTTATAAAATCTTCAGCGGAAGGCTTATAACTTTCCGCTGATTTTTGGTATTTATGACCAAAGGCCATATTTCACCGCCATCGGTTTTAAAAACCATTTAATTTAAACTAATTTTAGAAAGCTTAAATCCAGTCTGCCTTGGAGAGCATTTAAACCAAAGAATTGCCAATTAACAAAAACTATATGTGTAACATAAATTCAATTAAAAACCTTGTATTGCTTTTCCTGGCCATGGTGGTTTTAGGCTGCAATTCAGGCGACAAAGGTGAAGTTCACCCCAAAGTAGCGAAACTGAAGCTCCCTTCTGGATTTGAAGCGGAATACCTTTACAGTCCCAGTGACAATGATCAGGGATCTTGGGTAGGGATGACTTTTGATGATAAAGGCCGCCTGATGACAGTGGATCAATACGGTGCCATTTACAGATTGGAAGTGCCGGAAATAGGCTCCGATTCCCTCCGGCCCAAAGTAGAGAAATTGATCATCGGAACAAACGGAGACAACCAAATAGGTATGGGGTATGCCCAGGGCCTTTTGTATGCTTTCAACAGTCTCTATGTCATGGTTAACCACCGGGCCAATGACGAGTTTGATAAAAATACCGGTCTTTACCGGCTTCAGGATACCAATGGTGACGATCAATTTGACAAAATCACCATGATCCGGGAGTTTACCGGAAGCCCGGGTGAACATGGACCCCACAGTATGGTGGTTTCTCCTGACGGAGAATCCATCTATATCGTTGTGGGAAACCATATTGATGTACCGGAGATGGACCATTATCGTATTCCCAGGGTGTGGGAAAATGACAACCTGATCCCCGAAATCAAAGACCCCAGGGGTCATGCCAATAGCCGGGGCGCGCCGGGAGGCTGGATAGCCAAAATTGATCCGGAAGGCAATGAATGGGAATTGATCAGCGTGGGGTATAGAAACCCTTTCGATATTGCCTTCAATGAAGTAGGGGATTTGTTCACCTATGATTCTGACATGGAATGGGATTTTGGGATGCCTTGGTACAGGCCTACCCGGATCAACCATGTAACCAGTGGAAGTGAATACGGATGGAGAACGGGAAACATGAAATGGTCACCTGATTACACGGACAACCTTCCCGCTATCCTTAATATTGGTCAGGGTTCTCCAACCAATGTTTTTTATGGAAGCCAAGCTAAATTTCCCGCTGAATACAGGAATGCACTGTACGCATTTGACTGGAGTTTTGGCATCATGTATAAAATCAACCTTGAACCGGAGGGTGGAACCTATAAAGCCACGGGTGAGGAATTTATTTCCGGTTCCCCTTTGCCTTTGACAGATGGGGTCATTGGTCCAGATGGAGCATTGTACTTTATGACCGGAGGCAGAAGATTGGAATCTGACCTTTACAGGGTTCACTATACCGGGGATTTGGAAGATGACACCTCATCCACCCTCACAGAGGCAGATCTCCCCGAGGAACATGAAATCAGAAGGAGTTTGGAAGCTTACCATTCAGGTCCCATGGATGGAGCCATCGATTTTGCATGGCCTTACCTGAAGCATGCGGACCGTTTTGTACAATATGCGGCGAGAATTGCCGTAGAGCATCAACCCCTTTCTGAATGGCAGTCCAAAGCCCTGAATGAATCCGATCCCCGAACATTGACCCAGGCCATTATCGCTCTTGCCCGTCATGGGGATGAATCCATGCGCAACGACATGATTCAGGCTTTGATGGGGATTGATTATGCTGGATTGAACGACGAAGACAAAATGAACCTTGCCAGAGCTATTGAGGTAGTCCTGGCCAGGCATGGTAATCCCACCGGAAACCTAAACAACCAATTGATCGCCTATCTGGAAGACCACTTTCCAGGGGAATCCAATAAGATAAACAGGGTACTGGGTAAAGTGATGGTTAAACTGGAGGCACCTTCTGCCGTTCCAAAATTACTGGCCTTACTGGAGACGGCAGAAGATGATCCGAATTTTCAGAAAACCTTTACCTCCTCGTCGGACCTGATCATGAGAAACCCTCAATATGGTTTGGACATTGCCAACATGTTGGCCAATGTGCCTCCGGCCCAACAGACCTATTATGCTACCGTTTTAGGTGGTGCGAAGGCAGGCTGGACGGATGAATATTATGAAGAATATTTTAACTGGACCCATGACGCCTTTCAATATAAGGGTGGTAGAAGCTATGTGGGCTTTATAGACCGGGCCAGAAAAATGGCCCTCAGCACGGTCCCTGAATCCAAATTTGATCAATATGATGAATTATCCGGTGGAAAACTCCTCAGCGGTTCCGGAAATGAAATTGTTGAAGCTACCATCCAACCAGAAGGGCCTGGCAAAAGATGGACCGTGGAAGAAGCCACTCCTTTAATGGATGACCTGGAAGAAAGGGATCTGGAGAAGGGCAAGGCCATGTATGCAGCCACTTTATGTGCGTCCTGTCATGCCATAGGAGGTGAGGGCGGATATATTGGTCCTGATCTCACCCAATTGGGATCCAGATTTACGCCTAAAGATATTTTGGAAGCGACCATTAATCCAAGCGAAGTCATTTCCGATCAATATGGCGCAACCGTTTTTGTCCTGGGTGACGAATCTTCTGTAGTGGGCAGGTTGATCAGAGAAGATGAAGAAAATTATTATGTTTCCCAGAACCCATTTGACCCGGATAACCTAAGGGAGGTGCCAAAAGACCAAGTGACCAGTACAAAAGAATCCGAGGTTTCTATTATGCTGCCGGGATTGGTTAACCGTCTGAATGAGGAGGAGCTGAAGGACTTGATGGCTTACCTGGTTTCCGGAGGCAACCCAGAACACGAAGTTTACCAATAATAGAATATACCATGCATTTTTCTCAGGCCAGGCAATTTTTGTTTGGCCTGAGCACTTTAAACCAAAATCCATATACTATGAAGAGAATTGTCAATGTTTTGACCGCTGGAATGCTGTCTGCCTCCCTAATAAGCTGCAGCAGTGGAAATGAAAATCAGGAGGATGAATCAAATATAACCGTCGAGGAAACTGAAAATGATGGTTTCGTTTCCATTTTTGATGGTGAGACCCTAGAGGGGTGGGATGGAGACCCTACTTACTGGCGGGTAGAAAATGGCAGTATTGTCGGTGAAATCACGGAGGAGACCATATTGGACAGAAATCATTTCCTGATCTGGCAAGGAGGACAGCCGGGTGATTTTGAGCTGAAGACGGAATTTAAAATTACAGAGGAAGGTAATTCAGGCATCAACTACCGGAGTGAAATGGTAGAAGGAATTCCCTATGCCTTAAGGGGCTACCAGGCTGATATCGATGGCAGAAACAGGTACACTGGCCAAAATTATGAGGAAAGAAAGCGGACCACGCTGGCTTATATTGGACAAAAAACCAAAATCAATCCACAGGAAAAAGAAGGGGATTTAAGGGAAAACGTGGAGCGGAATGCATGGCTTGGATTAGAGGTAACGGAGGAATTGGGTGCCCGGGATTCTTTGGGAAATTTGGTGAAAACCAATGATTGGAATACCATGCACCTGGTCATAAAAGGTAACAGACTTCAGCACTTTGTGAATGGTGTTTTGATGAGTGAAGTGATAGATGAAGATACAGCTAATAGGTCCATGAAAGGCTACCTGGGTGTTCAGGTTCATGTGGGGCCACCCATGCAGGTCGCTTATAGGAATATGTATATCAAACAATAACCGGGGGGAAGAAAATTGTATTGGCAGTAAATTATTGGGTCAGTACCCGATAGAACAGGACAGTTTAAGTCTTCAGATGGTATATATTGGAATAGCAATTAATCGATTCAAATATGAAGGATGAATTTGCCTGGAAAGGAAAAGTAGGGCATATTTCCCAATTGGGAGGCATTGAAACAGCTGTATTGGATAATGGTACGGGGAGAGGAGTAAGGGTGGCCTGGATCAACACCGGTGGCGGACTACGTTACAAGGTGGTGTTGGACCGGGGCATGGACATTGCCGAGGCCTTTTTCCAACAACATGGTCTATCCTGGATCAGTCAGGTAGGGATAACACCCCCTGCGCCTTTTACAGACCATGGGGTGGATTGGCTGAGGACCTTCACGGGCGGATTGTTGACTACCTGTGGTTTAACACATGTTGGTGGACCTGAAGAGGATGAATACGGAAAAAGAGGCCTGCATGGGCGGATCAGTAATGCCCCTGCCGAGATCATTTCAGTCAAGCAACCGGACCCCTTTACCGGAGATCTGGACATGCACATCCGTGGTATTATCCGTGAAAGCACGGTTTTCGGTCCAAATTTAATATTGATACGGACCATCTCCGGAAAACTGGGAGAACCTATACTGAGCATCCATGATGAGGTGATTAACCGTTCTAATATTCCTGCCCCCCATATGTTGCTGTACCATATCAATTTTGGTTGGCCCCTGGTGGATGAGGGAAGTGAAATCATATGGGAAGGCAACTGGTCTCCCCGGAACGGTCTTCCCAACAATCCAATTTTCAACAAAAACAACGATTTTAAACGCTGCCCTGCTCCTTTGCCCGAACACCTTGGCTCAGGAGAGGAGGTGGCTTTTATCAATCCTAAGGCCGATGATGAGGGTGATTGTGAAGCTGGGATTTACAACCCCCATCTTGATTTTGCCACCCGTATTTCTTTCAGAAAAAAAGAGCTTCCCTGGCTGATCAATTGGCAGCATTGGGGAGAAAATGAATATGTCACCGCTCTTGAGCCAGGTACTCATCCTCCCATTGGCCAGGCAAAGGCCCGTGAGGAAGGTTCACTGATCATGTTGGAACCTGGAGAAAAGCGGGAATATGAATTGCAGATTGGGATCCTGATCCAAAAAGATCCAATCAATTTATTTCGAAAAAATAACCAGAAAAACTAAAATTTAACTTTAAATCAATATTCTACCTATGAGTTTGGCAAAAAAAGCTTTAGAAGAAGGACAGGGGATATTACACCTTGCGCCTACCTGGGTACCCAGGTCATTTTGTGTTCCCGGAAGAAGGATAAAATTGCATCCGGATGATTATTATGTATTGGGTGGAGAAAGAGGTGGAATCGATGAACGATGGCTTTCTTCCACTACTCCTGCTGAAAACGGGCCCTTGACAGGTAAAAATGAAGGGTTGAGTGCAGTGGTGATAGGAGAAATAGGTAAAGAAGAACAAATTTTATTGAAAGATGTTATTGGAGAATTGCAAGGCCAAATCATCGGGGACAGGATATGGAATGAACATAAAAGCTGGCCCATGTATTCCAAGTTTTTTGACAACATGGGACCACTTCCCCATCATATTCACCACAATGATGAACATGCAGCTTTGATCGGGCAAAAAGGCAAACCTGAAGCCTATTATTTCCCCCCTCAGCTGAACAATCATGGTGGTGATTTTCCTTATACCTTTTTTGGTATTGCTCCTGGAACTACCAAAGAGCAGATCAAGGAATGTCTCATGAATTTTACCAAAGGAGACAATAAAATTACCAGTTTCTCCCAGGCTTTTAAACTGGATCCCGGTACGGGATGGGACGTTCCTCCCGGGATGTTGCATGCTCCTGGAAGTCTTTGTACTTATGAACCCCAAAAGGCTTCTGATGTATTTGCGATGTATCAATCTTTGGTCAATGAGGCCATTATACCGGAAGCCTTGCTTTGGAACGGCACACCAAAAGACAGGATGGGTGATTACGATCAATTGATGGAGGTAATTGACTGGGAACTCAATGTTAATCCAAATATTCTGGAAACCAGGTTTATGGCTCCGGTACCGGTGAAAAACAAGGAGGAAATGATTGGTGAAGGATATCTGGAAAATTGGATTTGTTACCGTTCAGATGCTTTCAGCGCCAAAGAGCTTACGGTAATGCCCGGACAAACCGTTACCATCAAAGACAATGCAGCCTATGGTATGATTATGATGCAGGGACATGGTAAAATGGGAGGTTGGGATATCGAGACCCCATCTTCTATCCGATATGGTCAACTGACCCATGACGAATATTTTGTTACGGAAAAAGCCGCGGCAGAAGGTGTGAAAATCACCAATTATTCCAAGACGGATCCTATTGTGATGTTAAAGCATTTTGGACCCGAAAATCCGGATCTAAAAATTGGATTGAATCTCTAACTGAGGTTACTGGAAGGCTTTAAATGACCCTACTCTATGGAATTGTAGGAGTTATTTATTAAATTAAGGCGAAGTTTCAACTACGTATTTGTGATTACTTATGGTACTGGGTTTTTGTTTTAGTGCCTCCAGAATTTTATTCAAGAATTAAATCAATTATTCACAGCAAAAATAAAAAATTATGTCCCAAAATAATTTTCCGAAATTACATAATGCCACCTGGCCTGGAATTGTAGGCAAGGGCCCTGATTCTGAACCGATCATTTCGTTTGATGACATGTTGGAGAACACTGCCAAAGCTGAGGTGGATGGTGTAAAATTTGATGGTATAGATATTGGACTTTTTGATCCCCATATCGATATGGAAATGGGAGCTGATGGGGTTAAAAAATTGGTTGACAAAGTATCTTCTTTTAACCTGGAAATTGGAAGTGTCGTGGCGCCTATATGGGATGGTCCGGTTTTAGGGTCAAAAGAAGACCGTGCGACTTTCCTGAAACTACTGGAAAAATCCTGTCAGTTTGCTTCAAAATTGAGAGAAGCGGGAATAAGGCCAAACGGGATTGTACGGATAGATACGGCCAGCAGTCCGGAGCAGTGGGCAAAGGATCCCAAAGGCAGTCAAAAAATCATTGTGGAGACCTTTAAAGAGGCTTGTAAAATTGCAGAAAACCATGGAGAAAGGTTGGCCGCTGAAGGTGAAATCTGTTGGGGTGGAATGCATAGCTGGAAGACCATGTTGGAAACACTGGAATCAGTGGACAGCCCGACTTTGGGTTTTCAGGCGGACATGGCCCATACGCTTTTGTACACCTTGGGTTACAATTTTCCTGAGCATCGAATTCTTCCCGAAGGATATGACTGGAAGGATAAGGGGCCTTGGAAGGCCGCATTAAAAACCATGACAGATGCTTTAAGGCCCTGGACCATTGATTTTCACGTAGCTCAAAATGATGCAACCGTATTTGGTTCAGGATCTCATGACAAAACAGGAAGACATTGCCTGGCATCTGATCCCAATGGGAAACTGGATATTGCAGAGGATGCCGGTTATTGGCTGAGGGATGAAAAGGGAGCACTCACCAAGGCATTTAAACACATCTGCTGGGATGGCTGCATGTTTCCCAATGAAGTGATGGGCAAACAACAAACCTGGAATGACATCCTTGGAGCCATGGTAAAAGTCAGAGAAAAGCACGGATGGAAGGAATAAACTTCCGGTCACATAAATTTCACTATCGAATTTTCCAAAAACCAAAACCTCATATTAATGGAAGAGAAAAAAAAGATTAGAATCGGAATCATCGGTACGGGTCTAATGGGAAGGATCCATACCAACGGCTATAAAAGATTAGGGGATTTTTTCCCTGAATATGAATACAGGCCTGTTTTGCAGGTAGCCTGTTCCAGGAGAGAAGATAAAATTAAAGCCTTTGCGGAGCAGTGGGGCTATGCCTCTTATGAGACGGATTGGAAAAAAGTGATAGAAAGGGATGATGTTGATGCGGTGGATATCTGTACACCCAATGACACCCATGCAGAAATCGCCATTGCTGCTGCAAAAGCCGGCAAAATGATATTGTGTGAAAAACCATTGGCCAGGACACTGGATGAAGCCAAGGCCATGGTAGAGGCCATAGAGAAAGCCGGGGTCAGAAATACGGTTTGGTATAATTATCGGAGAGTTCCTGCGGTCACATTGGCCAAGCAGGTGATTGACTCAGGGAAGTTGGGTAAAATATTTCATTACAGGGCCAATTTTCTCCAGGACTGGACGATTAGTCCGGATTTGCCACAAGGTGGAGATGCCCTGTGGAGGCTGGATGTAGATGCGGCTGGATCCGGCGTTACCGGGGATCTGCTTGCGCATTGTATCGATACCGCCATGTGGCTCAATGGAGGAATTACGGATGTGTCGGGCATGACCGAGACTTTTATTAAAGAAAGGGTTCACCAGGGAAGCGGAGAAAAGAAAAAGGTGGGCATCGATGATGCCTGTTCTTTTCTTTGCCATTTTGATAACGGCTCATTGGGATTGTTTGAGGCAACCCGCTATGCCAGGGGCCATAAAGCGCTTTATACCTTTGAGATCAATGGCGAACATGCCTCTATCAGATGGGACCTTCATGACCTGAACCGATTGGAGTATTTTGATCATCGGGATGAATCCACTGTGAGGGGATGGCGTTCCATTCACGTGACTGATCATGACCAACCCTATATGGGAAGGTGGTGGATTCCGGGAACCTGCATTGGATACGAGCACTCCTTCATCCATCAGGTTTCAGATTTCTTTAAAAGCCTGGAAAGCAATGACCCTTGCCCACCCACTTTCAAGGATGCCTATGAAACCCAAAAAGTATGCCAGGCGGTGTTGGATTCTGCCGCTTCCAGAAGCTGGAAGGATACCCATGTGGAATGGTAGATTTATAAACCATTAAGGGAGCTAAACAGGTCTACCCTGGTCAATCCAGGCGTAGACCTGTTTTTTTTATTCCATTTTTACTTTATGCCAGAGCCTAAAAAGAAAGTGAAACCCTCGAGTGAAGACTGAAAATCAGGTTTTGCAACCTTACAATTTTAGGGAACAGAATAGAAAGCATTCAACAACAAATCGAATGTTTGAAAATTTTACACCGCACATTTAAAAAGATAATTTTAGCCAACCTCACTTTGGCATATCCCAGTAATTCGGGAGGTACCAATTTTGCTTATCTTTCTGACAATAAACTGTTGAAAACTTTGGGACTTTTTCAGATATTTTCCCAAAGAAGTTTGTATTTTTGACAAAATCAATCAAAACAAAATTGTTCAAAACTTGTATTGGGTAATATTGACAAATGGACAGCTTTGGAGAAATAATAAGAAAACTACGGGAACAAAAGGAATTGCCCCTTCGGACAGTTGCTGGATTCCTTGATATAGACCAGGCTATTTTAAGCAAAATAGAAAGAGGACAACGAAATGCACGTCGTGATCAGGTGGTAAAACTTGCCGAATTTTTTAAGATCAGAGAAGACGACTTACTTGTCTCTTGGCTGTCAGACAAATTAGTGTATGAAGTTGCTGGCGAAGAGGTGGCGTTGAAAGCCTTGCAAGTAGCGGAGGAAAGGGTAAGTTATAAGACCAATCCCAAAACAGCTAAATCATTTATTATCAATTCTATACGAACAGTTTTAGAAAATGACGGAAGGGTTTCTTCCGCATGGCTATTTGGTTCAGTGGCAAGAGGAGAAGAAAAATGGAACAGCGATATAGATATTATGGTAGAAATGAACAACAAGAAGAAATACTCTATGTTTGATTTGCTGGATATTGCCTATCGCCTTGAGCAAAAGACCAACAAGAAAATAGACCTGGTAGAGAAAGGTTCTCTAAAAGATTTTGCTATGGAATCAGCTACAGCCGATTTGATAAAAATTTATGGATAAGCCGACACCTAAAGAACGACTTGAACATATACTTAAAGCAATACAATTAATCAGGCAGTTTGTTGAAGGGGTGGATGAAGCTGTTTTTTTATCAGATGTAAAAATTCAGAGTGCTGTACAATTTCAGTTTTTGATTATCGGGGAAGCTGTCAGAAATATTGATGAAGAAATTTTAACAAAATATAATTATCCGTGGCATATTCCCCGTTCATTCAGAAATTTTATTATACATGTGTATCATGGAATAAGTATGGATAGGATTTATTATGCAACAAAAGATCTGGATGAACTAGAAAATCAAATAAAAAATATACTTAAAGAAGAATTTTAAACTTATGCCAACACTCCATTTCAAAGGAAAAACTTTTGTGCAGAACCACCATTTGGCGGTGAAGTATCACCAATTGGTTCCGAAAAAAGAATTTAGTTTAACCGACAAAGTTTCTTTGCACGATAACCTGATTATACAAGGCGATAATCTGAAAGCATTGAAGGCATTACTTCCAACCTATGCAGGGAAAGTAAAATGTATTTACATAGACCCGCCTTACAATACAGGTAACGAAAAATGGGTGTATAACGACAATGTAAACAGCCCAATGATAAAAGAATGGTTGGGCAGTGTTGTTGATAAAGAAGATATGACCCGCCACGACAAATGGATGTGTATGATGATGCCTAGATTAAAACTCTTGCGTGAGTTATTGAGTGAAGATGGAGCGATTTTTATTTCGATTGATGATAATGAGATTCATCATTTAAGATGTATGATGGATGAAATATTTGGCGAATCAAACTTCTTAGGGCAAGTAAGTCGAGTTACAGGAACTCCAACAGGTTTAGGAAATAAAGGGTTAGTTTCTGAAATTGATTATGTAGTAATTTATTCAAAGGGAGAGTCTGAATTATTCAATGGTCTTCAAATGGATGAAAAACAATCTAGCATTTACAATCAAGAAGATGAACAAGGCAAATATTTAACGAGACCACTTAGAAAAACAGGTGGTGAGGATAAAAGAGAAGACAGACCATCAATGTATTTTTCTGTTACTGCCCCAAATGGTAAAGAGGTTTATCCAGTTGGCCCTACGGGTTATGAAAGTAGATGGCGTTGTTCACCAGATAAATACAAGAAATTAGTTAAGACCAATCAAATTGAATGGAAACAAGACAAGGAAGGCGATTGGAAACCATATCTCAAATTTTATTTAGAGGGGCGTTTAAAACATCCAACTAACCTTTGGCAGAATATTGAAGGGAATAAAAAAGCATCACTTGACGTGAAGACGATTTTTGGTGAAAAAAAGTTTGACTATCCAAAGCCAGTAGAACTAATTAAAAGATGCTTAGAAATATATTCAGATGATGATTCTATTATACTCGACAGCTTTGCAGGTTCAGGAACAACAGCACAAGCAGTTTTAGAACTTAATAAAGAAGATGAAGGAGAAAGAAAGTTTATTCTTGTTGAAATGGAAGATTACGCCAATACCATTACTGCCGAGAGAGTTCGCAGGGTCATCAAAGGCGTAAAAACAGCCAAAAGCGAATTGCTCAAAAAAGGAACAGGCGGAACTTTCAGTTACTTTGAATTGGGTAACACTATTGAAATGGAAAGTTTGCTGAGAGGTAAAAACCTCCCTACGTTTACCGAGTTTGCCCGATACTTATTTTACACTGCCACAGGCGAAGAATTTAACGAAAAGGCAATCAACGAAAAAACAGGTTTCATTGGCGAAAGTAAAAACTACGAAGCGTATTTGTTTTACAAAGCGGATATTGATTGGTTGAAGAAAAACGCTTTGACTTTGGAAATTTGCAAAGGTTTACCAAAATTCAAAAACAAACAATGCTTGATATTTGCCCCTGCAAAATATGTTGACGACCATACTTTGTTGGATTACCGAATTGACTTTTGCCAGTTACCTTACGAAATTTATAGAATACAAAGATAGCTATGAAAGAGAAAAACATAGAAAATACAGGAGTAAAATACTCGGAAATGTTGGTGCAACTTGTAGAGCAATTTGACCAACTTTTGCCTGATACATTGACTTTTGAAGATACTTTGGAAGTTGGTATAGAAGCTTGGAATTTGGCAAACAATAAAAGCAGTTTGGGAGAAGATTTGTATAAGAAAGAGTTAAAGGCTCACAAATACAATGATGTAATTGAAAAGATGGTTGACTATAAGTTGGAGCATTTCGCTGAATACAACAACATCATTGTTGACTTTAGCACCGAAAACGATATTCTTCAAATAAAAAGCCAAACTTTCGAGCAGCATTTTAACAGTTTGCTGTCAAGAATTATAAATGTAAAGCCAGCGAAGAAGTGATAGAACCAATTCCATATTTCTACGAAAGCATCAATCGCAACGCAATTGTGGTAAAACCCAAAAAGCCGTTGTTTGATTGGATAAATTTCATTTATCCTGACAGCCCTGTTTCAGAGAAAGAGGAAGGTAATATTTATCTCATTCGTGAAATGGACAGCAACGAAGCAATAGAAAAATGGCTGAAACGAAATTTTGACCAAATTTTTGAAAACGAACTGAACGATTGGCATACAGACGAAAAGGATTGGCCACAAAAAAGAACATTCAAGATTTTTCAGGAATGGTTTGAATATGAAATACATTCAATGGTTTTAGACCTTGAAGAAACCGATATAACAAAAGAGTAATGAGACTAAAGCACTATCAGGAAAAGGTTTTAAAGGAACTCAAAGAATATTTGAGTGCTTTGGCTGATGCTAAAAAAGAGTTTGAAGAAATTGCTGAAATTAAGCCGCATTTGGCAAAGCATATCAATTTTCCGAAAGAGGCTTGGGAAAAGTCAACAGGACGTTTGGTTTATAGTTCCAAAACCAACGGATTAGACGAGCCATTGCCCGATATTTATTTTAAAGTTCCAACAGGAGGCGGAAAAACTTTGGTGGCTTGCCACGCTATTGATAATATCCAAAAAACATATCTCAACAAACAAACAGGATTGATTTTGTGGATTGTTCCATCCACTCAAATTTATAGACAAACCATATCAGTACTTAAAAACCGTGAGCATCCTTACCGTCAGGTTTTGGATATTTCAAGTGGTGGCAGAACGCTTATCAAAGAAAAAACGGAAATATTTAACCGTCTTGACGTGGAAGAAAATTTGATTGTGTTAATGTTAATGCTTCCCTCTGCCAATCGTCAAAACAAGGAAACATTAAAGGTTTTCAGAGACCAAGGCGGATTTACCGACTTTTTCCCTCGTGAAGATGATTTTAAAGGACATAAGAAACTAAAAGAACTCATTCCGAATTTGGATTGCTTCACAACCGAAATGGAAGTGTTCGGAATTCAAATAAAAACTTCGCTTGGAAATACCTTAAAAATTTTGCGCCCGCTTGTGGTAATTGACGAAGGACACCGAGCTTATGGAGGGTTGGCAAGAAATACAGTAAGAAATTTCAATCCCTCATTTATTCTTGAATTATCGGCAACACCACCGCCCAACAGCAATGAGTTGGTAAAAATTACAGGTCGTGAATTACACGAAGAAGAAATGATAAAGTTAGACATTCACCTGACCAACAAAACAAGTTTAGATTGGCAAGATACTTTATTAGCAAGTTTTGAAAAGCGAAACGACTTAGAGAAGAAAGCCAAAGAATATGAAGGCAATACAGGCGAATATATCCGTCCAATTTGTCTGATTCAGGTTGAACGAACAGGGAAAGACCAAAAAGATAAAAAGTTTATTCACGCAGAAGATGCCAAAGAATATTTAATCAAAAAATGCAGTGTTCCTGAGAATCAAATCGCCATAAAATCAAGTGAAAAAGACGATATTGAAGGCATTGACTTATTCGCCAATGATTGTGAAATATGTTATATCATAACAAAACAGGCATTGCAAGAGGGTTGGGATTGTTCTTTTGCTTATGTGCTTACAGTGCTTACCAATCCATCATCAGCAACAGGAATCACACAATTAGTCGGACGGATTTTAAGACAGCCTTTTGCACGAAAAACCAAAATCAAAGATTTGGACGAGTGTTATGTTTATACTTTCAGGCAAAATGCCAAATCCTTAGTAAGTGATATTAAAAAAGGGTTGGAAGATGAAGGATTGGGCGATATAGCAGGAAGAATTGTAAGTGATGATGCAGAAACAGACGGTTTAAAAGACCGTGTAATGCAATATCGTTCGGGCTTTAAAAAGTTTGAAGGGAAAATATACTTGCCAAAATTTGTCATTCAGGAAAAAGAAAGTTGGCGGGATTTGAATTTTGAAATTGATATTCTCAGCGAAATTGATTGGGAAAGTATCAATATTGATGAAATCAAAAACCTTTCACTCCAAAATAAGCGAAACCAAGAACAGGAAATTGCTTTAGGATTGAGCAATGAAGAAAAGGAATTATTAAAGGAAACAGGGAGAGAAGAAAAAACAGGCACTTTAGAAATTGACGAAGTATTTCTGACAAGACAGATAACTGAAATAATTCCTAACCCTTGGCATTGTTTCCAAATTGGAGAAAAAGCAATTCAACTTCTTTTGGGAAAATACGAACGCGAAATAGTTGCAGCCAATTTCGTTTTCATCATTGAAGAACTTAAAAAGATTTTAGAGAAAGAGCGTAACCGTTTATCAGAGCTGGTTTTTAGAAAAATGGTTGCTGACAAAAAATTATGCTTTTTCCTCATTACCGACAAAGGCGGTTTTGAATTGCCATCAAGAATAAAAGTTAAGAGCAACAAACAGTTGGTGCGTAATGACAACACCCCAATTCAAAAATCATTGTTCGACTATGTTCCCGAAGAGAACATCAACGACCTTGAAAAATCGGTTGCCATTTACCTTGACGAGCAAGAAAAACTTTTATGGTGGTATCGCAATATGAGCCGACAAGACTACCACATACAAGGTTGGAAACGAAATAAAATCCATCCTGACTTTCTTGCAGCGACCCACGCAGAAAGCGGGGCAGGCAATCAACCTGCCCGTCCGTCAGGCGGGGAAGAAAAAGACGATTACGGAACGGTGTATGTTTTGGAAACAAAAGGTATTCACCTTAAAAATGAGGACACCAAATACAAACAAGACGTATTCGCACTTTGCAACGAATTGGGAGCAAAAAAAGCTTGGAAAGAACTCTTTGACGAATTTCCAAACCACGACTTTGAATTTCAAGTAGTATTTGAGGACGAGTGGCAAAACAAGATTAACGAACTAATGGAATAAGCCAATGCATCCCGATTTTTATCGGGATAAGCACAATCCACAGCCCCTCAAAGCCGACCCACAAGCCAAAGCTGTGGTAAGAGCTTCCACCTCTCCCACCCGAGAAAAATTATTTTTTATTTACTTCCCTTCTAAAAATTTTAAAAATGCCAACCCACAGTAGGACTCAAAAACTTTCGGAAAGTTGGTTACAAAACTCAATATTTAAAAGGGTTGCTTGACAGGGACCACAAAAACTCCGGGGCATAACACGGGTTTTGTAAATATGGAGGGATAAGTTCTTCTATAACAGCTTATTTCAAGGTCATAGTTTAGTTGCATTTAAATGAATGAACATTCGAATTGAAATCCACAACCTCAATGCCTGAAATCCCCAAATGTATGATTCTCCTCAGGTTTGGTTTCTGTCTGTATAATAAATGTTATATTTACGGGGTGACTAAAGCTTATTAATTATGGCAAATAAAGAAGGATCGCTTTGGCTTTCAAAGTCTTTTTTGAAATCCATATTGGAAAAATCGGCATCCCCTGAGGCCATGGATTGGTTGGGTCAGCAAATGGATAAAATTGAGCAGGACAAGGGTGGAATGAAGCTGTATTTGGCTTTTGGCCAGGCTTCCAAACATTTCTCAAAAAAAAACCTAGAGCTTATTGATCATGAAATCCAGGAAGCAGACAGCCTTAGAAAGGGGTTTCGTATTCAATGCTGGAATGAATTGCAGACAGCGAGGACTTTACTTTTGCTTTCCATGGTATCGGAAGAAGATACTTTCTGGTTAGAAAAGATGGATAAAATAGTTGAAACCGGAGACATGCATGAGCAGGAAGCCCTTTATGCGGCCCTTCCCCTTTTACCTTTTCCTGAAAGGTTAACCAAAAGGGCAGCCGAAGGCCTAAGAACCAATATTATCTCTATTTTTGATGCCATTGCACTGGATAATCCCTACCCCTCTGAATACCTGGAGGAAAAGGCCTGGAACCAGTTGCTCTTGAAGGCGATTTTTATGCAAAGGCCGCTTTACAGGATCATTGGCGCCGATCAAAGGGCCAACCCGGACTTGGCCAAAACGCTGGTGGATTATGTTCATGAAAGATGGTCAGCGGGCCGTTCGGTGATGCCGGAACTATGGCGTTATGTTGGCCCCTTTTTGGATGAGCATTCCCTTCCTATGCTGGATAAGGTTTTGCGTGAAGGCGAAAAATTGGAACAGCAGGCCGTTGCTTTGGTATGTTTTAAAAACCATACAGAAGGTGCCAGGGAATTGTTGGAAAATTATCCCCAATTAAAATCACAGGTGGCATCCGGTAGCTTAAGTTGGGAGAATGTTGGAAAGGAATATTATGATAAACAAATGGCTTAAGTTACAAAACAACCATTATCATAAGAATGCCTCCGTTCATTTCTAATATTTATGAATTCAATGAATTATTGATTAGGTTAGCCTTAAAATTCGGAATAAGTTATGATGTACATCGATCCCCATATACACGTTACCTCCAGGACTACAGATGATTATGAAGCCATGCAAAAAGCAGGAATTGTGGCCATCATTGAGCCTGCTTTCTGGCTGGGTCAACCCAGGACCAAAATCGGAAGTTTTCAGGATTATTTCAGTACGCTGGTTGGATGGGAAAGGTTCAGGGCCAAACAATTCGGCATCGTCCACTATTGTACCATCGGTTTGAATTCAAAGGAAGCCAATAATGTGCCTTTGGCAGAGGAAGTGATGGAATTGTTGCCTTTGTATGTTGGAAAGGAAGGGGTGGTGGCCATTGGAGAAATCGGTTATGATGACCAAACCGAAGCAGAAGATCGATTTTATAGGTTACAATTGGAATTGGC
The DNA here is from genome assembly GCA_040905165.1 of Cyclobacteriaceae bacterium. Classification (GTDB taxonomy): domain Bacteria; phylum Bacteroidota; class Bacteroidia; order Cytophagales; family Cyclobacteriaceae; genus Cyclobacterium. Next base: position 13,238 of record JBBDSA010000008.1, on the reverse strand, counting down.
CAAAGAGGTGGATTTGCCGGTATTGATCCACACACCTCACCGGGACAAAAAAAAGGGTACCCTGCGCAGCATGGATGTGAGTGAAGAGCATGGAATAGATCCCAAAATGGTGATAGTGGACCACAATAATGAGGAAACGGTGAAAGATGTATTGGACAGGGGCTACTGGGCCGCCTTTACCATCTATCCCCATACCAAAATGGGAAGCGAGCGGATGGTAGAAATCGTGAAGCAATATGGTCCTGATAGAATTATCGTAGACAGTGCCGCAGACTGGGGAATCAGTGATCCCCTTGCTGTACCGAAGACGGCCGATCTTATGCGGAAAAAAGGAATACCGGAAGCGCACATAAAAATGACCTGTTACCAGAATGCCCTGTTGGCTTACGGTCAAAGCGGACAAATGGACGAAAAGGATTGGCTGGAAAAAGAGCCTATTGACCAAACCAAAAAACATGGGGGAAATACCGTTTTGCGAGGAGGTCAATCCCCGAGAGTGGAAAGCGGTTCTTCGGATATAGTGAAGAACTGATCATTTTGATGGAGAAAATCATTGCCCACATACGGCTGACAAGGCCGGCCAACATCGTTACAGCCCTTGCTGATATTTTGGCAGGGTTTTCTATTGCCGGAGCTATTTTGCATATATTTCCCCTTGACGGTGACTCTACCATCAAGGACTTGTTATGGTTATGTCTGTCTACCATCGGGCTTTATGGCGGAGGAGTTGCCTTTAATGATGTTTTTGATGCAGAACTCGATAAGGTTGAACGGCCCGAACGCCCCATTCCCAGTGGAGAAGCGACTGTTCAAAGTGCCGCATGGATGGCATCATTGCTTTTGCTAATGGGAGTCCTTGCCGCATTTATGGTAGGAATTCTTCCAGGATGCATTGCCATTTCAGTGGCCTTCCTGTCTGTTTTGTATGATGCCTGGGGAAAGCACCAATTGATTTTTGGGCCCATCAATATGGGACTCTGCAGGGCCGGTAATTTGTTGTTGGGAATGAGCGTTTTGCCCATCGTACCTGTACAAAAATGGTACCTTGGTCTGATTCCACTATTTTATGTGGCGGCGATTACAATGATCAGTAGGGGAGAAGTACATGGGAAAAACCAAAAAGCCCTGATAGGAGGGTGGGTGATCTATTGGGTGTTGATTTTGTCTATCCTTGGATTGGCATGGCATAGTCCTGTTAATTGGTGGGAGACCTTGCCTTTCCTCTTATTATGGGGTTATTTTATTTTTCCCCCTTTATGGAAGGCATTGAAACGTAAGGAACCGGCATTAATAGGTAAAGCGGTGAAAGCAGCCGTTTTGTCCCTGATTATTTTAAATGCTACCTTGGCTTCTGCTTATGTAGGTTGGGAGGTGGGCTTGGTAATCCTATTATTGTTACCCCTATCCCTTCAATTGGCCAAGATGTTTGCTGTAACTTAATGAACCAAAATGAAGTGGATCAACTTATTTAAAAAAGATGAGCATTTAGTCCTTTATTGGATCAATAAAAAAAATGAAAAAAGTGGCGTATAAATCAATTGAACAGGTATTTAAAGTACCTTTTCGCTACCAGGTATATTTTACTGAAAACCTGTTTGCACGGGAGAATCAACTTTTTGCTGATTTGATCAGCGGTGATAAAATTCCAAAAGTTTATTTTGTTTTGGATGAAGGGGTAGTGAATGCGCATCAGGACCTTATCAATGATATAAAAGCCTATTCAGAAAAGTATAAAAGTGTTTTTCACCTTTGTGCTGAACCATTGGTGGTTCCGGGTGGGGAAGGCATTAAAAATGACCAGGCGTATTTTCAAAAAGTGTTGAACGCCACCCATGAATTGGGGATTGACAGGCATTCCTACATCATTGGTGTAGGTGGAGGGGCAGTATTGGACATGGTAGGGTTTGCGGCCGGCATCGCTCACAGAGGGATCAGGCACATTAGGGTCCCTACCACGGTATTGTCTCAGAATGATTCCGGAGTCGGGGTCAAGAACGGTATCAATGCTTTTGGTAAAAAGAATTTCCTGGGAACATTTGTACCTCCTTTTGCTGTGGTTAACGATTCCAAATTTCTTCAAACCTTGGAAGAAAGAGATTGGCGATCCGGTATATCGGAGGCATTGAAAGTGGCACTGATCAAAGACGCTTCATTTTTTATCTGGATTGAAGAAAATGCAGTGGATTTGATGGATAAAGGGCAGCCTGCTATGGATGAGTTGATTTTCCGTTGTGCTCAAATGCACCTGGATCATATCGCAGGAAAGGATCCATTTGAAACCGGCTCTTCCCGGCCCTTGGATTTTGGTCATTGGTCTGCCCATAAGCTGGAGCATTTGTCCGGGTATAAGGTAAGGCATGGAGAAGCGGTGGCCATAGGTATCGCCCTCGACACCACTTATTCTTTTCTTTCCGGTTTGATTTCGGAAAATGAAATGGACAGGGTTCTCCGGGTAATTGCTAATCTTGGATTCAATGTATACCTGCCAGAACTCTCCGGAGAAGCCCTGTTATTGGGTTTGGAAGAATTCAGGGAGCACTTGGGCGGTGAACTGACCATCATGCTACTGGATAAAATCGGTCATGGAGTTGAAGTACATGAAATGGATAAGGGTTTGATTCTACGATCTGTGGAAAAACTCAAAAATATTCAATTGGAGTACCAAAAAGCTTAAAGAATTTTTATATTTAATTTACATCTTTTGGTTTAATCCCAGTACCATGCGAATTGCTGACTATCATTTGACATATTGTACCAACATTCACCCGGGGGAAAGTTGGGAATCTACCTTTAAAAATCTAAAAGACTATATTCCCAGTATCAAATCCAGGGTTTCCCCGGATCAGGCATTTGGCATTGGGCTCAGACTTTCCGATGAAGCCAGTAGGGAATTGACGAAGGAAGAAAACCTGTTGAAATTTAAATATTGGCTCGAAGAAATCGACAGTTATATTTTTACTTTAAACGGATTTCCATTTGGCGGATTCCACAGGCGGGTTGTGAAGGATGAGGTACACCATCCCGATTGGACCACCCCGGAAAGAAAAGATTATACCATACGGTTATTTGATATCCTATCCAGGCTCTTACCGGAAGGCATGGATGGAGGAATTTCCACTTCTCCCCTCAGCTATAGGCATTGGCATAAAACCAGCAAAAAAATGGAGGAGGTCATGGAAAAGTCCTGCCAACACCTGATGGAAGTAGTCCACCATTTATACGGGTTGAAAAAAAATAGGGGGCAGGCCCTCCATCTGGACATAGAACCCGAACCTGATGGTGTCATCGAAAACTCCAGGGAATTAATTGCCTTTTTTAGAGATTGGTTGGTTCCAAAAGGAAGCCCTTACCTCATGGCCCAATGGGACATTGGTGAAAGGGAAGCCGAGAGGATCATCAAAGACCACATTCGGGTTTGTTACGATGTTTGCCATTTTGCTGTTGCCTTCGAAAACCACCAAGAAGTGATTGCTGCCTTTGAAAAGGAAGGGATCAAAACGGGTAAAATCCAGATCAGTGCAGCCCTTAAAGTGATCATACCCAAAGAAAAAAGCAAAAGAATGAATGTGGAAAAGGCGCTATTGCCTTTTGTAGAATCCACCTATTTGCACCAGGTGGTAGGCAGGGACGAAAATGGCCGGTTGACCTCCTATCCGGATCTCCCGGATGCCCTGACCACTTTGGCAGACACCAAGGAAATAGAATGGCGTATTCATTTCCATGTACCGGTATTTTTGGATGCATATGGTCATCTGGAGTCTACCCAGAAAGATATCATTGAAGTATTAGGTATCAATCATCTCAATCCATTTACCTACCAATTGGAGGTGGAAACATATACTTGGGAAGTTTTACCGGAAAATATCCATTTGTCCCTGGACGAATCAATAAGCAGAGAATTGGAATGGGTGAAATCCAACATCGAATGAAAAAAACAGTGGTATTGAATGTGGTGGCTTTATCTCCCCGTGTATTGGGGAAGCACACACCATTTTTAAGCAAGTGGATAAAAAAGGGTAAAATGGCCCACATCAGGCCGGTACTGCCTGCGGTGACCTGTTCTTCCCAATCGGTCTACCTAACGGGAAAATGGCCGGAAGAAAATGGGATAGTGGGTAATGGTTGGTATTTCAGGGATGAATGTGAAATTAAATTCTGGAGGCAATCCAATAAGCTTGTTCAGGGACCTAAAATATGGGATGAACTTCGAAAAGAGGATCCTACTTTTACCTGTGCGAATATGTTTTGGTGGTACAATATGTACTCTTCAGTTGATTATGCAGTGACACCAAGGCCTTTGTACCCTTCAGATGGAAGAAAATTACCGGATGTCCATAGTCAGCCTATGGACTTAAGAGACCGGCTGCAGCAGGAACTGGGCCAATTCCCATTGTTTTCCTTTTGGGGCCCCAATGCCAATATTGCCTCCAGCAAATGGATAGCAGAGGCATCCATGAAGGTAGATGAATGGCATGATCCCACCCTGACCTTGATTTATCTCCCCCACTTGGATTATGGCCTGCAAAAATATGGAATCGACTTTGAAAAAATTGGTAAGGACCTTGAGGAAATCGATGCCCTCTGCCAAAAGCTGATAGAATATTACGAAAGTAAGGGCGCAGACGTCCTATTGCTTTCTGAATATGCCATTACTTCTGTCCATCATCCCATTCATATTAATCGCCTGCTTAGAAAGGAAGGTTATATTCAGGTAAAAAACGAGTTGGGATTGGAGACCCTGGATGCAGGAACCAGCAGGGCTTTTGCTGTGGTGGACCACCAGGTGGCACATGTGTATGTGAAGGACAAAGAAGATGTGTTGGAAGTAAAAAAACTGATTGAAGCGCTCCCCGGGGTAGAGCAGGTGTTGGATGAGGAAGGGAAAAAAGCCCATCACCTCAACCATGACAGAGCTGGGGAATTGGTGGCAATTGCGGATAAGGACTCCTGGTTTACTTATTACTTTTGGCTGGATGATAATAAGGCACCTGATTATGCGAGAACGGTAGATATTCACCGGAAACCAGGTTATGACCCGGTAGAAATGTTTGCCAATCCGGATATTAAATTTCTCAAAGGGAAAATCGGAATGATCCTGTTAAAGAAAAAATTGGGATTCAGGTATTTAATGGATGTGATTCCTTTGGATGCCGGTTTGGTAAAAGGAGCCCATGGACGCATTGGTGAAAGTGAATTGGACTGGCCATTATTTGTAAGCCAGGACAAGGAAGCCGTTCGGGATCCTATCATTGACCCTACAGCAATTTATTCGCTTATTTTAAAGCAGGTGAAAGGGAAATGAAAGAAGTTTCATCTTTAAATAAAAAGGAAAATGAGTAATGGATGGAAAATTTTTTTTGGAATTTGGTCAATATTCGCACTGCTTTTTGCTTACTGGCAAATCAATGATCCAGATCCGCAATGGTGGGTGCCCATATACCTGATTTCATCCGTGGCAGCAGGTTTTGCTTTTTTCGGAAAGTTCAATGTCAATATTTTAGTCGTTTTGACATTTGGGTATTTGGCACTGTCTCTTTTTTTCTGGCCTGCGGAAATATTAATTTGGGTAAGTGATGAAATCAAGCAAAAGGACCTTTCCATGAAAACCCCGGAAATGGAAACCAACCGTGAATTTTTTGGCCTGGTGATCTGTGCCGTGGTTTTTGCACTTCAAGCCATCATTGGCCGAAGGCAAAGGCGCCAGGATATACAAAAAAGATCCAGCTTTTGACCTTGGTTTGAGGTAGGTAAATTTTCTATCATTGGCCGAATGATATTAAAAATCGTAGGAATGCCAGCTACACAAAAGGAAAATTTTATTTTTTCCGACCACCTAGCCAAGGGCTGAAAAACCAATAACGCCATTTTTTACCAATTCCCGTACAGAAAAACGGACAGAAAAAAGTAAATTAACGGATTGAAATGGAAAAAATTTAAAATTGAATTGTTGCCAATCAAAGAGCCATCAGAAATCGATAGAAAGGAAATTGGAAGATTGGTTGAGGAAATTCTAAACACCAAAAAACAAAACCCCTCCACCGACACTACCTACCTTGAAAACCAAATCGACCAACTGGTTTACCAGATTTACAAATATAATTCAGAAAAAGTAAAAAAAACAACATGAACAAAAAGTACAATGTCACAGGCATAGGAAATGCTTTGGTAGATATAGAATTTGAAGTAAGCGATGCGTTTTTGGAAAAAAATAAAATTGAAAAGGGAATGATGACTTTGGTGGATGAAGACCGTCAGTCCGACCTGATGGCGCTGATCAATACCAAAACCTCCAAACTGCAATGCGGAGGTTCGGCAGCCAACACCCTGATTGCCTTAAGCCAGTTTGGAGGGAATGGATTTTATTGTTGTAAAGTGGCCAATGATGAATTGGGGAGGTTTTTTGTGGAAGACCTGAAGGAAGCAGGGGTGGCCCATAATCTGAACGCTGAGCATTTAGAGGAAGGGATTACCGGAAAATGCCTGGTGATGGTCACCGCTGATGCAGAAAGAACCATGAACACCTTCCTGGGTATCACCCAAAATTTTTCCCTGGCCGAGGTGAAAGAAAATTCCATCAGGGATTCCGAATACCTTTATATTGAAGGTTATCTGGTGACCTCTCCCAGTGCCAAGGAGGCCATGTTAAATTCAAAAAAAATGGCAGAAGAACATGATGTAAAAGTGGCCCTTACCTTTTCAGATCCCTCCATGGTGAAATATTTCAAGTCCGGATTTGAAGAGGTGATCGGTCAGCGCGTTGACCTGCTGTTTGCCAATGAAGAGGAGGCCAAACTCTATACCGGAAAAGAAAATTTGCTTGATGCCAGGGAAGAGTTGAAAAAATCAGCAAGGCATTTTGTGATCACTCAAGGAAAAAATGGTGCCATGATTTATGATGGGGATACTTTTATCGATATTGAACCCTATCCTATCCAAGCCATTGACAGCAATGGTGCCGGGGACATGTTTGCCGGCGCCTTTTTGTATGGTATTACCAACGGTCATTCCTATGCTTCAAGTGGGAAGTTGGCCAGTATGGCCTCCTCAAAGGTGGTTAACCAATTTGGCCCCAGGTTAAAATGGCATGAAGCCAAGGATATTTTGGGAAGGTTGCATCCTTAAACACAGAATATTCAGGGATATTGGTTGAAACTTAATTTAAATATTGTTAGATTGAATCTTATTTTAAAAATTAACATGATATCCTATGAAAAACCAACTCGTTTCCAAAATTAATTTCCGATATGGGCTGCTGATTCTGGCCCTGTTCAGCTTCGTATCTTTTAACTCCATGGCCCAAGATAAAGCTGGTGATGGAGAAGAAATCAGCGTAAGCGGAGAAGTACTCGATCTTTCCTGTTTTATGGCTGGTGGTGCAAAAGGCGAAGGGCATAAAGGCTGCGCCGAAAAATGCATGAGTAATGGAATGCCTATTGGCCTTTTGGGTGATGATGGCAAAGTATATTTGCTGGTGGAAGACCACAAAAATGCCGATCCCTACCAATCTCTAAAAAACCATGCGGCTGATCAGGTTGCGGTCACAGGGAAATATTTTGTAAGAAATGGCATGCCGGGTATCGTCATTGCCAAAGTCCAGGCGAAAGGATAATTGATATCCTATATGGATTAAGAATTATTGGAGATAGGAGAATGGGTAACATCTTCCTATCTTTTGTTTTACACCGGTTCTATTCAAATACAACATGAGTAAAAGTGTATTCTTCCCGGATTAAACTGTCCCTTTCGGCGGGTTGATATTTTATCCGTAGTTTTACCTGATCCAGGTCCAAAGCATCATTGATGACAAGCTGATAATAATTTGGTCCCAACTTGGTACTTTCATAATCCGGATTTTCAGGAAGCGTGAAACTGATTTTCCCCTGAAAGGGTAAAGGAAACCTCATTTTTAGATAATATTTGTCTTCAAATAGAAAGGCATCAATGATTTTTGGATAAAAATGGTTTTTGGTGACCTTGCCTTCCCTGTACAATGATTCATAAAGCAGGTGGCCATTCCCGAAAATCTGTTTTTTTAATAGAAGTCCATTATTCGATTCCTGATAAAAAATTTCTTTATTGGAGATGCTATTTTTAAAGGCATCCTCAACCTTATCTTCCCTTGATGCGATGTTTGAGTTTAGGACATCGGATTGTTTTTGTGGTGCTTGGCAACCCGCAAGGCACAGCATCAGGACCAGGATAATTAGCAGGCAATGTTGGAATGACATGACTATACCGGTTTCCAGGCACGGGTCATTTCCTTTTTACCGGGAGGTCCAGGGACCTTATCCAATTGTAGGCCCAATGCCGTTAAATTTTTCTTTAAATGGCCAGCAGCACAATAGGTGACAAAAACACCACCGGGATTCAGCTTTTCAACCACCTTTTCAAGCATGGGTTTTTCCCATAATTCAGGTTGCTTTTTTGGAGAAAAAGCATCATAAAATACCATGTCAGCAAAATAGAGTTGGGCTTTTTCGAAGGTGATTTCTTCCTTTTTGATGTTAAAATAATCGGTCAAAGGTTGTCCTTTGTCCCATTCCAATTTATGGAGGCGTTTGAATTGACCATTGTAATGGGTCAGCGTTTCATCCTGTTGGGTGAAATTCAATTGTCCATAGATTTCTTCCGGTAATGGAAATGGGTCAATGGAGTGGTAAAGAACTGGGACTTGATTTTGTTCAGCCCAAATTAAAGTAAGCCAGGCATTGAGACCGGTTCCAAATCCAAGTTCAAATATTCTTATGGGCAATTTCCCCCGGTTTCTGGCAAACCATGCTTCCAATCCATAAAGCAGGAAGACGTGAATGGATTCCCGGTAAGCCCCACTGGTGGAATGGTAACTTTCATTGATGCCGGGCAGATATACGGTGGTTGATCCGTCTTCCGTAAGGATGATTTTCGCTTCAGTATTCATCTTGTCCTTCATAGCGGTAGAATAAGGGCGACGCAATAAGCAGAAACCCCTTCTTGCCTTCCTACAAAACCCAGGTTTTCTGTGGTGGTGGCTTTTATGGAGATTTGGTTTTCTTCCATGTTCATCACCTTGGCCAGGCAGCTTTTCATGGCAGGGATGTGGTGACTTAGTTTTGGCTGTTGCAGGCAAATGGTACTGTCAATATTCCCGATGGCATAACCGTTTTCACCCAAAAGGCTGATCACCTTTTCCAATAATATTTTGCTGTCAATACCTTTATATTGAGGGTCCTTATCAGAGAAATGGTAGCCAATATCCCTAAGATTGGCTGCACCTAAAAGGGCATCACAGATGACATGGATAAGCACATCAGCGTCTGAATGCCCCACCGCTCCTTTTTCATGGGGAATTTCAATTCCTCCCAACCAAAAGGCGTATCCTTCTTTCAATTGGTGGACATCATACCCAAATCCTATTCGAAATGCATTCATTAATGGTTCAATTTTTGCTTAAAATACATATAGTTAAGGCCCTTTCGAGCCTTAGGATTGGTTTTTATAATAGACTACCGTCGCATTTTCCTCAACCATCACCCGGTTGGCAATGTCAAGGATCTCATCTCCTGAAACAGCCAGTTTTTGATCATATTCCTTTTCATAGAGTTCGGGACTGCCTAATTGGGCATAATAGGATAATTTCATGGCCCTGTTTAATAAAGTAACCGTTTCATAGGTTTTCATGGCCTCGGATTGGTTTTTTATTTTTTGCAGAATGGTTTTATCAATTGGAGCATTCTTAAATTGATGGAGAACCTGGTCCAGTGCTTCTTCAGCTAATTCTGCGTCCACCCCTTTTTCCATTTTTCCCGTGATCACCATTAATCCCGGGTCCACATTTCCCAGGACATAAGCGTGGCAATTGGCAAATAAAGAGGCATTTTTAACCAACTTTTGTTCTAAAACCGCCGATCTGCCATACCCTAAAATATCCGTGATGAGATCACAGGCCAGATAATTTTCCTCTATCCTGCCAGGCACGTGGTAAACTTTGTACAAAGCATCCGTAGGAACTTTGGCCTGAACAATTTTGGTTTTTTTTATGGTTTGAGGTGGTTCTTCGGGTCCTTGATGTTTATTGCCTTTGCCTGGGGGGATTTCTGAAAACCATTTTTTTACCAATTCGATGGCCTTTTCATATTTTACATTGCCAGCGATGGTGAGAATCGCATTGTCCGGTGTGTAGTTGCTTTGATAGAATCCCACCAAGTCTTCCTTTTGAAAATTTTCGATGTCCTCTATTTTTTCGCCGATGGTTGGCCAGCGGTAAGGATGAAATTCAAAAGCCAGGGACCTGACATGGTGCATGGCATCTCCGTAAGGTTGGTTCAGGTAGCGTTGCTTAAATTCTTCAATCACCACCTGCTTTTGGGTGTTGATACTTTTATCCTGCAGGCTGAGGTACATCATCCTATCTGATTCCAACCAAAGTGCGGTTTCCAGGTTGATGGCCGGAAGGCTCACATAGTAATTGGTAATATCGGTGCTGGTGAAGGCATTGCATTCTCCCCCTACCCGCTCCAATTCACTGTCAAAATTTTTGGCATGCTTGGATCCTCCAAACATCAGGTGCTCAAAATAATGGGCCAGACCGGTTTTTCCGGGGACCTCATTTTTAGAACCCACCTTATAAAGCAGGTTGACTACTGCCATTTCAGAGAAATGGTCTTCATGTACCAATACCTGCAGGCCGTTGTCCAGGATGAATTCTTTATAATGGATCATATTTCAAGGGCAAAAGTAATAAAATTTATACCTATACCTTTCCCCTCTTTAAAATGATTCACCTTGGTATCCAGAATTTTTCAATGCTTCTTTTATTTTCCCGATACTTACCTCTCCTTCTGCAGTTAAAAGGCGATCAGGGCTACTGAGGTCTACTTCCCATCTTTCCAGTCCGAGTTGGTTCATTGCCGGGGTGATGGTGGCTACACAAGCAGCACATCAATGGAGCATGGGACTTGTTATATAATTTTATATAAAATGTATACGCTCCCCTTCCAAAAAAATCAATAAAAATCATGAACTTTAGGGAATAATTGGAAGTTTTACTACGCGTAGATATTCCAAGCTGTTTATTTAAAATTATTTTATTCATGATTAAATCATCCATAGACCCTTCCTGTACAGGTTTGTTTTCCAATTTGTTTTTAGACTATATTAAAAAAAGTAAAAAATTAGAAAGGTTTTATCATGAGTTTCCTACCATTGAAAACTTTGGCAAAGTCATAAAAAACAAAACCTTCAAACAATCGAACAGGGAGGTATTGGTAAAAACATTGGAATCCCAGTATGAAGGATTGGAGGGAGAGGAGATCAAGAATAACATCAATAGCTTACTATCCGAAAAGACATTTACGGTAACCACCGGTCATCAGCTCAATTTAATGACCGGGCCTTTATACTTTATTTATAAAATTGTAACAACCATTTTATTGGCAGAAAAATTAAAAGAGGCTTATCCCGATTACCATTTTGTTCCGGTATATTGGATGGCCAGTGAAGATCATGATTTTGATGAAATCAATCATTTTTATTTTGACGGGAAAAACCACCAATGGCATACCGATCAAAAGGGGCCGGTGGGAGAGTTTTTTCTGGATAATGAATTAAAGGAATTGATATATGAATGGGATTTTTTGCCTGATTTTTTTAAGAATGCCTATAATGACAGTGTGCAGTTGAAAGAGGCCGTCCGGAAGTATGTCCATCATTTATTTTCTGCAAAGGGGCTGGTGATTTTGGACGGGAATGATACTGCGTTGAAAAAGCTTTTTCTTCCCATCATAAAAGACGATGTATTGACCCAGAAGGCCAAAGAATTAGTGAACAGGAGCAATAGGGAATTGGAAGCCTTAGGTTACAAGACCCAGGTATTTCCGAGAGAAATCAACTATTTTTATATGGATAAAGGATTGCGGGAGAGAATTGTGCATAGGGGAGATCACTACAATGTGCTCAATACAGCATTTACCTGGACAGAAAAGGAGATAGTAGCGGAAATGGAAATGCATCCTGAAAAATTCAGCCCTAATGTGGTGATGAGGCCTCTTTATCAAGAAACCATTCTTCCCAACCTGGCGTATCTTGGAGGACCTGCTGAGGTGGCTTATTGGTTTCAACTGTATAAGGTTTTTGATCATTACAATTTGTCTTTCCCATTTCTTTTGCCAAGAAATTTTGCCCTGATTCTACCTGTGGCCATAAAGAGAAAATGTCATCAATTGGATCTGGAAATGGAAGATATTTTTAAACCCCTTCCTCTACTGAGAAAAGAATATGTTTTAGAAAATGCTGAGGTGGATGTAAGTTTGACGGAAGAAAAGGAAAAATTGGCAGCTATCTTTAAAATTCTGGAAGATAAGGCCATCCAACATGAAATCACCCTGAAGGAATCTACCCGCGCTGCTTACCGGAGAAGTGAAAAAATCCTGGATCATATGGCTGATAAATTCCGTAAAGCAGACGAAAAAAAGAAGCATATTGCCATCAGACAGTTATTTGAAGTAAAGGAGCGCCTATTTCCTAAAGGAATACCTCAGGAAAGAGTGGAAAATTTTTTAACGTATTATTTGGAGGATCCCGTTTTTATAGATAGCCTGTTTTTGCATTTTGATCCTTTGGATTTTAATTTTAATATCTTAGAAAAGGATTAAATTGAAAAGCGCTTTAAGAAAAATTTACAAAGAGCGAAGAGGGGAAATGGGGGAAGAGGTAATGGTTGAATTATCAAAAAACATTACCGGACGATGTGTATCGTTTTTAAATGAGCATCCAGCATTTAAACATATACACCTTTTTCTGCCCATTTCTTCCTTGAATGAAATCAACACGTTTTTTTTGTTGGACAGGCTTTTCCAAATGGATAAACAGGTGTACAGTTCGATGACTGACTTTCAAAAGATGGAAATGAAAACCGTTTTGCTTTCTCCTAAGGGGAAAATCAGATTGGATGAATTTGGTATTCCGGTACCGGAAAGCCCGGTTTTTGTGGAAAATCCCCAAATTGACTTGGTTTTTGTGCCCTTGCTGGCTGTGGATGTAAAGGGAAACCGGTTGGGGTATGGAAAAGGTTTATACGATAGGTTTTTGTCAAAATTGGACCCTGAAGTATTTAAAATTGGGCTATCCTTTTTTCCTCCTGAAAAATATCTTCCGACTTCTTCTCATGATATTTCCTTGAATGCTTGTATCTTTCCGGATAAAATATTAAATTCAGAACTCCTGACTTAGCGTTAAACTAAATTGTCGTGGTTTTGTAAATA
>JBBDSA010000007.1:0-59836 GCA_040905165.1 Cyclobacteriaceae bacterium | reverse complement strand
AACAGGATTTGATCTTTGTGGTACCTAAATTATGGGGGGATGAAGATCCTTTGGCAGAATTTGTCAATGCCAGCGATGTGGAAATTGATTATAGGGAAAGGAAATTCAGAACCATCTGGAAAAACCTTACTTATTTGGAAGTAAGCTCATTTTTAGTCCCTTACCTTAGCCCGGAAGAATACCGGAAACATACCAACAGACTTTTAGGGGATCAGGATGAACTGGAAACCAGTGTATTGGCCAATAAATTTGCTTTCAGTGGGAAATATGGAAAAGACCTCATTATGGAAGTTTCAAGGTATGCCCTGGTCGCTGCACAGATTGCCAAATCAAAAGAACATGACCTTATCCATGCCCATGACTGGTTATCCTTTCCTGCTGGCATTGCCGCCAAAAGCATGAGTGGCAAACCTTTGATTGCACATGTCCATGCCACTGAATTTGACCGTTCCGGTCAGACGGTCAACCAACAGGTATTTGATATTGAAAAAGCTGGAATGGAAGCCGCAGATAAAATCATTGCGGTAAGCCAACTTACCAAAAACACGATTGTGACCAATTATGGCATACCGGAAGAAAAAGTCACGGTGGTCCATAATGCTGTTTTGGATACCAGTATCATCAAATCCAACGAAAAAAAGCATGTACCTGAAAAAATAGTCACTTTTCTTGGCAGGATTACCTTTCAAAAAGGCCCGGAGTATTTTGTGGAGGCGGCCAACAAAGTATTAAAGAAGGACGATAATGTCCGCTTTGTAATGGCCGGTTCGGGAGACCTGCTCAATAGGATGATTTTAAGGGTGGCAGAGCTCCGGATAGGGACAAAATTCCATTTTACAGGATTCCTGAAAGGAGATGATGTTGACAAAATGTTTGCATTAAGCGATGTATATGTGATGCCCTCGGTTTCGGAACCCTTTGGCATATCCCCCTTGGAGGCAGTGAGACATAATACGCCGGTGATCATTTCAAAACAGTCAGGAGTCGCAGAGGTGTTACAAAATGCCATAAAAGTGGATTTTTGGGACATTGATGCCATGGCCGATGCGATTTTTGCTTTATTGCATTACCATGGGATCTCTAAAATGTTTAGAGAACTCGGTAGAGAAGAATTGAAAAAACTCAAATGGGAGCATGTGGCCTCCAAAGTTATTACCATTTATAAGCAAACCGTTAATCAATAGTATATGAGAACTATTTGTTTTTATTTTCAAGTACATCAACCCTTCAGATTAAAGCCATATCGATTTTTTGAAATCGGTGATGACCATGAATATTGGGACGATTATTCCAATAAAAACATCATGGAAAAAGTGGCAGATAAATGCTATAGGCCCATGAATAGCCTGCTTTTGGAGTTGATTCGCAAATATAATGGTAAATTCAAAGTTTGTTTTTCCCTGTCCGGCACAATTCTGGACCAAATGGAAAAATACGTACCTGATGTATTGCACAGTTTTCAGGAACTGGTGGCGACAGGACAGGTGGAGTTGCTGAATGAAACCTATTCGCATGCACTTTGTGCTCTAAAAAGTGAATCTGAATTCAAAGACATGGTTCGCCTGCATCAGGAAATAATCAAACATCATTTCAATGGATATGAGCCAAGGGTATTCAGAAATACAGAGTTGATTTATTCTGATGGCATTGGTGCCATGGTGGCCAATATGGGATTTGAAGGAATGTTGACGGAAGGGGCAAAACATGTTCTGGGGTGGAAAAGCCCTAATTTCGTCTATGTCAATGCCCTAGAACCAAAAATGAAGGTGCTCCTTAAAAATTTCAGGTTAAGTGATGACATTGCCTTTAGGTTCGGAGAAAAAAATTGGTCTGACTATCCCCTTACCACACAGAAATTCATCAATTGGATCAATCAGGTCCCGCAGGATGAAGAAGTCATCAACCTTTTTATGGATTATGAAACTTTCGGAGAGCACCAATGGAAAGAAACCGGAATATTTGATTTCATGAGGCACCTGCCTGAAGAAGTGATGAATAAAACCGATTTCACTTTTTCTACTCCTTCTGAGGTGATGGCCAATGCCTCCCCGGTAGGAAAAATACATGTTCCCATACCAATTTCCTGGGCCGATGAAGAAAGGGATCTCACGGCCTGGCTTGGAAATGATCTGCAGGATGAAGCATTCGAAAAATTATATGCCTTGGAAAGCAGGGTAAAGAAATCCAAAGATCCGGAAATTCATAAGGACTGGAGGTATTTACAGACCAGTGACCACTTCTATTATATGTGTACCAAATTTTTCTCTGATGGGGATATCCATGCTTATTTTAGTCCCTACGAAAGTCCTTACGAAGCTTTTATCAACTACATGAATGTGTTGAGTGACTTTATGTTGAGACTTAAGCAGGAAAAAAAATCGCTGGCCGGAAGCTGATAATCCTCCCTAAAATGCTGCCAACCCTCTATCACATTGGCCAAAGAGGGTTGGCTTTAGGGGCATTATTGGTAACTGTAACTTACCTGACTGCCATGCTCAGGATCAAGTTCCACTTTGGCGAATACTTCTATTTCCTGCTGTAATTCCTCTACATGGCTGATAATCCCCACGATACGGTTCTCATGCCGAAGGGCCTTTAAAGTTTCAAATACTACACGCAGCGAATTTCTGTCCAGTGCTCCAAAGCCCTCGTCCAGAAAGAAAAAGCTTTGATCGGCCTGGTTGAGTGATTTGACTTTTTCTGCCAAAGCCAAAGCCAAACATAAGGAGGCCTGAAAAGTCTGTCCCCCTGAAAGGGTTTTCAATAACCGCTTTTTACCCCCATTCAAATAATCGGTTACCCAGAATATATTATTGTCATCGATCTCAAGACTCAAACTGTTTTTGGTCAATTTGGTAAAACGTAAATTTGCCGTGTTACAGAGTTCTTTCAGGTAAATGGTACTGACATATTTGACGAACCCACTCCCTTTGAAAAGCTTTTCCAGCTCTTTTAGGTAGGTTTCCCGATTTTCAAGTAAAATAAATTCTTTGGTATACTTTTGTTTTTCCTGCCATTGGGATTGGATGGATTGGATCTCCTGATCCAACAAAGTGAAATTTTTCCTTGTGATTTCGAGTTGACTTTGTTGTTCAACCAAATCAGCGAGGAGCGCTTCAAAATCCTTGAGCTGAAAATGGGTTACCCCTTCTTCACTCTCGAGGTCTTTGATTTTAGAATTGACGATCAATAACCGATCTTCAAATTTTCTGATTTCAAGATCCGCATTTTCTATATCCTTAGGGTCGTTTAACAGAGCGATGACCTTATCTAAACTTTTAAAGTCATAATGAGCGACCAATCCCTCCAATTTCTTTTGCAATTCCAGAATTTTATTCGAAGTTTTGATTTCCAGGTCCTCATAGGTGGCCAGATTGGCCAAATTGGTGGATTGCCTGGCCCTCGTATCAATCAGGACTTTTTGTTTGCTATCCAATTTATTAGCCGTATCCTGTATGTCTTTTAAAACGGATTGCATCACATTTTGAATGGAGGATGGGTCTTTGTTAAAATAGGAGCTGGAAAATTCCTGATCGGTTATTTCTTCCCTTTTTGCCAAAATTTTGGTACGATATTCCAAGACCTGCTGCTCAAGTACATGCAGGTTTTTTTCTTTGGACTCCAGTTGGCTTTTTTCTTCTTCGTATTTTTTCCTTAAGGATTTGATGAGTTGTAGGGTCTTTTGATTTTTCGTGATGGCAGAATCCGCCTCATTGACCAGCTTTTTGAGCGCTTCAATAGAGGGAATGCCCTCTTCGGAGAGATGGCTTTTGATGGCAGAAACTTTCTGCCTGATCGTATCCAAATCCTGGCTTCTTTCGGATATATTATTTTGGATTCCTTCCAGCCGAATTATTTTTTCATTTAAATTTTGGAAATGGGAAAAAATGCTTTCGAGACGTTTTTTTTCAGCTTTGATGGACTGATCCTGTTTTTCCAAAGCCTCACCACTTTCAGATGGGGACAAAGGATTGGGATGCTCATATGCGCCACAGAGGGGGCAGGCTTCTCCAGGGCGCAACTGGGATGCATGGGAGGCCAATCCCCAATTTTGAACCAATTGATCCCGTATTTCTTCTTGTTTTCTGATGACTTCCCCTTGCGCTGATTGCCATGCCTGGAAATCAGGGTAGCTATCGGGGAGGACAGATTTTATTTCTCCTATTTCACGCTCTAACTGAAGCGCTTCTTTTTCATAGACGCTTAAGGTTTCCTTATTTTTAGACAATTGATTTTCAAGACTTTCCCACTCTTTTGCAGAACTTTTCAATTCAGATAGCTGTGAGCTATCCGGGAGATCCAGCTTTTCAGAATCCCCTTCCAATTCATTAATTTTTGAATGAATGGACTGAATAGATGAATTAAGGGATTTTACGGATGGATTTAGTATTTCGATCTGCTGCTCTGCTTCTTTTTGTGCCTTCAAAAGTGGTTGCGCTTCCAATACTCTTTTTAAATCCCTTATTTTCGCCTCTCTTATTGGTCTTTCCTCTGCGGTTTTTTTTAATTCAGCCTCCTCTCTTGTTAATTCTTCAATTTCTCGTGTATAGGTGTCTTTAAATCGTCTGCAATTGATGACGCTGACCTGAAGTTTTTCCTTTTCTTTTCGTTCTTCCTTAATTTGTCGCCAGACGGGCTCCAAGTGTGTTTTTGCTGTATGATAGGTTTTCCAAAGCTGTTTCTTATGTTCGATTTCCGGAAGAGAGGATTGGAGGTGGTGCCACTCCTTTTGAAAATTTTGAAGGAGTTGGAATTTTTCCTTAATATCCTTTTGATGTTGGTAGGCCTTCTCTGTTTTTCTGAAATCCTTTTCGCTGTTTTTCAGGATTTCAGAAAGCGCTTTAAAAGTATTTATTTTTTCAGATAATTTTTCTTCAGAAATTTCACTTAGACCGTTCAGAATGGTTTCCAATCTGATTTTATGTTCTTTGACAATCTTTAAAAGTTTTCCGGTTTTTCCGGCCAGGTCAAACCTTTCCAATCCAAACAATTCTTTCATCATCTCCGCCCTCGGGCCGGGAGTCAAATCTATAAACTCCCTGAATTTGCCCTGCGGTATGATAACGGTTTGCTTGAAATGCTCTTTTTTCATTCCAATTATCTCTTCCGCACGTAGGGATATGGGAATGAGTTGATCACTTGTTTTTTCATAAAAAGTATGATCAGCAGGTTTTAATTCATCAAAGTTTTTAGCATTCCTTTTTGTGGTATACCTGGCAATAAAAATCTGTGCATTGTTTTGGCCCGCTTTGAATTCAAATTGGATCTGTAATTGGCCACTCTGAAGGTTGACCATGCTGTTTTTTTCCCCCCTGTCGGATAAGCGTTCTGTACTTCCATACAGTGCCAAAAGGACTCCCTCCAATATGGACGATTTCCCACTTCCAACGGCACCGAATATCCCAAAAATCCCCGCAGCAGTCAATTGAGTGAAATCAATCGTCTGTTTTTCCTGATAGGAATATAATCCCTGAATGTCTAATTTTATGGGAATCATTGATCTTCGTTTTGGCTGATTACTTCTTTTAAAATCTCAATTAATTCTGCGTTGGGTTGCAGGCCTTTTTCACTTTCGTAAAACATTTGGAATAAACTTACCATGTCTTTCTCCAAATCCGCAGCCAACAGTCTGGTGTCCGAAGACCCGGTTGGGTTTTTGAGAAGGGGAATCAGATTGACAATCCCATCATGGGCTTTCATGATGGCTTTTCTGGTGGTCGCATCAATGGCATTTTCCGTTTCAAATGTGATTTCCACGAAGCAATAGGGATGGGATGCCAACCATTCCAAAGCAGGTGACAGGTCACCAAATTTTTTTCTGTATAGAGGTCTTCCCTGATGCAGGGGTATGGGATCAAATTTGACTTTTTCTCCGGGACTTGCGTGGACCAATACCACTTGTTTTTTTTGATCTGCCTCGCTGAAGGAATAGGCGAGTGGGGAACTTGGGTAGACTGCCGGAAAAGGATCGGTGGAGACGGCATGGAAACGGTGCAGATGACCAAGTGCGGCGTATTGGACCTGTTGGGGGATATTGGAAGTATACAAAGCCTGCGTTCCCCCTATATGAAGGATCGGGCGCTCACTTTCCGGTTCGGATTCGGGTTTTTCCCCTTCCCGGACGAAAAAAAAATGACCTGCAAAAATATTGACCCCCTTGTCATCACAGTAAGTATTGGCCAGCTTTTTCCACTTGCTTTCCATTAAATTTCTCATGGCTGTTTCTCTGTCTTCTTCTCCCAGGTAAGTCCTTAATAAAACCTCGTTGGCATAGGGAGCCAGGATAATCCTGATAGGAAATGGAATATGGGGGATTTTCAGTTCCATGAAGCCGGTGGCTGAGGCAGTCACTTCCAGACCATTGTCAAGTTTTCCTGTATGAATAAGCGTATCATATTTTCCATAGAAAAAAATACCCATTTCCCTGGCCATTGGGTCTGGGGCTTCGACAAATTGGGTACTATCATGGTTGCCTGAAATAGCAATGATAGGTCTTAATCCGTTTTTAGATAGTCTTTTAAGGGTCCTATAGAGTAATTCCACCGCCTCATGGCTGGGGTTGAAGCTGTCAAAAATATCACCGGCCAGTAAAATGAGATCCACTTGGTGGTGATCCGCAAGTTGGATGATTTCTTCTAATACTAATTTCTGTTCTTCCAACCTGGAAAAATCCTGCAGCCGCTTGCCAAGATGCCAGTCCGCTGTGTGAAGTATTTTGATTTCCATAAAAATGTGATCGCAATGGGCGTTTTGTTTTTTAAATTTAAAAGCTACTGTTCAGCTAGACAAATGAATGTTGGTTTAAATTTTATCTTATGGAATAACCGACATTTCCTATTATATTTCCACATTAGAGTGGTAAAGGGAAATTCAATTTGATTTTCGTGTAAATGGTATGCGGGTTGAAAGAGAAGTAGGTTATGAAAAAAAGAGCTGGAGTATTGGTAATGAGTCAGTTATTGCTTTATTTTTCCGCATGGGGGCAATCGCCTTTCACAGCTCCCGATTCCCTGTTGACCATACAGGAAGGAATCGCCAGTTATTATGGTACCAGGTTCCATAACCGGAAGACCGCCAATGGGGAAACCTATGATATGTACTCATTTACGGCGGCTCATAAACATCTTCCCTTCGGTACCAGGTTGAAAGTAACCAATTTGAATAACGGGTATCAGGCCATCGTTAAGGTCAATGACCGTTTGCCGAAAAGCTCAAGCAGGATCATTGATCTTTCTAAAGGGGTAGCCGAGCATTTGGAAATGGTAGATGATGGTATTGTTCCGGTTAAGTTGGAATTACTTAGCCATCAAGCCATCGATTGGGTCAGAAACCAATATAAAAAAGTTCCCTCTGATATTCGTCTCAGACCCTATTATGAGAGTGTGACTTCAGGGAAAAAAGGAAAGGAAAAAGTGGAATTCAAAAATTTTATTGACAATTAAAGGAGGGGAACCCGGATTCATCCATGGGTTGAAATGAAATTATTTCTTCTTACAGGATTTTTCGTTTTTATCCTTTTCTTCATTGTCAACTTCTTCGGATTGCGGTTCTTCATCATCTGGGTATTCATCTTCTCTTGGAGGCCTTGCCCCCTTGCCTGTACCAGGAGTGTCACGGGAAGTTCCCTTATCGACTCCTTTTTTTCCATTTGAGAATTGAAAGACAGATCGATGATCAGTAATTTTTAGATAGGAATACAACATTTTTTGATTATTTGGATTAATTCAATGAATTTATGAATTATATCCGCTAAAATAATGCCATTTTTTTAGGCTAGACAAAATCCTTGAAAATAAACTTAAAAACTTAATTAGGCGAAATCATGGAATTTTGGGTATGGAAATTGTGCCTGACTTGAATGGAAGATAAATTTAACCGTTGCATTTTGTCACCGCCAGAATTTAATATTGACAATAATTTTAAAGAATTTTATGGATTATCAGGAACTGATTGAGGAGGTTTATCATGAAGTAAATGCATTGAATCTGAGGGGTAAAGTGGCCGATTATATCCCAGAATTGGCCAAAGTTAATCCAAATCAATTTGGAATGGCGCTGGTGGATCTTGAAGGCACGGTATATGGAACAGGTGATTTTCAGGTGCCCTTTTCCATTCAGAGTATTTCAAAAGTTCATCTACTCAGCATGGTATTTCTTAAATTCAACAGCAAGCTATGGTCCCGGGTAAATGTGGAACCCAGTGGCAACCCATTCAATTCCATTGCCCAGTTGGAATTTGAAAAAGGAATTCCCCGAAATCCATTCATTAATGCAGGTGCTTTGGTGATTACAGATGCCCTGATCAGTAAATTTGACCACCCTGTTCAATGCATCGTAGACTATATTGATGAGCTTGCAGGACATCATTGTGTTACCATCAATAAAGAGGTCATGTCTTCAGAAATGAACCACTCTGAAAGAAACACGGCCATGGCTTATTTTTTAAAGGCGTATAAAAATTTAGAAAACGATATCCTTGAGGTAATTGAGACTTATGTGGCACAGTGTTCAATAGAAATGAATTGTGAAGAACTGGCAAAATCATTTTCTTTTTTGGCCAATGATGGCTTTTCAATTTTTGCCAACAGAGAAATACTCAGTGAAAGTCATGCAAGAAGGATCAATGCCCTGATGTTGACCTGCGGATTTTATGATGAATCAGGTGAGTTTGCTTTCCGGGTAGGGCTGCCTGGAAAAAGCGGCGTTGGAGGTGGCGTTGCTGCCGTAATGCCTCATAAATTCAGCATAGCGGTTTGGAGCCCGGAATTAAATGAGAAGGGAAATTCCGTAAAATCAATCAAAGCCTTGGAATTGCTGACCAACAAATTGAAATTTTCATTGTTTTAAACTTCCTGTTTTTGTCGGATTCCGGATTCATCGATGATCTCATGAATATCTTCATCCATAATTTCTTTTTTGATGTCTGCATGATCCAGAAAAACGGTATATACCTTATCCAGCTCCAATTTGGTTAAAGTATGACCTATTTTATGCGCCCGATAGGCCAAGGCAGCTCTACCGCTTCTCGCGGTTAAAACGATCATCGATTCATCTACACCTACATCCAGGGGGTCAATGATTTCGTAGGTTTCCCTGTGTTTAATCACCCCATCCTGATGGATCCCCGAGGAGTGGGAAAAGGCGTTGGAGCCCACGATGGCTTTATTGGGCTGTACGTGCATGGCCATTTTTTCTGCTACCATTCTGCTAATGGGGTTGAGCAATTTGGAGTTGATCTGATGGAACACCTTAAGGCGGGGATGTTGTTGGATAACCATGGCTACTTCTTCCAGGGATGTATTGCCGGCTCTCTCACCAATGCCATTGATGGTACATTCCACTTGTCGGGCGCCGTTCATAACGGCCGAAATAGAATTGGCGGTGGCAAGGCCGAGATCATTGTGACAGTGAGCTGAAATGACCACGTTTTCAATTCCTCTGACATGGTCCATAAGGTACTTGATTTTAGCGCCATATTCATCAGGAAGACAATAACCGGTGGTATCCGGAATATTCAGAACCGTTGCACCAGCTTTTATGGCGGCTTCACAAACCCTCGCCAGGTATTCATTTTCCGTTCTTCCTGCATCTTCTGCATAGAACTCTACGTCTTCCACATATTTTTTGGCATGTGCTACTGCTTCTGCCGCCCATTCCAATATCCTATCCCTGTTACTTTTGAATTTGTATTGGATATGGTGATCTGAGGTGCCTATTCCGGTGTGTATTCTGGGTCTTTTGGCAAACCTAAGCGCTTCTGCAGCTACTTCAATGTCTTTTTTAACGCCTCTCGAAAGCCCACAAATAATGGGTCCGCTTACATTCTTGGATATTTCAACCACAGATTTAAAATCTCCCGGACTGGAAATGGGAAAACCAGCTTCGATCACATCTACGCCCAATAATTCCAGTTGTTGGGCAATCTCTATCTTTTGGGAGGTATTCAGTTTACATCCGGGAACCTGTTCCCCGTCTCTTAGTGTGGTGTCAAAGATCAATACTTGGTTGTCAATCATAATATCCTTTTTTAATATAAAATCTAAAATATAACCTTAGACTTTGGAAGTAAATTGGATTAACTTTATTGTTCTGATATCAGAATAATTATTTATGTGTTTAAATGATTGATAATCAAAAATATATAATATAAAATGCTACGATGTCCAATAATAAAAATGATTTTCTTTTTGAATTGATTTCCAACCTTTCTCCTTCTGAAAAAAGGAATTTCAAGCTTTATGTCAGGAGATTGCCCGCCAATCATGAAGCCAAATTTCTCCATTTATTTAAAGCGATGGATAAAATGGAAAATTATGACGAAAATAGATTGCTGCAAAGGGCCCCCGTAAGCAAAAAGCAGCTGTCGAACATGAAAGCCCATTTGTACAAACAGGTGATGACCTCTCTGAGATTGCTATATGCGGACCGGAATGTGGAACTTCATTTAAATGAACAGATTGATTTTGGGAGGATTCTTTTTAACAAAGGCCTTTACATGCAGAGTTTAAAGTTATTGGACAAAGCCAAACAGATGGCTGGGAAGTACGGTTTAGATACGGTCATGTTGAGGGTGGTGGAATTGGAGAAAAGCATTGAATCCCAACACATCACCCGTAGCATGCGTAACAGGGCAGAAATACTTAGTCAGCAGACGCTGGACCTGAATTCCCGGGTAAATCTTAAAAATAGGTTTTCCAATCTTTCCCTGCGATTGTATGGGTGGTACCTTAAAACCGGTTATATCAAAGATGAGGAGGGGAAACACATGTTGGAGGCGTTTTACAGGGACAATTTGCCGGAATATGACTTAGTGAAACTCGGGTTTTATGAAAAATTATACCTGTACCAGGCCCAGGTATGGTACTTTCATATTATTCAGGACTTTCCCTTGTGTTATCGGGCTTGCCAACATTGGGTGGATCTATATAAAAATGATCCAAAAATGAAGGAGGCAGCTACCGGGAATTATTTGAGGGCGTATCACTATTTATTGGACACCCTTTTTTATCTGGGCTATTATGCCAGGTTTAAAGAAGTACTGAAGGAATTCAGGCAAGGTTTACAGACGGGAGATTTCGGGATGGACGATAACTGTAAGGTATTGTCGTTCATTTACCTTTACTCCAACTTGATTAATATTCATTTTATGGAGGGGACATTTTCAAAGGGGGTAGAGGAGATCATGCCTACATTTCTTAAAGATATCAAGCCCATTACAAACAAACTGGATGTGCATCACCTGTTGGCATTACATTATAAGGTCGCCTGCCTTTATTTTGGAAGTGGTGACAACCATCGGGCGATTCTGTTCCTGGATAAAATAATTCATGTCAAACAGGAAGGCCTCCGTGAAGATCTTCAGTGTTTTGCCCATATTTTAAAGTTAATCGCAAGTTATGAGGCGGGGATGGATGAAGACCTGGATCGTCAGATCAAAAATGTCTACCGGTTTTTGATAAAAATGGATGATTTACATCAGGTACAAAAGGAAATGATGTTTTTTGTCAGGCAGCTCAGCAGGATTTATGACCATGAATTGAAAAGTGCCTTTGTCCAGCTCAGAAAAAAGTTGAAACCATACGAAAATCATCCCTATGAAAAAAGAGCTTTTCTTTACCTGGACATTATTTCCTGGTTGGAAAGCAAAATTGAAGGGAGATCGGTGCAGGAAATTATCCAACAAAAATTCCTGGAAAAAAATAGGGATATGAATAATTAGAAAAGGCTGTCAAGGTAGGAATTACCTTAACAGCCCTTTTTAGGTGGCAGCCATTGTTATTTTTTAGGCCACTACTTCTTTTTCTATGATTACCTGTCCTTTATAATAAAGCTTTCCGTCAAGCCAAAAGGCCCGGTGTGGTAAGTGGAATTCTCCGGTGGTGGGGCATTGGGCCATTCCGGGGGCATTCAACTTATAATGGGTTCTTCTTTTGTCTCTTCTGGTTTTGGAAATTTTCCGTTTAGGATGTGCCATTTTATTGCAATTTTTTAATTATTCCTTATTTTTTAATCTTTTCAAAGCATCCCAAAGGGGATTGTCGTTTTCTTTTTCCGGGTTTTCATCTAATTCTTCCCCATCTCCGGCCGAATAAACGATCCAACCTTCATCATCTGAGTCTTCATCATCAGCCTCCTCCAAATAGTCTGGATGGATTTTTTTTGCCGGGATGGAAAGGAGGATAAATTCATAAATCAGCTGGGCCAGATTGATACTTTGGGTATCCTGGGTAATGAGGATGATCTCATCACTGATTTCTTTTTCTTCCAGTCCGTATTTGTAAATTATCTTTTGCTCTGTTTCCAAAGGATAATCAAACAATTCCAGGCTTCTGTCACAGGTGAGTTCCACCGTTCCTATGATCTCAAAATTCACTTCAATGAGGTTAGCCCTTTTGTCCAACCGAACGTTTACCTTCAAATCGCTTTGGGACACCTCTTCATGAATTTTTTCAAAATGGTCAAGAAACTCCTTGCCGATTTCAAAACTGAAATGATGTTCCCCTTCTTTTAAGCGAATGATGTCTATATCGAATTTCCTCAAGAATTTCACCCTTCCTCAGTCTGAATTAAGACCGCAAATTTAGATAAATAATTCTGATTTTGAAAATGAAGTGATTATTTATTTTAATTTTCCTCCCAATCTCCTTTTCTTCTAATCATCTCCTGAGCCAGAAAAATAGCGGAACGCATCGAACTTTCTTCGGCCACATTTTTTCCTGCAATGTTATAGGCAGTGCCATGGTCGGGGCTGGTTCTGATAAAGGGAAGTCCTGCGGTGAAATTCACCCCGGTTTCAAATGAAACGGTTTTAAAAGGGATCAGACCCTGATCATGGTACATGGCCAAAACACCATCAAATTTCTTTTGGTGCATCATACCAAAAAATCCATCTGAAGGATAAGGGCCAAATACCAGGGTGCCTTTTTCTTTAAATTCTTTGATAATCGGACTTATGATTTCAATTTCTTCCCTTCCCAGTAACCCGTCTTCTCCGGCATGGGGGTTAAGCCCCAGTACCGCGATTCTTGGCTTGAGGATGCCGAAATCATCAGTAAGTGATTTAAGCATGATATGAAGGGTGTCTTTTAGGTTTTCCTGGGTGATATGCTGTGCGATATCCCGAACAGGTATATGGGCCGTTAATAAACCGACCCTCATATCTTCTGAAACCATAAACATCATGGTTTTCTTGACGCCAAAGGCTTGCGTAAGGTATTCGGTGTGTCCTATAAAATTATTTTCCGAAGAGTGAATGTTGTTTTTATTGAGAGGAGCAGTTACCAAAGCATCCAATTGGTTGTTTTTAAGGTCCACAATACACTGATCCAATGCGGCAAGGGCCATTTTCCCCGCCTCTTGGGTTTCTACTCCAGGCATTACTTCTGGTGATTCCTGAAGCACATTGATCACGTTGATTTTTTTGTGATGGATTTCTTCAATGCTTCTCACCTGCATGAAATTGAAGTCATTCAGATTCAAAACCTTTCTGTAAAAAGTAAGGGCCTTTCCATGGCCATAAATTACCGGGGTAATCATTTTTTGAAGTCTGTTGTCCAATAGCGCCTTCATCGTAACTTCGGCACCAATTCCATTGATATCTCCTATACTTATACCTACTACAGGTTTATTTTTTTTTATGTTCATTATTTAATTAAAATCATTTTGACCAAAAACAGGAATAATTTCAATTTGGCAATTTAATCATTTATCCCTAAAACCAATCCATGGATCTACATTTAGAAGTCGAAACTGAACCCGGCAATGGTAGGGACGGATATTGAATTGGAGAAGAAATTTAATCCTATCATACCGCCCTAGAGGTGCATGGAGGTTCCGTAATATTGTTTTACTTTTGAAGAAAATAATCCTAACCGAAAAATTGGTTTAAAATGGGTAAAGTAAGGGCCAAAAAATATTTGGGTCAACATTTTCTGAAAGACCTGCAAATTGCGGAACGGATCGCCCACGCGCTTACCGGTCACGGTGGTACCAAACAGGTGCTGGAGATAGGCCCAGGGATGGGAGTTTTAACGGATTTTTTATTGGAAAAGGATTGGAAACTTTCAGTTATAGAAGTGGACCCTGAATCTGTCACTTTTCTGAAGAATAAATATCCTCCTCAAAAACTGAAAATTATTGAAGGTGATTTTCTTCATTTTGATTTGAGCACCATTTTTGATGAAAGTTATATGGTGATCGGCAACTTTCCCTACAACATATCTTCTCAGATATTTTTCAAGGTACTTAAGGAAAGAGAAAAAGTTACGGAGGTAGTGGGAATGTTACAAAAAGAAGTCGCTGAAAGAATTGCCTCCAAAAAAGGTAATAGAACTTATGGTATTTTAAGTGTGCTTTTACAGGCGTTTTTTGAAGTGGAATACTTGTTCTCTGTACCCCCTGAGGTATTTGATCCCCCACCGAAAGTGAACAGCGCGGTGGTCCGCTTAAAAAGGAATGGAAGCCTTTCGCTGGGATGTGAGGAGAAATTATTCTTTAGGGTGGTGAAGCAGGCTTTCAGTACCCGAAGGAAGACCTTAAGAAATGCTTTAAAACCCATGGGACTTACCGATGAATTAAAGGCAGACCTAATGCTTGACCTTCGGGCAGAGCAGTTGGGTGTTGAAGAATTTGTTTATTTAACCAATAAACTAACCGCATCTTGGAAGAAATAAAATTATTTGAGCTTTCCATTGAGTATTTGGAGATGCTGCGCCATAGCATTGCTGAGGAAAACATTGACTTCATCAGGGTTTCTATGGACGATGCCAAAAAGGCGGATATTGCCGCTATTTTGGAAGAACTGGAAATGGAGGAGGCACTTTTTGTGCTTCGGGCCTTGGTCCCCGGTTATGCGGCAGATATCCTGATTGAACTGGATGAAGATTCTCAGTATAAGGTCATTACTGCCATGGAACCTTCCGAATTGGCGATTTTGATAGACCATATGGATTCGGATGACGCCGTGGATGTATTGAACCAGTTGGTGGTGAAAGACCGGGAGGCAGTGATCAGTTTCCTGGAAGAAAAGGAAAAATCCCTCTATATCATCGAACTGCTCCGCTATGACGAGGACAGTGCGGGAGGCTTGATGGCCAAAGAAATCATTAAGGCCAATCTTAACTGGACGGTAGTGCAGACGATTGATGAAATCAGAAGGCAGGCCGAGAATGTGGATAAGGTTTTTTCAATTTATGTAGTGGACAATAAAGAAATGTTATTGGGAAGAGTGGCACTTAAAAAAATCATTCTTGCGTCGGCTGAAACCAAAATTGCTGATCTTTATGAGGACAACATCATATCGGTCCCTACCTATATGGAAGGAGAAGAAGTGGCTGAGATCATGAGAAAGTACGATCTGGAATCTGTTCCTGTGGTGAATGTTAAGAATAAGCTGGTTGGCCGCATCACCGTTGATGATATTTTGGATTTGATCCGTGAACAGGCCGAGGAAGATATTCAGGCCATGACCGGTATCTCAGATGATGTGGAGGAGTCCGATTCCATCTATCGCCTTTCAAGGGCAAGATTGCCATGGTTACTGATCGGAATGGTTGGCGGATTGATCGGTGCCGGATTTATCGGTTTTTTTGAGGAAGGATTGAATGCCGTTACCGCCCTGGCCTTTTTTATCCCACTGATCACGGCGACAGGTGGTAATGTTGGAATTCAGTCTTCCACTTTGGTCGTCCAAAGTCTGGCCAATAAATCGGTATTCGAAGATAGTCTGGTTAAAAGGTTGGCCAAGGTTTTTCTGGTCGCCGTACTCAACGGGCTCGTATTGGCATTATTTGTTTTGGCCACAGTAGTGTTCTTGTATAAGCAGGATCTTCAGTTCGGTTTTGTGGTTGGCATCGCACTGTTCAGTGTGGTCCTTTTGGCATCTTTTATGGGAACGCTCACACCGATAGTGCTCGATAAAATAGGTATCAATCCTGCTATGGCCTCAGGGCCATTTATTACCACAGCCAATGATCTATTGGGGCTAGGGGTTTATTTTGGGGTAGCTACTTTGCTTTTAAATTTGTAACAGATTGATGAGAATTCTAATTATAGATAAGATGCATGAAAGCATCGTGTCGGTTTTGGAAAAAGAGGGATATGAAGTCAATTATCAACCGGAAATCGGAAGAAGAGAAATCATGGAGATCATAGGCAAATATGAAGGTCTCGTCATCCGCTCCAAAACCCCCATTGACAGTGTTCTTCTTGAAAAAGCCACTTCCCTTCAATTTGTTGCACGTGCCGGCGCAGGTCTGGACAATATCGATTTGGATTATTTGAGGGAAAGAGGTATTGCCCTGCACCACGCTCCTGAGGGTAACAGGGACGCAGTGGCGGAACATGCCATAGGGATGTTACTGGCACTTTTTAATCACCTTCCACATGCTGACCAGCAGGTAAGAAGGGGAATATGGGACCGCGAGGGTAACCGTGGGGAAGAGTTGGCAGGGAAGACAGTAGGAATTTTCGGGTATGGAAATATGGGAGAGGCATTTGCCAAAAGGCTGAAAGGCTTTGATGTCGACATTTTGGCCTATGATAAATACAAATCAGGATTTGGAAATGAATGGGTGAAGGAAGTTACTTTCGAGCAAATTCAGAGAGAGGCGGATGTATTAAGTATCCATGTTCCCCTTACAACAGAGACCAGGAATTTTTTCACTGTGGAGGTAATGGAGGCATTTGGCAAGTCCTTTTACCTGATCAATACTGCCAGAGGAGAGGTCATTACCTTTGACACTTTAAATACCTTGTTATTGGGTAAAAAATTGAAGGGGGCGGTTTTGGATGTTTTAGAGAATGAAAAGCTTCATGCCTTAAGCCCCTCTGAGAAACTTTCTTTCCAGCGGTTGACCGGCAGTGCCGATGTTTTGTTTTCCCCTCACGTGGCAGGATGGACCCATCAATCCTATGAAAAAATCAACCGGGTTTTGGTGGCCAAAATTAAGGGAGAATGGGAAGAGGGAAAGGCCATTAAATAAGGGCTTAAATTGTAAAATAGGAATACTTATTTTATATTTGCACATAAGAAATACAGGAAGCATAAGGGAACGGTCTCATTTTTGAGACCGTTATTTTATTTATTGTCAGGCGTTTATTTATTTGATATGGGAAACATACAATATTACTCAGAAGAAGGATTGAAGAGAATCAAGGATGAGCTTCATGAATTGAAAACCAAAGGGCGATCTGATATTGCCAGACAAATTGCTGAAGCAAGGGATAAAGGTGACCTAAGCGAAAATGCGGAATATGACGCTGCCAAAGATGCCCAAGGTCATCTGGAACTGAAAATTGCCAAACTGGAAAATGTCCTTGGAAATGCCAGGATTTTAGATAATTCAAAGCTGGATACCTCAAAGGTAGGCATTCTAAGTACGGTGAAAATTAAAAACCTAAAAAACGGCATGACCGTGACTTATACGCTGGTGTCAGAAGAAGAAGCAGATCTGAAGGCCAATAAAATCTCCCTGGCATCGCCTTTTGGAAAAGGGCTCCTTGGTAAGAAAATCGGTGAAATAGCCCAGGTGAAGGCACCTGCAGGAACGATTGAATTTGAAGTGCTTGAAATTAGTTATTAATGTTTATCCCGATACTATGGTTATCGGGATTTTTTGTATATATCCCTTAAATTCCTAAATAAACCTATTATGCCGTCCATATTTTCAAAAATCATCCAGAGGGAAATTCCTGCTTATATCGTAGCGGAGGATGAAAGCCATATAGCGTTTTTGGACATCATGCCCTTGGTAAAAGGACATATCCTGGTAGTGCCTAAAAAAGAGGTGGACTATATTTTTGATTTGGAAGAGTCCCTGTATTCCAGTCTTCAGTTATTTGCCAAAAAAGTTGCCAAAGCCCAGGAAGAAGTGATTTCCTGTAACCGAATAGGAATAGCGGTAATAGGCTTAGAAGTGCCGCATGCCCATATTCATCTGGTTCCTTTGCGAAGCATGGGTGATATCGATTTTAGCCGCCCCAAACTCAAACTTTCCTCCGAAGAGATGAGTGATATTGCAGAAAAAATTAAAACGGCCTTTGATAGTATTAAATGAAAATGGTCTTTTCTGTCCAAAAGCTGGACTTTATATTGATCCCTGGAAGCCGGTAGAGAAGGCGGTCATCACCCATGCACATTCTGACCATGCCCGGTGGGGAATGAAAAGCTATTTATCCCATCATCAATCCAGGGAAATCCTTAAATACAGACTTGATGAAGCCATTAACCTGGAAACTGTGCCGTACGGGCAGGTATTGAGGGTGAATGGGGTAAAGATTTCTTTACATCCTGCCGGCCATATCCCAGGTTCAGCCCAGGTAAGGTTGGAAGACGGGGGAGAAATTACAGTGGTATCAGGCGATTATAAAATGGAAGATGATGGTTTATGTGATCCCTTTGAAGCAGTTAAATGTCACACCTTTATTTCAGAAAGTACTTTCGGACTTCCAATTTATAAATGGGAAGCCCAAAAATCAATTTTTGAGGACATCAACCAATGGTGGGTTTCCAATGCCATAGAAAGCAGGTGCTCTGTCATTTTTGCTTATTCACTTGGAAAAGCCCAAAGGATTCTGCATAATTTGAATCTTGACATTGGCAAAGTTTATACTCATGGTGCCATTTGGAATACCAATGAGGCTTTGTCAGCGAATGGATTGAAATTACCCGGGACAGAAAGGGTGACAACGGAAACGCCAAAATCCAGTTTTAGAAAGGCCATGATTTTGGCTCCCCCCTCCGCAATGGGGTCGCCATGGATGAGAAAATTTGCCCCATATAGAACTGCCCTGTGCTCAGGTTGGATGAATATCCGTGGTGCAAGGAGGAGAAGGGGGGTAGATGCCGGATTTGTTTTATCCGACCATGCCGATTGGGAAGGACTCAATCAAGCAATATCAAGCACAGGGGCTGAAAATATATACCTGACACATGGTTTCACCGAAACATTGGCCAAGTACCTTTCAGAAAAACACTTAAATGCATTTGCCTTGGAAACCTTATATACTGGGGAGGGTATCGATACAGGTGATGAATAAATACAGGTTGCCATCCAAATATTATTCGGAAAAGTAAATCATTTATTTCGGGATTTGGTATGTGCTGATTAACTTTGCGCATGGCAGAACAAATATTGATTCTTGACTTTGGATCCCAATACACACAACTCATCGCTCGTAGGGTAAGGGAACTCGATGTATATTGTGAAATTCACCCTTTCAATAAAATTCCAACCCTCACACCTGACATTAAAGGTGTGATTTTATCAGGAAGCCCTTGTTCTGTCAGGGATGCAGGTGCCCCTGACTTGAATTTTGAAGAATTTCGGGGAAAATTGCCTGTTTTGGGCGTGTGCTATGCCGCTCAGCTAATGGCCCAAAAATATGGAGGAAATGTGGCTCCTTCTGAAATAAGAGAATATGGGAGGGCCAACCTAACCCATTTGGATACTCATGTAGATTTATTTAAAGAAATGACCCATGGCTCCCAGGTTTGGATGTCTCATGGGGACACCATCAAAGAACTCCCAAAAGGGTTTGATGTCATTGCCAGCACCCCATCAGTGAGAATCGCAGCCTATAAGGTACAGGGGGAAGAAAGCTATGGGATTCAATTCCACCCCGAAGTAACCCATTCTACAGAAGGTAAAAATCTGCTCAGAAATTTTGTCGTTCAAATATGTGAATGTTCACAGGACTGGACATCAGACGTCTTCATTGATGCCACCATTTCGGAATTAAAAAACACCCTGGGGGAGGACAGGGTGGTAATGGGGCTTTCCGGAGGAGTGGATTCTTCTGTAGCGGCTACACTGATTCACCGCGCGATTGGAGATCAATTGACCTGTGTTTTTGTGGATAATGGCCTGCTAAGAAAAAATGAGTACCAGGAGGTATTGGATTCCTACCATGACCTTGGATTGAACGTAATTGGAGTAGACGCCAAGCAAAGGTTTTATAACGGACTTAAAGGGATTGCTGACCCGGAAGAAAAAAGAAAGGCCATAGGCAGGGCTTTTATTGAGGTTTTTGACGATGAAGCACATAAAATCCCAGGGGTAAGATGGTTGGGGCAAGGTACCATATACCCTGATGTGATCGAATCGGTATCTGTGAATGGGCCATCTGCCACCATTAAATCACATCATAATGTCGGTGGCCTTCCGGATTTTATGAAGTTAAAGGTAATTGAACCATTAAAAACCTTGTTTAAAGATGGGGTGAGGGAAGTAGGAAAGGCCTTGGAAATCCCGGATAACATCATAGGAAGGCATCCTTTTCCCGGGCCGGGTCTGGGTATAAGGATATTAGGGGACATCACACCCGAGAAAGTACAAACCCTACAGGAAGTGGATTATATTTTTATCCAAGGTTTAAGGGAAGCCGGGCTTTATGACGAGGTTTGGCAGGCGGGAGCCATTTTATTACCCATTCAATCTGTCGGGGTGATGGGAGATGAGCGGACTTATGAAAGAGTTGTCGCCTTGCGGGCGGTTACTTCTGTAGACGGAATGACAGCTGATTGGGTCCACTTGCCTTATGAATTTTTGGGAAAAATTTCCAATGACATCATTAATAAGGTAAAAGGAGTAAACAGGGTAGTTTATGACATTAGCTCAAAACCTCCTGCGACCATAGAGTGGGAGTAGGTATGCTGCCTGATAAGATATTAGGTTTTTTTAGGCATTGCAGTTTATCATTCCGATGCCGATAAAGTATAAAATGTTCCGTTTATTGCAAAGAGGTATAATATTTGTCAGTTAAAACGTCGAAATGACAAGAAAAATGAAAGCAGTTATTTATATAATGATGGTGGTACTTCCGGTTTTTTCTATCGTGGCCCAGGAAGAAATGGCAAATTATAAAAAAGGTTTGGAACTTTTAGAAAATGAGGGTTATGAGGAAGCCATGGAATTGTTTAGGCCCTATATAAATAGGGATGATTTTGGGATATTGGCCGACTATTCCAGGTTCCATTTTGCCAGGGCGGCTTATGGCAACCGACAATTTGAATTGGCTAAAAATGCTTTGTCAGCCCTGCTTGAAAAAGGAAAATGGGGTAAAACGTCTGAGGCGACGTATTTGTTGGCGCTTACTCATTTTCAGCAATCTGATCCATCAGAAGCATTAAAAACGATAAATTCAATCTCAGAAGATAGCATCAGGGAGGAAGCTTTTAGAGCCACTTATGATTTTTTGAAGGTAAGCAATACCAGTGTATTGATGGTTCAATATGAACTGTACCCGGATAACAAGGGCTTGGCTATGGCATTGAGGGAAAAGCTGGGGCAGCAAAGTTCCCTGTCTTCCCAGGAAAAGGAAATTTTTGATCGGATAGAGGAGATGGATTTCTTGGATAATGGTAATAGAAGAGAAAGAAAAACAGATCAGATCCTGGATATTGCCCTGATTTTACCTTTTAATTATGATGGGGGAATCGGCGTTAGCGGCTTAAGCGAAAATAATTTTGTATTTCAGCTGTATCAGGGGATTAATTTGGGGGTAGATCAAGCTAGATCAAAAGGAATGGAACTGAATGTAAGGTCATTTGATACAGAACGGAATGAAAGTACCATATTGGGCATTCTGAATGATCCCTATATGATGCAGGCAGACCTGATTATTGGACCCATTTATCCCGAGGAGACGAATTTGGTTGCGGAATTTGGTGAAAGGTATAAAATCCCACATATTAACCCCCTTTCAAATGTTCATGATAACATCTCCCAATTTGATTTCTCTTATCTTTTCAGGCCTTCGGTAACCTCAATTAGTGAAAGGGTCATTGAATATTGCCGGCGTTTTGAAGGCAAAAAGGTGGCGGTAGCCTATTCGGGTACCACCAGAGATGAGTCATTAGCAAAAACTTTTGTGGATGATGCCAGGAAAAATGGCTTTCA
The DNA here is from genome assembly GCA_040905165.1 of Cyclobacteriaceae bacterium. Taxonomy (GTDB): domain Bacteria; phylum Bacteroidota; class Bacteroidia; order Cytophagales; family Cyclobacteriaceae; genus Cyclobacterium. The sequence continues at coordinate 37,938 of JBBDSA010000007.1, read as the reverse complement.
GGTTGTGCTTGATCAACAGGTTAACGCTAAAAATATGAGGGATTTCTTTGAAAATATTCAAGTGGATGGGGAGAAGGGACCTGCGATTGATATGATGGTGATTTTTTCGGACGATCCAAATGTCGCGTCCCCAACCTTTGCGATGGTGGAGTCACTCGCCTATGGGATTCCCGTTATTGTTATGGACAGTTGGCTTTATTTTAATTTCGCGAGCTATGAAATGATGGAAATTCAGAATTTTCATTTCATTGGAAACAATACGGTGGAATTTGATACTGATAAATTGAATGAGTTTAGGGAAGATTTTTTGGATAGGTATAAAAATTATCCTTCTCAAAATGCCTATCTTGGTTACGAATTAATCACTTTGGTGACTGATGTTATCAACGAAGAAAATGGATTTGATTTTCAGGGGAATTTAGACAAAAAAGAATACTTTGAAGGCACATTGACTTTCGGATTTAATTTCAATAAGGTGAGATACAATAATTTTGTACCTATTTTGAGGTTGGATCAAGGGATGTTGGAAATAGAATGAACAAAAACCTTAAAATGAAAAATAAAAAAAGTAATGACCTTTTCCTTCGGGCAAAAAACTATATTCCTGGTGGGGTCAATTCCCCCGTCAGGGCCTTTAAGGCAGTAGGAGGGCATCCACTTTTTATTTCCAGGGCACAAGGCCCATATATTTACGACGTAGACGGAAATGAATACCTGGAATTGATCAACAGTTGGGGTCCGATGATTCTGGGCCACAACCACCCGGTGGTTAGGGAGGCGATTGCTAAGGCTTTGGAAAACGGCACTTCTTTCGGGGCACCAACCGCCTTGGAAGTGGAAATTGCGGTTTTGATTACTGAAATGGTACCATCCGTAGAAAAAGTCCGGATGGTTAATAGTGGTACCGAAGCCACGATGTCTGCCATACGGGTAGCAAGAGGATATACCGGAAGGGATAAATTCATCAAATTTGAAGGAAACTACCATGGACATGGTGATAGTTTTCTTATTGCTGCTGGTTCCGGAGCCATCACTATGGGCCATCCGGATTCTCCAGGTGTAACAAAAGGGACCGCAATGGATACATTATTGGCCCCCTATAATGATCTGGAAAAAGTAAAGATGTTGGTTGCAGCCAATAAGGATGAGGTTGCCGCCATTATCGTGGAACCTGTTGCGGGAAACATGGGATGTGTGCCTCCGGCAAATGGATTCTTGGAAGGGCTGAGAAAAATATGTAATGAAGAAGGTATTGTGTTGATTTTCGATGAGGTAATGACGGGATTCAGGCTTGCCAAAGGAGGGGCACAGGAGGTACTGGGCGTCAAACCTGATATCACTACCATGGGAAAAATCATTGGTGGGGGGATGCCTGTAGGAGCTTATGGCGGTAGAAAAGAGATCATGGATTACGTGTCCCCTGAAGGTCCGGTTTACCAGGCCGGAACACTTTCAGGAAATCCGATCGCCATGGCCGCTGGATTGGCCATGTTGCAACACTTGAATGAAAACAATACGGTATATTCTAAACTCAATGAAATTGGCAATAAATTGACGGATGGTATTAAGCGTAGTTTGGATAATCTTAATTTGCCCTACACCATTAACCATATGGGAAGCATGTACAGCCTGTTTTTCACTGGGCAGAAGGTGACCGATCTTAAAACGGCCCAAAGCTGTGATACGGTAATTTTTGGAAAATACTTCAACGCCATGCTAAAAAGAGGAATTTATCTGGCTCCTTCCCAATACGAGAGTCTTTTTCTTTCAACGGCTTTGCAGGAAGAGCATATTAACAGGATTTTGGAAGCCAATGAGCAATCACTGAAAGAAATTACCCCCTAAAAACCCCTATTCAATTGATATTTTAGCACCCTGTTCCAGTAAAATTTGTAAGTTAACCCAACAGAAAATCGCACAACCAGAAAAAAAACGATAGGGCTGCCGTTCTTTTTTCCAATGGATTTATTCATATATAGGAAATGATGAAGATGGGTATTTGGTTGAACCTGATCTCCATTCTTTTACTTTGGTTATCTGCATTTACATTGATCACATGGGTGTTTTGAAAAGGCCATCCTCTCCCCAATGATTAAAGTCTACCGGGAGGTTTATTAATCTTTTTCTTCTGTGACCGTTAGGGTATAATTATCATCCGAATCAATACTTTTTCCTTCTTTGGACAATATTGTCAGGTTCCCGTCCTTATCCTGTTTGAATGTTTTAAGTAGGTTCCGGTTTTCATCCAACAGTTGGATGGCCATTGCCCCAGGTTCGTTTTCAAGTCCGTATATGACATCATACCATCCTGTGCTGAAAAATTTCCGGTCGCCATCAGGGGTACCCAGAAAAGTTTCTGTCAGTTCAAATGACCTTTCTTTCTTTTCAGGACTATTTTCCAGTTTAAGCTGGGTCAGTATGCCCGAGCAATCAGCACATGGAATGGTCCCTTCGTAGTACATCCAGGTTGATTGTTTATTTTCCAAAATGATTTCTTCTAAAGGTTCCATATCTTCTGTGTCGGATTCCTCATATTTTTTTTCCTCGGTGGGAGCGTCACAAGAAAACAATAATATTCCCAGCAGAAATAAAATTTTATTTTTCGTCATTATTTCAAGTTTTGATGGATATAATTTGGTAGATTGATTAAGATATCTTTCACCATTTTAGGCAGATCAAATTTGGGCAACCAGCCCCAGTCATTCCTGGCAGCTTGATCATCGATGGTTAAAGGCCATCCCTCTGCGATCCTCTGTCTGAAATCAGGCTCATAAGATATCTTGAAATCAGGGTAAAAATCAAGTAAATAGCGATATATTTCCTCAGGAGAGAAACTAATTGCCGCCAGGTTATAGCTTGATCGGATATGAATGGCAGCTATGGGTGCTTGCATCAATTGTAGAGTGGCGTTGACAGCATCCGGCATGTACATCATCGGCAGGGTGGTGTCTTTCTTCAGAAAGCATTTAAAAGATTCTCCCTTTAGTGCCTTATGAAAAATATCCACAGCGTAGTCTGTGGTGCCACCCCCTGGTTGAGATTTGTACCCTATCAAACCCGGATAACGAAGACTTCTTACGTCCACTTGACCGTGAAGGTGGTAATACTCACACCACCTCTCTCCTGCCAATTTGGAAATCCCATATACGGTGTTGGGTTCTTTCACGGAATATTGGGGGGTATTGATTTTAGGGGTATTGGGACCAAATACCGCAATGGATGAAGGCCAGAAAACCTTATCCAGATGAAGGGATTTGGACAATTCCAAAATATTCAAAAGGCTATTGACATTAAGGTTCCATGCATAATGAGGATCTTTTTCTCCTTTTGCGGATAAAATGGCTGCCAGGTGGTAGATTTGGGTAATGCCTTCCTTTTTTATCAGATGATGAATGGCATTTTTGTCCAAAACATCCAAAACCGCAAAATTACAATAGTCAAATTTGGATAAGGTGTCGTTTGTGATGTCTGTTGCCCAAATGGCTTCCCCCCCATATAATTTACCCAATGCTTTGGTCAGTTCAATTCCCAGTTGTCCACCGGCACCTGTTACCAATATTTTGTCCATAGGGGGTTATTTTGATCTTTGGTCCATTGTTTTTAAAATTCAGAATTAAATTGTCAATCGATGAGGTTTTCACACAAAAATAGTAAATTCATTTTTCACAATATCTACCTTTGGTGAATCATTTGAAGAGTATACCATTAATCCAATTGGCCATGTTTGAAAAATTAAAACCTTTACTCCAAAATGAAATCCGGGAAATAAAAGAGGCGGGGCTGTATAAATCGGAAAGAATTATCCAATCTCCCCAGGGAGCGGAAATTTCATTGGCTGATGGCAGGCGGGTACTGAATTTTTGCGCCAATAATTACCTGGGTCTGTCCAGCCATCCGAAAGTCATCCATGCGGCAAAAAAAGCAATTGACAGTCACGGCTTTGGGATGTCCTCTGTACGATTCATTTGTGGAACTCAGGACATTCACAAAATATTGGAAAAGAAGATATCTGAATTTTTAGGGACGGAGGATACCATTTTGTATGCGGCGGCATTTGATGCCAATGGGGGTGTTTTTGAGCCCATATTGGGTCAAGAGGATGCCATTATTTCAGATGCACTCAACCACGCTTCCATTATCGATGGTGTAAGGCTATGCAAGGCCATGCGTTACCGGTACCAGCACAATGATATGAGGGATTTGGAAAAGCAGCTGCAGGAAGCTGACCGAAACGGTGCAAAGAACAAAATGATAGTCACTGATGGCGTTTTCTCTATGGATGGAACCATTGCTCAATTGGATAAAATTGTGGCCCTTGCAGAAAAGTATGAGGCATTGGTCCTATCTGATGAGTGTCATTCAACGGGATTCATTGGAAAGACCGGGAGGGGTGTTCACGAATTGAAGGGGGTGATGGGTAAAATCGACCTCATTACCAGCACTTTGGGAAAGGCTTTGGGGGGCGCCTCAGGAGGCTTTACATCCGGAAGAAAAGAAATCATTGAAATATTACGTCAAAGGTCCAGGCCTTATCTTTTTTCAAACACCTTAGCTCCAGTTATTACCGGGGCTTCCATAGCCGTATTTGAACTCTTATCCGAAAACACTTCTCTCAGGGATAAATTGGAAGAAAATACCCGGTATTTCCGGACTAAGATCCAGGAGGCGGGTTTTGATATAAAAGAGGGGACCCATCCAATTATTCCCATCATGCTGTATGAGGCCCCCCTGGCCCAGAAAATGGCGGAAATGCTATTGGAAAAGGGAATTTACGTCATTGGATTTTATTATCCTGTTGTTCCTAAAGGCCAGGCAAGGATTAGGGTGCAGTTATCAGCTGCTCATGACAAAGATCATTTGGACAAAGCGATCGCCGCATTTACAGAAACAGGAAAAAGTCTTCGGATAATTTAACCTGATCAAAAATCGAGGGAGTTATAACTCCGTAATTTTGGTATTCTCAGTTTTTTGAGATCTGGAAATTGGTTCAAATTTCTCATCAATTTCTTCACCTGTCAGATAATTATTGATCATTTCCCTAACTTCCTGAAAGGAGAGATTATGTAGAATTTTTCCGTTTTTGGCCAAAGATACCTGTCCTGTTTCTTCAGAGACGATCAAAACCAGGGAATCTGTTGCTTCCGACATACCAATGGCAGCTCTGTGTCTTAATCCGAACTGTGCCGGGACCTCCCGTTCTGTAACTGGAAGGATACATCTGGCTGCTTTTACCCGGCCACCAAAAATAATCACTCCACCGTCATGAAGGGGACTGTATTTATTAAAAATAGATACCAATAGCCTTTTGGAAACCACGGCATCAATTAGGTCCCCACTTTCGGCATAAAATTTTAATTCCGTATTTCTCGAAATGACAATAAGGGCACCGGTACTGCTCCCGGCAAGAGTTTTGGAAGCTTCAATGATGGGGGTAACGTTGAAGGCGATGCTTTCCCTTTTTCTCCAAAAAAGAAGTTCCTGCCAAAGATTTTCGTTGGAAAATATGGAGGACTTACCCACAATGAGGAGAAATTTCCTGATTTCCTGCTGAAATAAAATAATAGCAGCCAGTACACCCACGCCCATGAATTGGCCTAAAATAATGGTCAATAATTCCATCCTGGCAGCACTTACTACCAAGTAGACCAGGTAAATGGAAAGAAAGCCTAAAAATATTTTAATGGCTACACTTCCCCTCATTAATTTATAGACTTGGTAAATCAATATGCTCACCAATGCTATGTCAATAATATTTACAAGGGAAACATCTAAGAAGCCAATTTTAAATAATAATTTCAAGGGTAGATTTGTTTAAATAATTTTATTGTTTCATTTGCTGCTTTTATATCATGTACCCTAAGTATTTGTACTCCGTTCATCAGAGCAGCCATATTCAGTGCCGTGGTACCATTAAGGGCATTCTCGGGTGTACAGTTTAATAATTTATATATCATCGATTTCCTTGATACCCCAACCAAGAGGGGAACCTGAAGGGTTTTGAAAAAAGGAAGGTTTTTGATCAATCGATAGTTTTGATCCATTGTCTTCGAAAAGCCCAATCCCACATCCACTATTACATCTTTAATGCCAGCTTGATGGCAATGTGAAATTTTTTCTGAAAAATATTCCAGTATTTCTTTTTCCAAGTGATGATATGATTTAAGACTTTGCATGGTCGTTGGGGTACCCTTCATGTGCATGCAAACATAAGGGGCTCCCAAACTGCCTACCGTCTCTATCATATATTCATCCATTCCTCCCCCAGAAATATCATTGACGATATCCGCTCCTGCCTTAACTGCTTCGCTAGCTATTTTATGCCTAAAAGTATCTATTGAAATCAGTGCATCAGGGAACTTATTTTTTATACTACTAATAACGGGAATGACCCTATTTAGTTCGGTTTTTTCAGAAACATCCCCCGCTCCGGGTCTGCTGCTGTAACCTCCAATATCAAGTATCTGAGCGCCTTGGCCCAGCATTATTTCGGCTTCTGCCAATACACCTTGCCGTTCACCCTCCCATCGGCTTTTGGCATAAAATGAATCTGGAGTAATGTTTAAAATTCCCATAATCCAAGGTTGCCTTAGGAGGTATAGCTTTCCTTTAATCTGAAGTGTTATTTTTGGGGGAAATAAAGTATCTTCGGGTTTATAAATTGATTCATCGTCTATTGTCATAAAATAACCATTGCATTGAAAAAGCAAACTGGAAGCGAATATAATGAAGTTATTGGCCTTTGTAAAGAACTTTTTAAGAAGAAAACCCGCGATTATGGTACAGCTTGGAGGATTTTAAGATTGCCATCTATAACTGATCAGATTTTCATAAAAGCACTAAGGATCCGGTCTATTCAAGAAAAGGGGGAACAAAAGGTGGCTGATCCCATCCAGGATGAGTTTATAGGAATTATAAATTATTGTCTGATAGCCCTCATCCAGATGGACCTTTTGAAGGATTATCGACTTGAAATGGATTATAAGGAATTGGAACCATTGTATGATAATTGGGTTCTGGCTACCAGGGAATTACTGGAAAATAAAAATCATGACTATGGAGAAGCCTGGAGAAGCATGAGGGTTTCTTCCATCACTGATATTATTTTAATGAAACTTTATCGGATAAAGCAAATTGAAGACAACCATGGAGCGACCCTGGTTTCAGAAGGGATCAGTGCCAATTACCAGGATATTATCAATTATTCAGTTTTTTGTATGATTAAATTAAAAGAGTTAACCAATGAATAAGCTATTGTATGTTATCAGGATCATAATAGGAGGGCTTTTTATTTTTTCAGGGTTGATCAAGGTGAATGATCCCGTAGGGACTTCTATCAAGCTGGAAGAATATTTCGACGTATTTGCCACGGATATTGCCCCGTTTTTTGAGGCTTTTAAAGCCATTTCTTTACCTATTGCGGTCATTCTTGTAGTCTTGGAAGTGACATTGGGTGTCATGGTAATCGTTGGATGGCGGATAAAATGGGGCATTTACCTGTTATTGCCCATGATTTTGTTTTTCACCTTTCTTACCTTTTATTCTGCCTATTTTGATAAAGTTACCGATTGTGGATGTTTCGGGGATGCTATCAAACTTACTCCCTGGGGATCTTTTTATAAGGATATATTCCTTCTGGTATTGATTCTGCTCCTGTTTTTTTTCAGGGGAAAAATAAAGGAAAATACATCTTCGATGGCCTTGTTTCTTTCTATGGGATCATTGGTCATGTCTTTAACATTGGCGATCATGGCCATTAGAAACCTACCTTTCGTGGATTTTCGGTCCTATAAGGAGGGGGTTAATATTACTGCGGCCCTTCAACCCTCCGCACCTCTGTCCTATAATTATCGCATGAAAAAGGGGGAAGAGTTTTTTGTATTTGACCAATATCCATCAGATGAATCCTACGAATTTGTGGAAATGACTTTGAATAATCCTGAAGCTTTACCTAAAATATCAGATTTCGCTATCTGGAACGAATCGGGAGATTATACAGAGCAGGTGTTGGAGGGTAAAAAACTGTTGATATTGACCAGTAATATTTCAAAGATGGAGGTATCCATCGATTATATGGATGCCATCAGTTCCCTTATCAATGAATTTCAGGGAACTGATGTGGAAGTGATTATGGTAGGTGCCTCTACAGAGGAAGAGCTTCAGAAGTTTTTGAAATCACATAATTGGAGTATTCCCAATTACCTCGCTGATGCGACGGTAGTAAAAACCATTATCAGATCCAATCCCGGTCTGGTATTTCTGGAAGATGGAACAATTTTAAAAAAGTACCATTACCGAAATGCACCTGATCCTCAAGTGGCTAAATCTGTATTTTATCCATGAGGGATCTTAAAAAAATTGTGTTGGTAGGAATGCCTGGAAGTGGAAAAACCAGCTTGGGTAAAAGGCTGGCCGAACAGATAGGTTTCCGGTTTTTGGATTTGGATAATCTGATTGAAGAGTGGGAGGGAATGCCTATTGCTGAAATTTTCTCAAAAAAAGGTGAAGCCTATTTCCGAAGAACGGAATCGGATGTATTACTAGCCACTTTGATGCGTGATGAGCCATTCATTCTTGCCACAGGAGGAGGAGCACCCTGCTTTAACCAAAACATGAAACAAATCAGAAAATTAGCACTTCCAGTTTACCTGGAGGTGCCTTTAAACAATATCCTGGATAGGCTAACCGGGAATCAATTGGAAATAAGGCCTTTGTTTTCAGGACTGGATATGGGAGAGATCATTCTGAAACTTAAAAATATGTATACCGAAAGGGCCAAATTTTATGAGCAATCCAAAATTATTCTCAGGGGAGAGGACATCTCCCCTGAGTTATTGATATCTGAATGGATGAGGATTTTAAAAACTAAACCCTAACGTTACCATCCCCGAGATGAGCTGGTTTTCGGTTATAGCCGGATTAGGGCTAGGATCGTTTAACGCAAATTGTTTGCTGTTGAAATTGTTACTTACCAATCCGAAATCCAGACTGAAACCGGATAATTTTACCCCTAATCCTCCTGTTATCTGGGTACTGCTTCGGTCCAAATTGGATGAATCCCTGAAAGGGTCTCCATAATAAGCATAACCAGCTCTTAATCGAAATATTTTGTGCCGGAGCTCCCCACCGACACTGTAGTTAATGGTTTTCCCATAGGAGGCATCAATATCGGCATTATCCTGGGAAGGATTAAAGGAATTGGATCTCAAATGAGCGGTGCTATAATCCAGGTAATTGGCATCCGCAGTGATGAAGCCTTTTTTCTCAAAGAAATACGTCAGCCCGGCACCGATTTTCATGGGGGTTCTAAGGGTATAGCTGCCTACAAATACATCCGTCTCCACATTGGAGTCAGGTATTGTACCCTCTACTGGATCTTGGTAAGGAGGATTGAAGTCGGCTATAATATCAGCATCGTATTCATCATTGACCCTGATCCAGGAAGGGGATTTAAAATTCAATCCCAAATTCAATTCATCCAGAGGTTTGTAGATCACACCCAATCCCAAGTTGATCCCTGATCCATCCAAAAATAAATTTTGCTGAAGGGAACTGAATAAATTGGGATTGCTTCCAGAGCTATTACTGAAAGTTTCCTCATAGGTTTTGGTGGATCGGGAGGTGAGGGTATTGATTCCAAGGGATGCCCCTAAAAAAAACTTGTTTTTAAAATTCCCTCCATAGGAAAAGCTTACCTGGGTCATGTTGCCTTCATTCTCTACGCTTTCATTGATCACCAATTGCCCTGTGGCATTGGGAGAAATATTATATCCGTTGTTGGAAGGATTAATTAAAAAAGCATCAAAGTACAAGGCTTCCGTGGGGATAGCTCCCTCTACACCGACGGCTTCAAATAGGTCTGCATAGAAATTAAGGACAGATCCTTCATTCGGACTGTTCGCCACATACCCGTATTGGTGATTATAGCTTGATTGCCTGTTGATGCTGATACCGAAAGCACCGCCCCTCCAATCTCCTACTTCCAATGGGGCTTTGGCCCTGCTGAATATGGCACCCAAATTGGGCAGAGAAAAATTGGTAGTATGATGATCGGTTGGCTGATTAAGAAACTGGGTATGGGCATTCCAATCTGTGTAGGCTGCGGTGAAACTGAACTCCGATTTTTGGAAAAACCCCAAACCTGCCGGATTGCCGTGTATATTACTGATATCTCCCCCCAGCGCATTTTGGGTGCCTCCCAAACCACTGATTCTGGCAGAGCCGGTATTGGGATGTTGACTGAATCTTAATGCATCTTCATAATAAAGCGTTTCTCCGTACTGGCTTTGAGCCATGAGTTGATGGCCTTGTAAAAGTATCAAAGGAGTTGCTATCAATATCCATTTCATGATTTTCATATTCCTACAAATTGAATTTAGCTTTGGTTACAGAAAAGGCAGGGAGGCAACATTTACACAATATTTCACCCTTCTTTTCTGTTATCCTGTTTCTACGTGATTTAAATTATTCCTTTCTTAAGCTTTTACAATGTTAAATTTTTCGTAAAAGGAAGGAATTAGTGAACGTAAAAGTCTGCTTACAATTATATCAGTTTGAATTTTTCAATGGTGATTTTGAAAGGTAAGGGCTTTGGAAATCTGCCCTAAAAAATCCAGTTGGGAATAGGGTAAAAAAAAGAGGGAATTAATTCCCTCTTCTTCCTCCGCTGACACTACCTCCGCCTCTGGAAGAACTTCCGCTGCTGCTCCTACTTGGAGCACTGTAAGTAGAGGAAGACCTGGATGGTGCAGAGTAGGTGCTTCTACTTCTACTTGGGCTTGTCGACCTTTGATAACTTGGTGAAGTACTTCTATTTCTATTGTAGGAAGGAGAAGTACTACTATTTCTACTGGGTGTACCATAAACCGACCTGGAATTATTTGTTCCTGTCCTTCTGCTGTTAATGTTTGCCGGAGCCTGTCTCCTTTCCAAAGAAGAACCTGTTCTGCTAGGTGTGGCATAACTTGACCTATTGGAAGTAGACCCGGATCTGTTCATAGCAGGGGAATTGACATTCCTTCTTGCAGGCGTAGCTGTGGCCGTATTGTAGTAATCATTCTGAGACCTGTCAAAGCTATTTCTGGAGGATGCTGTTCTACTTCTTACGCCATTTGGAGTTGAAGCCACGGCGTCTCTTCTTGCAGAAGACCTCATTGAACTTGGCTGAGTAGCAGTGCTTCTCGCTCTGTTAAATGAATTGGTCAAAGCAGAACTTCTGTAAGGCCTTCCGCCCTGAACAATCTGCCTTCTGTTGATGCCTTCATTTCCTCCAGGAATTATGATTACCGGACTGTAATTATAGAAACCATTTCCCCACATTCCGTCGCCATAGCCATATAGGCCTCTCATGCCGAATCCTGAGCCCCAGAAAGGATCATAGAAACCCATACCTCTTCTCATGAAAGGGCTTCCCCATCCAAAACCGGATCTCATGAATGGACTGCCCCAACCAAAGCCCATACTAAGGGACAAATTAAAACCGGGTCTCATACCAAAACCTGAACCCCAGAAAGGATCATACATTCCCATTCCCCAGAAGGGATCATACATTCCCATTGGATACATACCCATTCCCATCATAGGGTTCATGAAGTAGTTGTTATTCACTGTGCCTCCCCCATTAGCTCCTCTGTAATTGTCATAGGCGTTTACATTGACATCCCCTTGCTGAGTCTCTGAATTTTGGGAATCATCAAAATAGACCGTACCTTCTTCAACTGGTTCTGAAGACCTTTGGTACTTGGCAATGTATTCAGGATTGACATTTTTGGCTGAGAAATTATCCGCTTCCTGGTCAAATGACTGAATTTCCTCAATTTCTTTAAAGTTTTCTGGATTATTGTTCTTAACGGCAAATTCAGTGGCAATTTTAGCATCTGAAGCCATGAAATACAGGTTATCTGTCTCTTCACCACTTCTTGAAGCATTAAAGTTAGGGCTACAAGCTGCTAAGCCTAAAATCGCAATTGCACCGAGGTTCCGATATGGATTGAAATTAATCATAGGAGTTTTCGTTTTATTACACTCTTAACTATATACGGTAATATAGAAGGAGGGTTATTATTTTTTAATTTATATTTGCCTAAAATCAGAAATCGAATATAGAGAGTTTTTTTTATACAACAAAGAAATAATAATGAGTAAAGGACTGCCGAAAAGAAGTGAGGATTATTCACTATGGTACAATGAATTGGTAAAGCGGGCTGATCTTGCAGAAAACAGTGCAGTGCGTGGATGCATGGTGATTAAACCCTATGGGTTCAGTATTTGGGAAAAAATGCAGGCGGAATTGGACAGGATGTTTAAAAAGACGGGACATAGCAATGCTTATTTCCCCTTGTTTATTCCTAAATCTTTCCTGTCGAAGGAGGCAAGTCATGTGGAGGGTTTCGCAAAGGAATGTGCCGTGGTAACCCATTACAGACTGAAAGCAGACAGCACTGGAAAAGGAGTAATCGTGGATCCGGAAGCTGCGTTAGAAGAAGAATTGATCGTTCGTCCTACCTCAGAGACGCTCATCTGGAGTACCTATAAAAATTGGATCCAATCCTACAGGGATTTACCCTTATTGATCAACCAATGGGCCAATGTAGTACGTTGGGAAATGAGGACCAGACTTTTTCTCAGGACTTCGGAATTCTTATGGCAGGAGGGACATACCGCACATGAAACCCAAAATGAAGCACAGGAGGAAACACTGAAAATGATGAATGTATATGCCACCTTTGCTGAAAATTTTATGGCCATGCCTGTCATCAAAGGGGTGAAATCTGAAAATGAGAAATTTGCCGGGGCGGTGTCCACCTATTGCATTGAAGCCATGATGCAGGATGGAAAGGCGTTGCAGGCAGGAACTTCCCATTTTTTAGGCCAGAACTTTGCAAAAGCCTTTGATGTGAAATATGCTACCAGAGATGGTGGATTGGAGTATGTTTGGGGAACATCCTGGGGAGTAAGTACTCGCTTAATGGGCGCTTTAATCATGGCACATTCAGATGACAACGGCTTGGTACTTCCACCGAAACTGGCCCCGATACAAGTAGTGATAGTGCCGATATTTAAGAGCAATGAAGAGTTGGAAGCCATTTCCCAAAAGGCGGAGGAAATTATGGATCAGCTCGATGCCTTGGGAATTTCAGTAAAATTTGACAAAAGAGATACCTTTAAGCCGGGCTGGAAATTTGCCGAATATGAGTTGAAAGGCGTTCCGGTCCGCTTGGCCTTAGGTCCCAGGGATTTGAAAAATCAAACAGTGGAATTGGCAAGAAGGGATACCCTGACCAAAGAAACTGTTCATCTGGATCAGGTAAATTTTCCGGAAACCATAAAAAATCTTTTGGATGAAATCCAAATTAATATTTACAGCAAAGCTTTAAAATTCACAAATGAAAAAACTTCCAAAGCAGACAATTGGGAAGAATTCATTGAAGTATTGGACCATAAGGGGGGGTTTGTTTCCGCACATTGGGACGGAACCGGAGAAACCGAGGAGTTGATCAAAGAAAAAACAAAAGCAACGATCAGGTGTATCCCTTTGGATCAGGAAAAAGAGGAGGGTACCTGTGTGCTTACCGGGAAACCATCTATGGGAAGGGTTTTATTTGCACGGGCTTATTGAAGTTATTAATGGATTTTACTTCCTATTGTTGTGAATTACCGTAAATTTACAAATGCGGAATCTGTAATTATGCTTGGCACCTAAATCTCTATGACCTGGATCGTATTACTTAGCTTGATTTTATTCGGGGCCCTATTGGTCATGCTTGAGATCATTTTTGTTCCGGGTACAACTGTAGTAGGGCTATTGGGAATGATTTTTTCGGTATTGGGCATTTTTTATGCCTTTCTTAATTTTGAAGTGTCGGTAGCCTATTTTATTTTAGGGATCACTTTAATGATTAATATCGGACTCATTGTCTATGGACTTAAATCAGGGGTTTGGGACCGGTTTTCTCTTAAGCAGACCAATACCACTCGAACCTATGATGACCGCCTAGTGGGGTTGGAGAAGGGTCAAAAAGGGCTGGCCATTTCAGATTGCAAACCATATGGAAAAATTGAGGTGGAGGATAAAATTTACGAGGCGAAATCCTCAGGGGGATTCATTGAAGCAGGAACGCCCATAATAATTGATAAAATAGAGTACAATAAAATCATCATTAAAAAATAAATTATGGATATCTCAAATTCGGCTTTTATTCTTATCGCAGCTTTTGCCGGGCTGATATTACTCTTTGTTTTCCTCTATTTTGTACCCGTAAACTTATGGATTACAGCCATATTTTCCAATGTAAAGGTAGGGCTTTTGGAATTGGTAGGCATGCGTATCAGGAAGGTTCCTCCCGGAGTCATTGTTAACTCCCTGATTACCGCTACAAAAGCCGGGTTAAATCTGACCACCAATGATTTGGAAACACACTACCTCGCAGGAGGTAATGTTCCTAATGTCATCCGCGCTTTGATTTCGGCCGACAAAGCAAATATTTCACTCTCCTTTAAGCAGGCCACTGCCATAGACCTTGCAGGGAGGGATGTATTTGAAGCCGTACAGATATCGGTAAACCCCAAAGTGATCAATACCCCGAATGTGGCAGCAGTTGCGGCCGATGGAATTCAACTCATCGCAAAAGCCCGTGTGACGGTTAGGGCCAACATTGCACAACTGGTAGGTGGTGCTGGAGAGGAAACTATTTTAGCCAGGGTAGGGGAAGGAATCGTTACTTCCATTGGTTCTGCCAAAAATCATAAAAGCGTTTTGGAAAATCCTGACAAGATTTCCAAACTGGTTTTGGAAAGGGGATTAGATGCCGGAACTGCCTTTGAAATTCTTTCCATTGATATTGCAGATATCGATGTGGGTTCCAACATTGGTGCTAAACTTCAGATTGATCAGGCTACTGCCGACCTTAAAGTGGCGGAGGCCAGAGCGGAGGAAAGAAGGGCGATGGCCGTAGCTTTGGAGCAGGAAATGAAAGCCAAAAATGTGGAAATGAAAGCCAAAGTAACCGAAGCAGAAGCCGAAATACCAAAAGCAATATCTGACGCTTTCAGATCCGGCAATTTAGGGATCATGGATTATTATAAAATGGAAAATGTGAAATCGGATACCAGTATGAGGGACTCGATAGCCAATTCCGACGAAAAAAATTCAGACAAACCGAAAGGTGACAAAAACAAATAGAAAAAAGGGGCTTTAAGCCCCTTTTTGTTTCCTTTTTTTCTTTTTCCTTTCCATCGCTTCCACTTCCTCAGGAATCGGTTCTACCCGCTCATATTTGGCCAATACCTTTTGATTTCCGCTGTCAAACAAAATTTCAGAATAAAATAATGGCAAGGAAAAATCTCCGTTTTCTTTTATCACGCCATATTTATCCCCTTTTCTAATCAGAATATGATCCAATCCTTCCCTTCTTAGCTCATTAAATTCCGGCGACAGGATTTCCATTCCAGAAGGATTTAACAAACCGAAAAGTCCGTTTTCTTCGGTCAGGTAATAATTGTCGGATACCATGCTGATCCGGTCATAATAATTTTCCAATAGGTTTTCCCCCTGGCGATTGACCAAATTGTATTGATTGTTTTTTTTCACGATGGCCAATCCCTGGTAAAAATCCCCTACCTCATCAAAAAAATAGGGGATGACCAACTCGGCATTTTGATTGATATAACCCCATGTCAATCCTTTTTTTACCCCTGATAACCCTTCGGAAAAGCTTTTTATTTCATCAAATTGGGCAGGGATAATCTCCAGGCCTTCCCTGTTTACAAACCCATACTGATCGCCCATCAATGCACCATAAAATCCATCATTACCCGGGTACAACTTTTCGGCTGTCACGGTAGGTCTTACTTCCCATTTCCCTTTTTCATTCAAAAGGCCTGTTTTGTCATCCCTAAAAAAGACATTGAAATGATTTTTACCCGTTCTTTGTACCCCGGTCATGCCAACGATATCTAATAGAATCCCATCCTCTTTCATGATCCGCCGAAGCTTACCGTGGATGTATTCCACCATGACATCATCTTCAATGGCAATTCTGTGAAAACTGTTGTACCTTATATTGGCTTCATTGGTTTGAGCCTTGATCAGTAAAAATTCATCCCCGTTTTGGGCAAAAAAATGATTGTCCTTGGTATATTTCATTTCATCAATAATGGGCTCCAAAATATACTCACCTTCCCTGTTGATCAGCCCAAATCCGGAACCTTCCCTTGCCAGGATGACGTCCCCACAGGTATCCTCTAAGAGTTCGTACAGGTGGTTGGGATCCTTGGAAATTGGTAAATAATATCCCCGTGGGTTTTTTGCGATCACCTGACCGTTTTTCGCAAATCTGGCACTTTCAAATTTGCCAATGGACTCAATATTTTTTTTACCCCTGTCATAAAGAAAAAATTCATTGCCTTTTTGTGCCAAAAGTAAATTGTAATAGGTCTGGATCCTGTCATATTCGCAAAGGAGAGGCTGATCACCATATTCATGAAAAGCTCCAAATAAACTGTCTTTCCGGACGATTAGCCAAGGCTCAAGGTATTGGTAAATGCTGGCCCCCGAAATGGAGGAATAGGCTTCATAGTCGTTCCCCAGAAGGTTCAGGTTTTCTCCCGAATCATTGATTCTTAAAGTGCTCCCTAAGATATGAAAATTTCCGTTTTCAACTTTTTGGATAAGGTTATAATTCCGGTCAAAAATTTCCCAGGTTTGCCCCGGACTTTTTATGGAAATTGTACCCAAAATGAAAAAAAGCATTAATGTTTTTGGGTGAAAGGGGGTCAACATATTTTCCAATTATTTTTAGTAAAGTAAAAAGAAAAACCAGTAATTCAAAAGTTAACTGAGGAGAAGAATATGGAAAAAAAAGGTATTCTGAGATCTTGTTTGATGATAGGTGATTTATTATTTTAATGATGTTTTTTGTCTGTTTGTTTTTCTAAATCAAATAAATCAGTGATGATATCAATCATCTCCCCAGCCTGGTCACGCTTGCATGCCGCCCTTAATTGAACTACAGGAACCTTGAGGAATTTCTGCATCATACTCTTGGTGATTTTGTCGATGATTTCATATTCTTTGGCATCCGTGTTTTTAAAATACCGCTCCAACTCTTCTTTCCTGATTTGCTCCAGGGTGTTCTTCAGTTTATTGATGGTAGGTGAAACCATCATTTCTTTTTTCCAATCGTAAAATTCCCTGATATTATCCTCAATGATGCCTTCTACTTTAGGAATCGCAGCAGTTCTTTTACTCAATGTTTCACTGGCTTTACTTCTGATGTTATCCACATTATAGAGCAAAACACCTGGGATATCTTCAACAGCGGTATCGATACTTCTGGGAACCGAAAGGTCCACAAACAATTTATAGCTTTTTATTTCAAATGTGCCTACCAGCCCTTTCGTAATGAATGGAGCAGATTTCATAACGGAGGATACAATCACGTCCGCATCCTTCATAGCTTCAAAAACATCTTCAAAATGGATGGCTTCAAAGCCGTATTCCACAGCAAGTGCTTTGGCTCTGGAAAATGTCCGGTTGGCTACTTTGATTTGCGCTTCGGGGAGGTAGACCATATTCTTGGCAACATCTTCCCCGATTTCCCCTAAGCCGATTAAAAGAATCCTGGGATGGTGGGTATTCGAGGTGAGTTCGTCTATCAACTCCACGGCTGCATAGGAAATGGAAGCGGCACCGTCCCTGAAAGCAGTCTCTTGAACTACTTTTTTATTGGAAAAAAATATGGTATGCATCAACCTGTGTAAAAAAGGTCCTGCCATTTCCATATCTGCCGAGGCCTGATAGGCCCTTTTTACCTGGTTGGAAATTTGCATATCCCCTACCACCTGGGCCTCTAAACCCAATGCAACCCTAAATAGGTGTTTAATTGCGGCTTTGTCATCTGGAAAAACCCGCCAGTATTCCATATAGGATACCGCATCCTCCAAGCCTTTCTCCAACCCTACCAGTTTGATGATTTCAGTGGAAAGGTCCAGTTCATGGTTGTAATAAATTTCTGTCCGGTTGCAGGTGGATAGAATCAAAGTATCTGTTACACTGAAAAATTCCTTTAGCTTTCCCAATAAGGAACGTACTGCTCTTTCATCCAATGAAACCAATTCACGGATTTCAACTGGAGCATTTTTATAGGATAGACTTAAAGCTTTGAATTTTTGCTGCATAAACTTCTACTTTGCGTTACAAATTTATCATAGAAATAGGATGAAATGAATAATTGTATGATGAAGATTATAATTTATAATCTTTCTAAATAACAATCAGGAATTTTTAATTTCACTTCTTCTATCTGCAATAATGCTAATTTTTGGATAATAATTCCAATATTATTATTTTAAGGGTTGAATAGATTAAATCAATGGGAAATAAATTCATTCACTTTTTAAAATTATACTTTGGATTTACACAAAGGGAGGCCAGGGGATTTGTTTTGGTAATTCCTTTGTTATTTTTTTTATATCTAATCCCCACGTCCCTTGATAGGTTTTATCAAAACCAAACCGACAGGGAATATGAAAATTACCTGGAATACGCCAGGATTTACTTTGATGGACAGGATGCTGCCTTTACTGAGGATGTCATACATCCGCAGCAAATCCAGATAGAAGTTGCCGAAAATTTTCAGGATGAACAACAGGATAATCAGGATGATAAAAACGCAGAAAGCAGCAATAGAAACAATAGGCAGGTCCCCAGGTTGAATGAAGTACCCTTTCATGAAACAGATGCGGTGGTGCTCCAAATGGTTTCCGGAATCGGCCCGGTTTTGTCTTCCAGAATTGTAGCCTTTCGGGATAACTTGGGCGGGTTTTATACCAAAGAACAAATTTTGGAGGTGTATGGAATTGACCCGGATTTGGCTGATAAAATTTATGAGGCCTTCCCTTTTGAAGCAAGGGTCACACGGAAAATCAACCTAAATGAAATAGATCTAAAGGGGCTTGCACAACATCCTTATATAAAATATGGGGAAGCCAAAGTTATTCTTGCCTATCGCAAACAGCATGGTGGGTTAAAAAATTCCGGGGATCTTTTGAAGATAAAGATATTCAATGAAGAATGGGTGAACCGCCTGGCACCTTACCTTGTTTTCTAGATGATCAAAAGAAAAATCAACCTTTTACATTCTAAGGGATTAGTGTTTTTAATATGGTGGCATCTAATATGATTTATGAAGGAAAGGCACTGAATTTACCTCCATTCAATTTTAAGATTAAGACGGGGGAAACGGGTAAATTTCTCATTTTTGATGAATTAAGGAAAAAATGGCTCATGCTGACCCCCGAAGAATGGGTAAGGCAACACATCATTAAGTATTTGGTTGAACATAAAGGGTATCCCAAAAGTCTTTTTGCCCTGGAGAAAGGCATCTGGTACAATGAAATGAGGAAGCGGTTTGACGTGTTGGTGTTGGACAGAATGGGAGGCCCATTTTTTTTAATTGAATGTAAAGCACCGGAAATAAAGCTGACCCAAAAAACAGTTGAACAGGTGTGTCTCTATAATAAAAAAATTGGGGCCGCCTTTTTGGGAATTTCAAACGGAAATGCCCATATTTTTATGGAAAAACAGGTAAATGAAGAAAAATACCTTCAAATCAACCATTTCCCGGTTTTTAAATAAGTAATGGCCTTTTAGATTAATTTATATTAAATTCAGTGACTTTGGTCATTTAAATTGCCTAAATTAGACCATAAGTTTATACATCTAAATCAATCACTAACCAAAATCGATGGAAAAAGTAAAAAGTACGCCATGCGAATTGTGCCTGAGCAGAAAATTCTCCATGTTTTCAGATGTAAAAGAGGAGCATCTTTGTAATATTTCAGACAGTAAAAATTTCATTTCCCATAAAAAGGGTCAAATTCTTTACTATGAACAAACCAAACCACTTGGGGTGTTTTGTGTAAATGATGGGATAGTGAAAATTTTTAAAACGGCTTCAAATGGTAAAGAACAAATAATCAGGCTGGCAAAAAAGGGTGATTTTGTTGGTTATACCTCATTAATAGGAGAAGAATCCTATACCACCACGGCCACCATAGTGGAAGATGCCCGGATATGCTTTGTGCCGAAAGAGGTATTCCTCAAGGTGTTGTCTGAGGATAATAATTTCCACAGGCGGCTTACTCAGGCTCTTTGTCATGACATGGGGCTTATGGAAGATAAACTGACGGATGCCACCCAAAAATCCATTCGTGAAAGATTAGCCATGACGCTCCTAAAATTAGGAGATTCATATGGGGTAGATGGACATGGAAATCAAAGACTGAACATTCTCCTTACCAGAGAGGAAATTGCCGGATTGGTGGGTACCGCTACCGAAACTGTAATTCGACTTCTTTCAGAATTCAATAAAGATGGCCTTATTGAGTTACAAGGCAAAAAAATCATCCTCTTGGACAGGAAAGGTTTGGCCAGGCTTTCCGATTTCTATGGTTGAATATATCTGGATTGGGTAGGGTTCAGGTTTAAATTTTTAATCCGATAATTGATCTATTGGTGTGAGCACCAGCTTTCTGAATTCCACTTCTGAACCTTCAGCCTGGACAGCGATATTTCCCTTTGTTGCTGTGGCGTTAAAACCTTCATTGACCAAATCCCCATTCACCCAAACCTTGATCCGGTCCCCAAGGCATTCGATGGTCATTTTGTTCCATTTCCCGGGAGGCTTTTCTGATCCGTCGGTAAGATTTAAAATTCTCCTTTTTTTCCCCTCAGTAACGCCCCATTCCTCTTTTGGCCCACGCCTTTCTACCATGTTTTCCACTTCAATATTTTCTACGATGCACCAAAAATCCCCCGCATTTTCGTGCATCATCTGCACTTCAATGGATTTTGGAAACATTTCATATAAAGCCCTGGGCGTGGAGGCATGAACCAATATGCCACAATTTCCGGTTTTTCCGGGAAATCGGTATTCGGCTTCGATCCTGTAGTTTTGATAAATATCATCAGAAATCAAATGCCCCTGTGGGTTCCCCAAGCTGACAAGCATTCCATCCCGGACAATAAATGGATTGGTGGCATCGGGGTTTTTGTCCATTTCTGGAACATCCACATGCCACCCCTCCAGGTTTTTACCGTTAAAAACAGGAATCTCCTGAGCATTTGAAAATTTGGATTGGCCAATTAAAAACAAGCCCAAGGTAACAGTGAGAATATTGGGAATTAATTTCATGGTGTGATTTATTTTTGGTAATTGAAATTGCATTAAAAACCTAAAAGCAAAGGGCCACTCATGTGGATGGGTTGCCCCTGCTTATCTTTTAAACTAACCGATTAATTTTTAAATGGATTAACCGATAAGATTTCCTTCCTCATCCCATTGTGCAATAGTGCCCCTGGTAGAAACATCCAAATAAATGTCCTTGTATTTAGGGTCATTATCCAGTCCATGTTTGGCCAGCACCTCCTCGGGCACGCCATCCCATGCATTGGGCCGATTACCCACGTAGCCCAGATCCTTAAAGCCTTCCTCACTGGTGAAAAATCCGGTGGCTGTAAGGTTTCTCAGCATATTGAAAAACCTTACCCCACGCTCATTCTCAGGTAGCGCATCATCGGGATAGGCGATTTCATCGATGATTTGAATTCTTTGGGAGGCATCGATTTCCAGGAATTTCGCTCCAAATTTTTCATCCGATTGGTGATCCAGCCAAAGCAATCCTCCTCGCATAGGTGTCTGGTAGGAGGGGATATCCTTCATCATGAATTCAATAAAATCCGGAACCCCGGCATCAGTGGCACTTCCGGAGGTTTCATCGGCTGGGATAATAATGTCCACCAGGACATCCAATTTTTTTCTTTCTTCCTCTGTAAAGAAGGTGATGGATTTCAGTTTTTCATTGAGGGCAATTTCCTCAGGCGTCCTACCATAACTTCCAAATTCTCCTATCTTAGGATTATGACCAATTTCCTGGACTTCATCTGGGCCACAACCCGTAAAGAAAAGTCCTGATCCCAGTGATCCTGTAAACAACAGCTTTAAATTTTCTCTTCTGTTCATTACCTTATATGTTTTTTTGATTTAATTGCTCGATGATATATTCGGAGGTTCTCCAGGATAAAGCCAGGATGGTCCATGTTGGGTTTTTGTCTGCCTGTGATACAAAGGGTCCGCCATCCACTACGAATAAATTTTTACAGTCATGTGCCTGGGAATATTTGTTCAGCACGGATGTATTGGGGTCATCCCCCATCCGGGTAGTACCTACTTCATGGATGATTCTGCCGGGTTTATGAAGGCCATACTGATTTTCAGGTCCCGGTTTGTTTCCTAAGACAATGGCTCCCATACTGGTTAAAACCTCTTCAAAGGTATCCTGCATGTGTTTGGCCTGATTCAGTTCCTGATCTGTCCACTGATAGTGGAATTTCAAAACAGGAATACCGAATTTATCCACCACCTGATCATCAATTTCGCAAAAATTCTCATATTGAGGAATGCTTTCCCCTCTACCCGACATGCCTACGGTACTTCCATAAAACTTTCTGATGTCATTTTTTAATCCTTTTCCATAACCCCCGTTTGGGCTTGGATTTCCGAATTCATCTTTGATGTATTGTCGCATGGAATCCATGCCTCCACCAAATCCATAAGATGGCATGCTCATGCCTCCCCAGTATTCAATATGATATCCCCTGGCAAAATCAAGGTTTTTTTCGTTCAGCCACCATGGCGTGTAAACATGTGATCCCCCCACACCATCTTCATTGTACCTCTCCCTATCCATCAATTCCGGCATAATGCCCATACGGTCCGCACCCGTGGAATCATGGAGGTACCGTCCTACTATACCGGAAGTATTGCCCAGTCCGTTGGGATGAGTGCTTGATTTTGAATTTAACATGATACGGGCAGATTCACAGGCTGATGCGCCCAGTACTACCACCCTGGCTTTCAATTTGTATTCCTGCATGTCCAATTTACTGACGTAAGTAACACCAGTAGCTTTTCCACTGGCGTCGGTCATGACTTTCCGGACCATGGCCATGGTATATAGGTCTATTTTCCCCTTTTTCATGGCCGGTTTTACCAAACAGGTTCCTGAGGAAAAATCCGCATAAATCTGACAGGCCCGATTGCACTGATTACAAAAAAAACATACGCCCCGGTCATTGTTAACGGGCCGTGTCAAAATGGAAAGCCTGGAAGGAATGACGGGCAGGTTGATTTTGCCGGCTCCTTTTTTTACGTAAAGTTCGTGTAACCTGGGCTTGGGTGGTGGCAGGAAAAAACCGTCGGGTTCATTCATGATCCCTTCTTTTGACCCAAATATCCCTATGAGTTGATCCACTTTGTCATAATAAGGGGCCATGTCCTCATAGCCAATAGGCCAGTTATCTCCCAAACCATCTTGATCTTTTCTTTTGAAGTCGAGCGGACCAAACCGTAAAGAAATTCTGCCCCAATGGTTGGTTCTCCCCCCAAGCATCCTGGATCTGAACCAGTCAAATTCGCTGCCTTCTCCCCTTGTGTAGGGTTCGCCTTCTATGTCCCATCCTCCTATGGCAGCATCAAAGTCACCAAAGGGTCTTACGGTGCCGGCCCCTCTTCTGGGTGATTCCCAAGGGTATCTCAATTGAGTTCTGTGCTCCTCCTTGGCAGGATCAAAATCTGCTCCTGCTTCCAGAACGGCTACCTTTAATCCTGATTCTGATAAAATTTTGGAGGCCATTCCTCCACCTGCTCCTGAACCCACGATGATTACATCGTACTCTTCTTCCGAAGCCTGTATGTTTACACCCATGCTTTTATTATTTTTTTAAAATTCTGCAAAAAGTAAGATAAAATTTTGAAATTAAAAAACCGGTTATCATTCCCCGCTCCATGGCCCCGGGTATTTTAGCCTATCTTATAGAGAAACGAAGAAGAAATTTGAATTTTTATAGAAATGGCTCAAGATGGCCCCAAATATTTTCTGCCACAATTTGATGTCCTTCTTCGGTAGGGTGTATGCCATCCGGAAGATTCAATTCGGGGTTTCCTGCCACGCCTTCCAATAAAAATGGAATCAGAAACACCTTATTTTGCTTGGCAATTTCATCATACATTGCTCTGAAGGATTGGGTATATTCCTGACCCATGTTGGGAGGAATCTGCATCCCGGCAAGAAGGATTTTGGTGGATGGATAGTTGGATTGGACTTTCTTAATGATGGCATTAAGATTTTTTCTCGTTTCATCCAATGGAATTCCCCTTAAACCATCATTGGCTCCCAGTTCCAGAATGAATACATCTGGCTGATCCTCTAAAAACCAATCCAACCTATTGAATCCACTGGCAGTAGTTTCTCCGCTGAGGCCCCCATTGATTACTTGGTAATCCATTCCCAAACTGTCCAGTTTATCCTGGATCAGGCCCGGAAAGGCATCCTCCTCCTCAATGCCGTAACCAGCAGTCAGGCTGTTTCCAAAAAACAGGATCAATTTGCGTTGGGAGACCTTTTCTTCTGTGGAGGAAGAATTTTGATTGACTTTATCCTCCTTTTTATTTGTGCCACAATTCATCAATAGAAGGGAACAGCATCCCCATATCAGTACAGTTGAAAACTGTATTTTCATTTCTTTGAGCATTTTGGTGTAAAATAAGTAGTATTTTATTCAAAATTACTAAACTTAATCCAGTATTGTCTTTGTTTACAAGGGGTAATTATTTTTCTTTGAAAGCTATGAGCATATTGAAAGTTGAGAATTTAACTAAAACATACCAAAGCGCCAACCGACAATTAACTGTATTGGATCAGGTCAATTTTGAAGTCCACCCAGGTGAAACCCTATCCATCGTAGGACCCTCCGGGAGTGGGAAAACCACCCTTCTTGGTTTATGCGCCGGACTGGACATTGCCAGTTCAGGCAGTATAATTTTAGATGGGTTTATTTTGGAAAGTTTGAATGAAGACCAAAGAGCAGCTGTCAGGAGCCAGTTGGTAGGGTTTATTTTTCAAAATTTTCAGCTTTTGCAAACCCTTACGGCCCTGGAAAATGTGATGGTGCCATTAGAGTTGAAAAAAAGGAAAGATGCCAAGCAAAAAGCAATGGAATTGTTGGAAAAAGTCGGGCTGCAGGATAGGATGACCCATTATCCCAATCAACTTTCCGGTGGTGAACAGCAGAGGGTATCCATCGCCAGGGCTTTTGCCAATGAACCAAAAATTCTGTTTGCTGATGAACCTACAGGTAACCTGGACACCGAAACGGGGGAAATGATAGAAAACCTTATCTTTAAGCTCAACGAAGACGAGAGGACTACCTTGATTTTGGTTACCCATGATCTGGAACTGGCTTCCAGAACCCACCATTCCATACATATTAAAGGAGGTAAATTACAGGAGGCAGTCAATGGTTGATTGGGGCTGGTCTTTCTTAATGGCAAAACGGGACCTTCGAAAGACTGGATGGAGGTTAATCCTGTTTGTTTCCGCCATTGTGACGGGAATTGCGGCTTTGGTGGCCGTTACTTCTTTTGGCGATAACCTCAGTAAAAGTATTGATAATCAGGCAAAAGAAATGTTGGGTGCCGACCTGTCTTTGAGAAATAGACAAGCCATTGAATTTCCTGAAATGGAAGAATTGGCGGAGGCACATGCTTTAGAGGTCAATTTTGCCTCCATGGTGCTTTTTCCTTTAAGCGGAGAAAGCAGGCTTACACAGGTACGGGCCCTGAAAGGCAACTTTCCTTTCTACGGAAGTTTGGAAACGCTGCCTCTTGAAGGTGAACAGGAATTTAGGAAGGGTGGAAAAAGGGCTCTGGTTGAAAAAACCCTTTTGGCCCAATTTAATGTAGGAGTTGGCGATAGTATTAAAGTGGGAAATGTCACCCTGGAAATCGTGGGCGGCTTGCAAAAGGTGCCTGGCCAGACTGGGATTACGGCCACTGTGGCCCCTGCGGTTTACATCCCGATGGATCAACTTGAAGCCTCTGGCCTTGTACAATATGGAAGCAGGATCAATTACATCCATTATTTTCAATTGGCACCAACGGTGGATTTGGACAAGCTCATTGAGGAGCGGGAAGAGGCATGGGAAGAAGATAAAGTGAGGTATGAGACGGTAGCCTCTGAGAAAGAATCTACAGGAAGGTCTTTTCAGAATTTAGCTGATTTTTTAGGTTTGGTGGCTTTTATAGCTGTATTGTTGGGCTGTGTAGGGGTAGGAAGTGCGGTTAATGTTTTTGTAAAGGAGAAATTACCCTCTGTGGCTGTATTAAGATGTTTGGGAGTCAGATCCAAAGAGATCTTTGGTGTTTACCTGATTCAGATATTTATTATGGGATTAATAGGCTCTTTGCTCGGAGCAGCCGGGGGGGCTTTCCTGCAATTTTTGCTTCCTTTTATTTTCATGGATTTCCTCCCGGTGGATGTCAACGTGCAGGTTTCCTGGAGGGCTGTAATCATGGGAACGGTTACCGGAATATTAATCTCAATACTTTTTGCATTAATGCCTTTATTAAAAATCAGGAAGGTCTCGCCCATGATGACATTGAGGCCTGAAGAAGGAAGTGTCGGATTTAGAAAAGATCCTTTGCGATGGGCTGTGTTGGGCAGCATCATATTATTCATCATTGGATTCAGTTACCTGTTACTCGGAGAATGGGAAGAAACATTCTGGTTTACCGGATTCGTGATTTTTGCCTTTGGAGTGTTATGGTTTCTGGCCATTGGCCTGATGTGGGGCATCCGGAAATTCTTGCCACTCTCCCTAAATTACCCGGTGAGACAGGCATTGTCCAATTTATACCGGCCAAACAACCAGACCGTTTCCTTACTGGCAACCATTGGCTTGGGTACGGCCATGATAGGTACCTTGTATTTTATTCAAAATCAGTTATTGGATGAGGTGAAGTTTGCAGATAAAGAGGACCAACCCAATATGCTTTTCTTTGATATCCAAAGCCAACAGGTGGAGGGAACCAAAAAATTGCTGAAGGATAATGGAATGCCCATCCTCCAACATGTGCCCATCGTTACCATGGCGGTGGATGAAATCAATGGTCTTACCAAAGAAGATAATGAGGCCCTGGAAGATGAAGAAAGGAGGTCAAATTTTATGTATAACAGAGAATTCAGGGTGACTTACAGAGATACCCTTATCCAAACTGAGGAACTTTTGGCCGGAAGTTTAAAACCCTATCGTTCTTCTACAGACAGCATATTTGTTTCTTTGGAGGAAGGTTATGCAGAAAGAAACAAGGTTTCATTGGGAGACGAGATTCTGTTCGATGTGCAGGGCAGGCCTTTGAAAACTTATGTGGGCAGTTTCAGAAAAGTGAATTTCAGACGGGTCTCCACCAATTTCCTGGTTGTATTTCCGGACAATGTCCTGGAAAATGCCCCAAAATTCCACGTGCTGATTACCAAAACCAAAAATGACCAGCAATCTGCCGATTTGCAAAATGCCATGGTAAGGCAATTTCCCAATGTTTCGGTGGTGAACCTTAGCATGATTGTGGAAACATTGGAAGAAATTCTGGATAAAATAAGTTTTGTTATTCAGTTCATGGCATTGTTCAGTATTATGACGGGGGTATTGGTGTTGATCAGTTCCTTGCTGATCAGTAAGTTCCAAAGAATCAGGGAGAATATATTGCTTCGGACAATTGGAGCCCGGAGGGGGACTTTATTGGTTATCAATACCCTGGAATACCTGTTTTTAGGGGGCTTGGCCGCAGGGGGCGGTGTATTGTTATCGGTTTTGGCTTCCGCATTGTTGAGTTTATATGTATTTGAAATATCGTTTCGGATGGAATGGATCCCTTTGATCATTGTATTTGTTTTAATTACCGGAATGACGGTCTTGCTGGGTTTACTCAACAGTTTTAATATTTTAAAAGCCAATACCATGGATATTTTAAGATCCTAATAAAAAATTGGATAGGGAAGCGCTGTTCTCTCCTGAATAATGTATTGAAATAAGTAGTATGCTTTTTTGGGCCTTCAAATTTTCGCCCATTTCCCTATTTTTAATTGACTGAATTTCAGTTAATTAAAAATTAATTTTAAATTTATCTGATGTTTTGAGAACCTTCCTAGGCTAATAGATGTATATACATTAAATACAATGAAGAATAAGTGAAAATAGAGGACGAAATAAAGCAAAAACCTTTTAAGGATAATTACACAAAGGCCATTGTGAACCTTTTGTATACCCATAGCTATCTTGTCACCGCGCAGAGCAGAATTTTCAAGCCCTATGATTTGTCTCCGGAACAATACAATGTGCTTAGGATCCTTAGAGGCCAACATCCAGATCCAACCACCGTTTCTTCTATTCAGGAAAGGATGCTCAATAAAATGAGCAATGCCTCCCGATTGGTAGAAAAGTTAAAACAAAAAGGAATGGTGGGGAGAAAGGAATGTATTCACGACAGAAGGCAGGTGGACATCACCATTACCCAGGTGGGTTTGGAAATACTGGAACAATTGGATGACGAAATTCAAACATTCAATAAAAGCATTTTGAATTTGGATGAAAATGAGGTGAGCCAACTCAACGATTTGCTGGATAAATTAAGAGGCTAAAAAAATTTAAAATAAAGTATGTATCTACATTAAAAGTCTATACTATTAAATTCAATCAATAATCAATTAAATTAACAAAGATGAGCACAGCAAAAACAATCAATTCGGTAAAATGGGGAATCGATCCTACGCATTCGGAAGTCGCATTTAAGGTTAAGCACCTGGTGATTTCCACGGTAACCGGTTATTTTAAGAAATTTGAAGGTCAGGTTCAAAGTGAGGAGGAGGATTTTTCCGGAGCTGAGGTTTCATTTTCTGCAGATATCAGCAGCATAGACACCAACCAGGCGGACAGGGATGCCCATTTAAAGTCACCGGATTTCTTTAACGCAGAAAAATTTCCTCAAATGAAATTTACCAATGGTAAATTGGAAAAGTCAGGTGATGCCTATAATCTGGAAGGGGATCTTACCATTAAAGCTACCACTAAACCGGTTTCCTTTTCGGTGGATTTTGGGGGTGTAGTGGTAGACGGATATGGACAGACCAAAGCTGGTTTTGAAATTGATGGAAAAATCAGCAGGAAAGGATTTGGACTTACCTGGTCGGCAGTAACAGAAGCCGGAAGTGTAGTGGTAGGTGATGAGGTCAGGATTCTGGCCAATATCCAGTTGGTGAAACAATAGTTTTAATATAAATCAAGCCTTAAAGAGATCATTTAAGGCTTGGTTGTACCTAACCCAGGCATCATGACAAAATTAATCACAGGATTGCATCATGTAACGGCCATTGCCAGTGACCCGCAGAAAAACATCAACTTTTACACCCAGGTATTGGGTTTAAGGCTGGTAAAAAAAACCATCAATTTTGACGCGCCGGATGTGTACCATTTTTATTTTGGTGATGAGGTGGGAAATCCAGGTACCCTGCTTACATTTTTTCCTTTCAAGGGGGCACGGAGGGGGAGAAAAGGTGCAGGAGAACTGACCTATACTGCATTTTCTATTTCCCAATCGGGCCTCGATTATTGGAGAGAAAGACTGAAAAGCTTAGGGATTGCTCTTTCGGACACTTTGGAAAGATTTGGACAACAGGTACTACGGTTTGATGACCATGATGGTATGGGAATAGAATTGGTCGGGGTAGAAAATGATGAAAGGAATGGTTGGTCAGGAGGGTCAGTTCCTTCCCAATATGCCATCAAAGGATTTTTTGGTGTCACCCTCAACCTCCGCGACAAAACGGAAACGATCGCTTTGCTTACCGATGTTTTAAATTATGGTTTATTGGGGGAAGAGGACCAAAAGAGATACCGGTTGGGTATTGACGGAAAACCTGGAGAAATGGTGGATATTGTTACCATGGACCCCCCTTTCGGGGCCATTCAAAGTGCTGGATCTGTCCACCATCTTGCTTTTAGGACAGCAAATGCCACCAGTCAGTTAAAAATTCAGCAAAAACTGCTGGAATACGGTTTGCAGGTTACTGAAGTCAAAGACCGTAATTATTTCCGATCTATCTATTTCAGAGAGCCGGGCGGCATACTCTTTGAGGTAGCTACTGATGAGCCTGGGTTTATGATTGATGAAACAAAAGACCATTTGGGAGAAAACCTTCAATTACCTGGCTGGGCGGAATCCAACAGGAAGGGTATAGCGGAGCGACTTCCAAAAGTGGAAGTAAATTATAGCCAATTATGGAGCAGATGATCAAATCAGGAGTTACCTTGGATGCCGCCCAGAACATAGCCATTATGCTACATGGAAGAGGGGGAGATGCCCAGGGAATATTGGGTTTAAAGGATCAGCTGAATTTAAAGGGATTTGCCCTTTTGGCCCTTCAGGCAGAAAACCATACCTGGTACCCTTTCAGTTTTATGGCTCCCGATAATGAAAATGAACCATTCTTGAGCAGGTCATTGGAAAAAATCGACCATGTGGTAAATGAAGTTCTTCAACAGGGGAAAGACCTATCTCAGATTTTCATCATCGGATTTTCCCAGGGAGCCTGTCTGGCTCTGGAATATGCAGCCCGAAATGCCTCCATTTTTGGCGGGATTATCGCGTTTACCGGTGGACTGATCGGGCAAAATATCAAAAAGGAAAAATATCAGGGTGCTTTTAATGATACCAGCATTTTTATAGGAGCGAGTCATCAGGACTTTCATGTACCCCTGGCAAGGATAAATGATTCCGCTGATTTGATGGCCAACATGGGTGCGGACATCAAGACTTTGATTTTTAAAGATACTTTACATACTATCCGTAAGAAGGAGATCGATTGGGTGAATCAAAATATTTTAACCGGTTTTTGAACTGAAAGCTGATTTGGAAATCTAACCTGAGGTACCTAAATCTGGATGGGGAAAATTGTCTGTTTCGTCCTCGCCTGGTCTTTTGTGGAGGCATTGAAAATCCTTTTCTATGCTAATGTGCAAATCCCCTTTGTCATTAATTTTAAGAAGGGCTTCCAACCCAACCTGGTCGGAATGGGCCCAGTTGGAGGCATCTGTTGATGGGACCTTGATCTCTATTTTCCGGCCCGAAAATCCAGCGGATATGGAAGGTATTTCTTTATTGGTTACCAGGGCATAGCAAAAATCAGGGGTTTCTTCATCCGGAAAACAAAGGTTTTCTACCAGGCTATCTCCCTTACCTATTTGGTCCACCTCCGTCTGGGAAAGCCTAAGCCTGATGGAATTTTTATGGATTCTAATTTTCATGGTCAAATTCTTTTAAAAGCGGACTTTGGACTTTCACAAATGGGGCAGCAATAGTCAGGGGTGAGAGAAAGGAATGGCGTCCCTGGAGGGATATTCGATTCTGGATCCCCCAGTTTTTCATCAAAGACCGTAAGGCAAGACGTACATTGAAATTTTTTATGGGATTTTTGCATTTTCTGAAAATTCTTTTTCTTTTCCTCTTTGACAATGGCAAGTTGATCATAATATTTGTGGCTGAGTTCAATCAATAAAGAAGGTATGGTTTCTTTAGTTACCCCGCGAACGTAATAAAGGTACTCCATACAGTTGGGTTTAAAGTCTTTTGCATAAAGAATATTGAAAGTACCGTTTTCATCCGGTCTGTCAGAACCTTTGTCTTTTTCAATGGCCACTGAAGTAAAAAGCACCATGTGTTGGGTTTTGATAGAAAAGGATAATCCATAGGTACTGATATCAACCTTATCCAAAGCCCTGACCAAATAATTTTTCAAATTCAGCGCTTCTTCATCCATTACCGGAAGATGCCAATTCAGTTCCAAAGAACTATGTCTTATATTGATTCCGAATTTTCCCAATAATTTTTCCCAGCTTAATCGATCCTGTTCGCCAATGCCCTTAACAATGATGGATTTCCATGGTGTAAGACTTATTTTACCAATGTCGGTTTCCATGCAAAGCTGGCATAAAGCCTTCAGAAAATTGATATTAAATTGGTTGTTTCTCCAATATAATCCCAGCCAATATTTGCCACCCATTATCCGGTTCATACCCTCATAATACAGCGTATTGGTTTCAGGAAAGTCCAGCTCCTGGGGGATAGCCTGGTGATTGAATTCCAGCATGGCTTTGGTCGAATCATATAGAGCCTGACATTCTGTGTGTTTTTCTGTTGCCCTGTTGTTTTCTAACTGCCGTGATAATTTGGATAGGTCATAGCTATAGATGAGGTCAGGGCCACACCAGGGATTTTGCCCCCATTCTGAAAAGCGGAGGTACAGGTACCAATAATTCTCAATATGGGAAGCCACAAAATTTATATTACCCGTAAAAAGGGGTACCAGACTTTGTACCGGATCGGTAATATTGATTTTTAACCTTGGCTGATAATCAAAGGTATCCAAAATATAATGATAGGTATGTGAAGCCAGCCAGTGGGTGGTAGGCATTACATCCAGGGAGGGGTAAGAAGATACAATATTGTGGAAGGCTTCCCCGTCGGTATCAAATAGGGTGTTGATGCTGCTGAAGGTCTTTTCCAGAATGTTGGCGTTTTTGTTTTTAACAGGGAATAATATATCCTGCCTGGAACCTAAATGAATATAATCCGTCCCCAATGCAGCGGTGGTCTCAATGATTTTTATAAAATCTCCGGGGGAAATGATGCCTCCTTTGACAAACACCCTAACCAAATCGGCCTTTTCTATCATATCTTCTGGTTTAATTTTCTATGCTCAAATGCGAAGGGGTTTATAAAAATAGTCATTTTATTGGGGATAAGGGGAAATCAGGCCCCATAGCTTGGTTCTGGTTGTAACTTTTCTTCCAGAAATTTTTGAACCTCAGGTTTACAACTTCCGCATCCCAAACCAGCACCTGTTGTTTGGCACAATGACCTGAAATCATTACAACCATCATGGATGGCTTTTTCCAGGTTTCCTTTACCAATCTGCCCACAGGAGCACACCAATTCTCCTATGAGGGGTTCACTGGTTTTTTTTCCGCGCAACAATTCCGGTCTTTTGGTGGCCAGTTCGGTTTGGTCCTCTATCAATGTTTTGAATTCCGCAAATTCCGATTTATCCCCAAGAAGTAAGGCGCCAACCAATTTATCGTCTTTTACAATGCATTTTTTATAATAGGTTTGTGCCGTGTCAATCATGATGATTTCCTCATATCCGGTGGTATTGGGTGGGATTTCAGGAAGTCCGATGGAACAAAGGTCTAAATCTGAGAATTTAAGAATGTTCATCGGAACGAAACCTTTATATCTGCTTAACAAATCCCCTGCCATGTACCTGGCTGCTACATCGGCCTGCAATTCGGCTGCAGCCGTAGTACCATTGAGTTTTCCTTTATGTTCTGCAATTTCCCCTAAGGCAAAAATTTCCAGATCGCTGCTCTGCAGGTAATCGTTGACCATAATGCCAATACCGGACTGTAATCCCCCTGATTTACCCAGTGAAATGTTGGGTCTTGTCCCAATGGCGTAAACAACGGCATTGCATTGCAGTAACTGTCCACTTTTCAGGGATACATGCAATTCTTTTTGACTGTTGGTTAAGGATAGGGATTCCAGCTGGTTGTTCAAGTACAATTTTACCCCCATATCCTCAATTTTTTCCCGTAATAATGAGCTGGCCGTATGGTCCAGTTGTCTTTCCATCAACCGGGAACCAAGCTGGACCATGGTGACTTCAATATTGATTTCCCTTAATGCGGATGCCATTTCCAAACCCAGAAGGCCTCCTCCAATAATGAGCACATGCCCTTTCTTGTCAAGATAGTGTTTAAGATCTTCTGCATTTTGTCTGTCCCTCATGGTAAATACACCCGGTAAATGCAAAGGGGCATCCGGTGGTGTGAATGCCCGGCTCCCTGTGGCAAGAACCAACTGATCATAATGGTGGAGTCTGCCCTTTTCATCCATTACCGTTTTGGCATGTCGGTTGATAGCGGTGATTCCATTGGAAGTAAAAAGTTGGATGTTCAATTTATCCATTTCCCCTTCTTTAAACTTCATCAGTTGTTCCCAGCTTTTATGTTCGTTTACATAATCCGGTAAAAGAACCCGGTTATAAAAGGGATATTTTTCCTTACAGAATACCTGAATTTCATCCTCCTGGTTGAGCTCCCTATAGGAGTGTATAAAACGGTATGAAGCTGCCCCTGCACCCACAATAATAATTTTTTGTTTTGGTTTTTTGTATAAGCATACCTGAACGGCTGAATATTTAAAATCAGGTTGTTTGGATACCGGGTCAATGGCGTTTCCTGTAAGGTTATTGGTCCTGGAAAAATCATTGCCCAAAATCTTTCCCCAATGCATGGGCAGGAAAACCACGCCTTGCCGTATGGTGTCCGTAACCTTGGCCCGTACCCTTACTTCCCCTCTTTTTCCTCTGATACAGACATTGCTGCCCTCCTTGATGTCTCGGATGGCAGCATCTTCGGGATGGATTTCCAAATAGGGATCCGGTAAATGCTGATTGAGTTTATTTACTTTTCCTGTTCTGGTCATGGTATGCCATTGGTCCCGAATTCGACCGGTAGTCAAAATCAGTGGAAGGTCTGATTGGGTTGCTTCGCAATCTTCCGATGGCCCTCCTGTGAGCAATTTGGCTCTGCCATTTGGTGTGTAAAATATTTTATCTGTAAAAAGCCTCGGGGTGCCATTGGAATTTTTGTCAGTGAAAGGCCATTGAACGGTTCCTTTCTCCTTGAGAAAGGCGTAATCCAGGCCTGAGATATCAATATGGGTACCTTTTGTCAATTCAGCATGTTCTGCAAAGATTTCCGCCGAACCCGGATAATCAAATCCCTGGTATCCCATGCTTTTGGCAAACCGAATTAGGATCTCTCCATCTGGCAAAGCCTCACCCGGAGCGGTCTGGAAACGGTGCAGGTAACTGATTCTCCTTTCAGAATTCGTCATGGTCCCTTCTTTTTCCCCCCATCCGGCAGCAGGTAGAACCAGGTCAGCAAAAGGGATGGCTGCATTATTCCTGGAAATGTCCTGAACCACCACAAATCGTGCCTTTGACAAAGCCCTTTCCACTTTTCGGGTATCAGGCATACTGGTCAGTGGGTTGGTGCAAATGATCCATACTGCTTTTATCTGTCCGGAATCAAGGCCCTCGAATATTTCGGTCGCCGTTTTTCCAGGCCGCTCTGGCAATTCATCCACACCCCAATATTCGGCAACTGCTTGCCTGTCTGCTTTACTGGACAGTTTTTTGTGTGCTGCCAGTAAAGTAGACATTCCTCCCACCTCCCTGCCTCCCATGGCATTGGGCTGACCGGTAAGGGAAAATGGACCGGCACCTTTTTTTCCGATCTGCCCTGTGATCAGGTTCAGGGAAATAAGGGCAAGGTTCTGATTTACCCCAGAAGCACTTTGGTTAAGGCCCATGGCCCATAGCGTTAAAAAACCATTGGCCTGACCTATCCAGGAAGCAGCTGTTTGAATATCCTTTACATTTAATCCGCAGGCAGCCGCCATATCTTCCAAGGAAGTCTGCATGACTTTTTGACTATAGGCCTCGAAACCATCGGTATGTCTTTGAATAAATGTACCATCAATATCTCCTTGCTCTATGAGGCATCTGGCGATGGCGTGGTAAAGAATTTCATCTTTTCCGGGTAAAATCTGCAAGTGTAGATCCGCCTGCCTGCCCGTTTGGGTAAGCCGGGGGTCCACCACAATAATTTTGGTAGCAGGGTTGATTTCTTTGTGCTTTTCTATCCTACCCCATAAGATGGGATGACACCATGCAGGATTGGCTCCAGCCACCAAAAAACAATCCGCATGGTTGATGTCATCGTAACTTACAGGCACACAATCTTCTCCCAAAGTCTGCACATAGCCCATTACAGCTGAACTCATGCAGAGCCTGGAATTGGTATCCAAATTGTTTGTCTGAAGGTAACCTTTACACAGTTTGTTGACCAGATAATATTCTTCCGTGAGACATTGACCGGACACATAAAAGGCAACCGAATCGGGGCCATGCTTTTTGATAATGCTCTTGAATACGGCGCTGGCACGTTTCATGGCGCTATCCCAATCCACCCTTTCGAGTGGATGGTTTTTCCCACACCGCATTTGAGGATGCATCAGCCTGTCAGATTGGTCGGTAACCACATAATGGAGGTTCATCCCCTTGGAACAAAGCATCCCTTGGTTAACCGGGTGACTTGGATCTCCTGAAATCCTGAGCTTTCCATTCTTGTCTTTTTTGGCGATGATGCCACAGCCTACCCCACAATAGGAACAGGTGGTTTTATAGGAGATAGAATCTTTCATATTCCTGATATAAAGTTGATACTAAAAAATTGTTTAATTCTTTACCCATTCGGGCTGCAGCTGGAGCTTTTCATTATTTTCTTCTAATGAAGCGTTGAGTTCAGTTTTGGCAATTTTTTCATCCTCTGCAGAAAACCGGATCAGTAAGGTAGCGGAACTAACCACCGTCACCGTGATGCCTATTATGGAAAGGGCTTCAGGATAACTGATGTTTTCTACCTTAAATAGAAAACCGGCCATAACCGCCCCTGCATTACCACCGGCACCAACAATCCCGGAGACGGTGCCAATAGCCTTCTTGTTGACAAATGGAACCACTGAATAGGTTGCCCCTTCAGACATTTGCACAAACAAACTAAAAATAATCATGGTAAAAATAGCCATAGAAAGAACCGCCATTTGTGAGAAGAGGATCAAAGAGAGCCCTTCGAAAAGCAGGAGACCTCCCAAAAGGGCCACCCTTCCTTTAAGACCCCACTTTATCCCGGCTTTATCGCCAAAATATCCACCCATAGACCTGGCAAAAAGGTTCATCAGACCGAAGAGACCTGCGATTAAACCTGCCGTTTTTAGGTCCAGTTTGAAATAATCATGGTAATAAATGGCGGCAATATTATTAATGGTCAACTCTACCCCAAAGCAAGCCCCATATATTATAAACAAGGCCCAAACTCTTTTGTCCTTTAATGCTTCAGCAAAAGCACCCATCTCCTTTTTTCGTTTCTTTTGCAATAAGGTTTTTCCACCGAGTTCCCCCTTGTTGCCTTCAGGAAAATCTGTGGTCCATTTGTAATAGGCAAATCCACATAACACCATCAAAACCCCGGGAATCACCATGGCATATCTCCAGGCCGAACTGTCCATAAAACCCAGACGCACAAACATCGCAAAAAACAAAGGCATGACCATTTGGGTAACCCCACCGCCCAGATTTCCCCAGCCTGCTGAGGTGGCGTTGGCCGTACCCACCACATTGGGGGCAAACATAACGGAGGTATGGTACTGGGTGATGACAAATGAGGCTCCAATGGCCCCAATGCAAAGGCGGAAAATCAAGAATGATTCGTAACCGTTACTTAGTCCGATCAACATCACTGGAAGGGATCCTATAATCAATAAATAGGTATAAGTTATCCGGGGACCAATTTTATCCACCAACCACCCGATAGCCAGGCGGGCGATCACTGTGATGGCCACGGAGGCAATGATGATATTGCCAATTTGGGATTGGGTCAGTGATAGTTCCTCCCGCACAATGGCCATAAGGGGAGCAATACCAAACCAACCGAAAAAGCAAAGGAAGAACGCCAACCAAGAAAGGTGAAATGCCCGCATGGGACGGCTTTTGAAATCCAGAAGTCGGATGAAAGTGGCCTTTTTATTGGAATGTTTCATAAAACTGGAGTTAAGGTGTTGATTCTGAATGTTTGAAGCTGGTAAATCTTTAAAATCTAAAAAACCCGGATCTGATGCGCCGGAATTTTTAGATTTTAGGAGATTGATTGGGTTTGCTTATTGACTGAAAGCTAATGGATGGCTAAGGTAAGTAAATAATAATTATAAATACGTATAAATACGTAAAAAAATACGTAAATAATTATTTTAATCTGGCTATTTTTCTTCAAAAATAAGTAGTGTCAACCCATGTAAATAATTATTTATTAAAATTCCTAAAATCCGCAGGATTTTAGTTTGGTTAATTCAGATTTAAATATACACA
>JBBDSA010000006.1:0-2020 GCA_040905165.1 Cyclobacteriaceae bacterium | reverse complement strand
TTGCTCGATAGGACCAATGACACGGAATCGGAGGAATTCCATAAAAACCTTGTCAGTGACTTTCTGAAAAGCACCTACTACCACCCTCATCACTATATCAACACCAAAGGCCGAAATGACCTTGTAATTCATAATGGAGACAAAGCAAAAGATTCGGTTGGCGTAATTATCGAAGCGAAAAAGCCAACCAATAAGGCTGAAATGATAAACACCGGAAAGCTGAATGCCAAGGCTTTCCAAGAATTGGTGCTGTATTATTTGCGGGAACGTATCACCCATAAAAATTTGGAAGTAAAACACCTGGTTATCACCAATATCAATGAATGGTTTATTTTTGATGCCACCACTTTTGACAGGCTCTTCGCTCAGAACAATAACCTTGTAAAACAATTCAATGACTTTGAAGCCGGAAGATTGGCAGATACCAAAACCGATTTTTTTTACAAACAAATTGCCGAACCCTTTATAGCAGACATTACCTCAGAAATCGAATTCACCTA
Source organism: Cyclobacteriaceae bacterium (assembly GCA_040905165.1). Classification (GTDB taxonomy): domain Bacteria; phylum Bacteroidota; class Bacteroidia; order Cytophagales; family Cyclobacteriaceae; genus Cyclobacterium. Next base: position 1,520 of record JBBDSA010000006.1, on the reverse strand, counting down.
TTTCAACCTGCAGGACTATCAAAAGCCATTACGAAATAAGGACAAAGCGGATGATACCAAACTGATCGCCCTGTTTAAGTTGCTCTCCCCCGAGCACCTCCTTAAACTTCCCTTTACCAATGACAGCAACAGCCTGGACAAGCGATTTTATAGCGAATTACTGCATATCATTGGCCTGACAGAGACTAAAGAAGGGGGCAAAAAGTTAATCGGGAGGCACAAGGAGAGTGATCGGTATACAGGAAGTATTTTGGAGGATGCCATCATTCAGTTGGACAGCCTGGATAAAATCAGTAGGTTGGACCGACCATCACAGTTTGGGGAGACCTATCCGGAAAGGCTGTTCAATGTTGCCCTGGAACTTTCCATCACCTGGATCAACCGGGTTTTATTTTTGAAATTGCTGGAAGCCCAGCTACTGACTTATCACAAAGGGGATAAATCCTACGCCTTTCTGAACCTTGATAAAATCAAAACCTATGATGACCTGAACAGCTTGTTTTTCCAGGTGCTGGCCAGAAAAATGGAAAATCGAAATCCGGATGTGAAGGCTCTTTTTGAAAAGGTGCCATATCTAAATTCATCGCTTTTTGAGCCTACAGAAATGGAACAGGTGACCTTGTTCATCAGCAACCTGAGGGACGACAAAACCATTCCCATCATTTCCTCTACTGTTCTGAAAAATGATCAGGGAAAAAAGAGAACAGGAATCTTGTCCACCCTTGAATACCTGTTTGAATTTTTGAACGCCTACGATTTCAGCAGTGAAGGAGCAGAAGATATCCAGGAGGATAATAAATCCCTGATCAATGCCTCAGTACTTGGATTAATTTTCGAGAAAATTAACGGCTACAAAGACGGCTCATTTTTCACCCCGGGCTTTATCACCATGTACATGTGCCGGGAAACCATTCGCAAGGCAGTGGTACAGAAATTCAATGAATTCAACCAGTGGGACTGCAAAGACCTTGATGAAATTTATGACAAAATTGAAGACCGGAAGGAGGCCAACCAAATTGTCAACAGCATCAAGATTTGTGATCCTGCCGTAGGATCCGGCCATTTTTTGGTTTCGGCCCTCAATGAAATGATTGCCGTAAAAAACGACTTGAAAATCCTGCAGGACCGTGATGGCAAACGACTAAAAGAATACCAGGTAGAGGTAGTCAATGATGAGCTGATTGTAACGGACGAAGAAGGGGAACTATTTGACTATACGCCAACCAACAAAGAAAGCCAACGCATCCAGGAAACATTATTCTATGAAAAGCAGACCATCATAGAGAATTGCCTCTTCGGTGTGGACATCAATCCCAACTCCGTAAAGATTTGCCGACTTCGGCTGTGGATTGAGCTATTGAAATCTGCCTATTACAAGACCGCCACGGAGTTGGAGACACTCCCGAACATTGACATCAATATCAAATGCGGAAACTCGCTGGTGAGCCGCTTTGCCATTGATGCTGACCTGAAAAAAGCATTGAAGAAAAGTAAGTGGTCGATTGACAGTTACCGGGTGG
>JBBDSA010000005.1:0-61844 GCA_040905165.1 Cyclobacteriaceae bacterium | reverse complement strand
GATTTTAAAAAAATGGTCGAACTCCAGAACTTTGACAACTGATCCTTTCCTGTCTAATCCGGCGGGAAGGTTAAGGGATTAGTTCAACCAAGGAATTCATTGGGAGGAAAATTGGGATAATTATTGTAAAAACGAATGAACCTTATTAGGAAAGTTAACCAAATAAGGTTTTATTCATTATTTAAATTCTAATTATTATGAAAAAAATTTCTTTTGACTTGACTTACGAGTACCTACAGGAAATAAGAATGGCTCAGGCCGTGATGGAGTCTGACTTTACATTGTGTATTCAGCCTTGGCAGGATAATCGACTCCAGCGCCTTAAGGACTATTTTCCAGTCCAATACGAACTGATTCAACCTGACGATACGGTTTCCGAAATTTCAGATATTCTGATTGCCCACAGGACAGTTACCCCAGAGACCAGAATCGGAGAACTTTCAAGACCCTTGATCCTTCCGCATGCCATGCTTGCCTATTGCAGAAAACTGTGGCCGGAAAAAAGAAAATACAAGTATGCATTTATTGGAAAAATTACAAAAGCACGTAAAATATGGATGCAATCCTTTTTAACCTCCAAGGTAAAGGGCTATATGGGCCTTTCCGGAAAGGTTTTCATCGATTACCGACTCTTCACGACTTTAAGCAAAGTGTTCAGAAATTTTGACAGACTTATCGTTACCGATTCCCGAAGAGGAAGGGAGTTTCCTGGAAAAGCATGGGATGATGAGTATTTTCGGATTCAGGCTCAGGCTGAATTTATCATTTGTCCTTCAGGAGATGTGGGCTGTCCATGGACCTATCGGTTTTTTGAGGCGATGCTATGTGGTGCCATTCCCATTGTCCAATCTGTATCACCCAGTTATGAGCCCTTTAAATTTTACACTGCTGACCAAAAACCTGAAGCATATATTTATGACCGGCAGATGGTGGAATACAATTTCAGACAATGTGAAAAACACCTCACCGTCCCCATAAATGAATTGAATAAGGAATTAACCAAGCTTTACACCAAAAAGAAAGCTCCTGAAATTCAGAAAAAAGTATGAATCAAAGGAATAGAAGAGGAGAAAAAACCGGGGGCAAATTCCCTGTTTTATTAATTAATCAATATGAATGAAAAATATCCATACCAGGTCAGCCATCTTTCCCTTGAAAACCTCACTACTCCTACCCTGTTTGATACGGAAAATCAGGGAATCTATCTCATCTTCTGGTGGAAGGAGATCCCTTTAGGTCATGGGATTTTCGATCCAAATACCCGGGTTTCAGAAAATGATTTTAACAACAAATTAATTGAATCCATAATACCCACCCTTGAATTTTATTTCAGCAAGCAAAATTCCCTTAAAAACTGTAATTGGGAATTAATGATCCTTGAAGGAAGGATCAAAGATTGGGAAGCGTGTATGGAAAACCTGTTTTCCCCATGGACCACTGCGGCATTCCCGGCACAGGTACCCATTTCAGTGGTAATCTGTACCAGAAACAGGTCCAATGATCTTAAACGATGTCTTGATTCCATTATGAAAATGGATAGCCTTCCAGCCGAAATCATTATCATTGATAACGCACCTAAGGATGAAAGTACGGCAGAACTGGTCAAAAACTTTGAAAAAGTGAAATATTTTAAAGAACCCAGACCCGGTTTGTCTTTTGCCCGGAACCGAGGGGTATTGGAAAGCACACATTCAATAATTGCATTTACCGACGATGATGTGGAAGTACATAAAGATTGGGCCTTCAGGGTATGGGAAACGTTTGGATCCAATGAAAAATTATTCGCCATCACTGGCCTGGTCCTTCCCAAAGAACTTAAAACCTCTGCGCAAGTGGTTTTCGAAAAATCATGGACGTTTAACAGGGGATATAAGGACAAAGAATATGACGCAACCTATTGGGAAAAAACCCTTTCAATAGGCCCTCCTGTTTGGAAAATCGGAGCTGGTGCCAATATGGCCTTTAAAAAAGAAATTTTTGAATCATTAGGTCTATTCGATGTGAAATTGGGAGCAGGTGCTTCAGGTTGTAGCGAAGATTCGGAAATGTGGTATAGAATTTTAAACCACAATTATGAATTGGCATACTGTCCACGGGCTGTAGTGCTCCACAAGCACCGCCATAAAATGAATGAATTAAAATCGCAGATATTTCAGTATATGAAAGGACATGTAGTAGCTGCATTGGTCCAGCAAGGGCAAAATAAAAAGGCCGGCTATACGAAATACATATATTATAAATTACCCCGCTATTATCTTAATAAAATCTTACATAAATCGAAAAATTTTGGCCGAAATTTAAAATCTGTATGGAATGAAATCAATGGCATACAAGCCGGAATAAGTTTTTATTTTAAGTATTATAAGAATTAATCCACCTGGTTCCAACCCAGAGGAATTAGGCCACCCATTTGGCCAATTCCTGTTTGAATTCGGGGCCTTTCCAATTTTTTACCTGAAACCTGCCCATTTGATATGGATTCACTTTGGGTTCAATAAGCCTTTGGTTAGTGGTAAATGCTGTCTTGAAGCCTTGTGCTTTTAGTTCTTCCTTTGTGATTTCATTGAATTTTCCAGAAGGGTATGCAAATGCATCAACAGAAAGTTTTACAATTGATTCCAGGGATTGTTTGTTTTCATAAATTTCAATCCTTTGTTTCTCTTTAGGCAATAAAGATAATAGGGGATGGCTTACCGTATGGCCACCGATAGTAAATAAAGGACTGGCTGAAAGTGATTGAAGTTGTGATCCCGTCATGGAAATGTTATCCCCGTTTGAATGGCCTTCATTAAATCCAGCCCACTCCCTAAGTGTTGTCAATATGGTCTGCTGTTCCCTGTAATTCATATTACTCAGGATTTGCCAAAGTTTTAAATATAGCTGAGTCCTTAGGCTGGGTGGAGCGATGGAAGCATTCCAGACTTTATGTTGTTGGCTGATTTCTTCAGTAAGGACGATTTCATTTTCCAGGTCAAAAGAAAAAACCGAACCATTTAATTTCAAGGCTAAAATTTTGGGTAATGTTGGCCTTTCCAGTATTATTTGACCTAGCTCATCCCACCAGAATGCTTTCTGAGTTCCAATATGTTTGGTAGAAATAAAAAATGTTGCCGGTAAATCAAAGGCTTCCAAAATTGGCTTGGCATAAAGGTAATTATCCATATAGCCATCATCAAAGGTGATGACTAAAGAGGGTTTCATATTTCTCTTTTTTTGGATCATCTCCCTAATATGGGACAAGGGTACAACTAAACGGCTGGTTTTTAAAATGCTTAATTGTTGTTCAAAATTTTGAGGACTGACTGCCAATTCCCAGGGGTCTAATGTTGAATCGATGACCCTATGATACATTAAAACCAAGATGGGTGGAGTAGGCCTAATGTATTTCCATTGCTTCTTGATCCATTTTTTAATCTTCATGTTTATTTTCTTTTTTGGCCTTTACCGATATGATCACCTGCATCTTTGGATCACGATAATCCAACATATCCTTTTTGATCTCAGGAAGTCCCATACCATAAAGAAAGGCCGAAGCAACATACACATTTCCATAGGTTTTGATTTCAGAAAGCGCTGGGGAGAAATGCTCGGCCATCATCTTTTTCATGGCCTGACCTGTAAAAGACCAATACCAGGTGTTACCCCATTCACCATAATCTATGGGGGTGATTCCCGGAACAGTCAACAATAAGGTACCCCCGGGCTTTAATATTCTATAGCAGGTTTTGATGACTGATTGATAATCATACACCAAGTGGAGGGTTTGTGTCAATATGATACAATCAAAACTATTGTCCGGGATTTGAGGGGCATTGCTCAGGTCTCCGATTATAGTAGCCATCGGATTATTGTCATTCACATGGAGAATTTCACTATTTTTTACCTTTCCTTTACCAAAGCGAAGGGTATATTCATTATCACCGATTTCAAGTGCCCTCCCATGGATATTTTCAGAGACATCGTCCAAAAAATTTTCGATGTAATACCGGTCAACTGGGCCACCTCTATCATAGCCAAAGTTTTTGCTAAATGGCGTTAAGCGGTTAAAATCACCGGAGTTAACATGGTTTATGGGTGGAAGAAATCGCTTATGAAGCCCCATATTAAATAAAAAGCGCTTTCCTGAAGGAGGAATTAATTTTTTTAAGAACTGGTTATGTTTAGCTATATTCATATATTTCTTATTGATTTTTTCATAATACAATTTGCGATAAAGGGGATTTAAAAAACTCAATAAAAGCCTTGAAGACTTCGGTGAATTTTTAAGTTGATCGGAAAGAAGCTTAGTATAATACTTTTTAAAATTTTCCGTTCCCTCCTCCAAGGCCAAAATCTCCTCTTCAGAAGACAAGTTGGCCTTCTGTCTATCCAAAACTTTCAAAACCGTTGACAACATCATGGGGATATCATTTGACATATTCTCACGATGCATTCTATAAACCGTTAAAATTTTTCCATGATGGGCGATAGGATGTCTTCGGGCTATTTTTAAATAAACATCATAGTCCTCACAGGCTTTTAAGGAGGTATCAAATAAAATTTCATCAAAAACATGTCTTCTGAACATTACAGTAGCATGCATGCCTATGTAATTCCTTTTTAATAGGGTTAGGAAATGGTCCGAAATGACAAATTCCCTGACTACTTTTACCTTGATGTTATCGATCGTACTCACCTGATGGGCTCCTGACACAAATGCCAATTCCGGCTCCTTGAGCAAATGGCCAATATTACAGGCAATGGCATCTTCATACAATAAATCATCCGCATCCAAAAAAACCAAAAACGCTCCTTTGCAGTGCTTTATTCCAGTATTTCTGGCTGAAGATAAACCCTGATTCTTCTGATAAAAGTATTTTACATCAGAATACCTTTGCGCCACCTCTTGGGAATCATCGGTGGATCCATCATCCACAATAATTATTTCAATATTTGGATAGGTTTGGTTCAAGCCGCTTTCAATTGCCTCTGAAAGGTATCTCCCATGATTATAGCAGGGAATAATGATGGAAACAAGAGGTAAATTCAAATCAGAAAAATGGTCATTCATCTCCATATTGAAATTTGTTGAATCCGATTCGTAGTTTTTAATGCTGCCGTTTATTCGGTGCTTACCTGTATTAGGAAGTCCTAAGCAGCTTTTTTCATAAAAATTTGGATATCCTTTTTTTAAGGCTCCGGTAATAGCTAATCAGCCTGTAGGAAGTTGGATGGTTAAATGGAAATTGAACGCTGCTCAATAAATTTCTTAATTCCCGATTTTCTGCTGCATTTACCTGTATGTACTGATCCAGCCATTCCAAAAAAAACCTCCTGTGCTTATTATAAGTGCCATGAGCATGGGAAGCATTGACAAGAGAACCTTCTCTTTGGCGGTAGAGGTTATTGCAGTTTGAAGAGATATATACGCTTTCATGAAGGTAAAATTTGGTCAAAAAAACCTGATCTTCATACATGCCTTTAAAAGCTTCATCAAAACAACCATGTTTTCCCAATGTTTCTTTATCCACCAATATCCCACACAGACAGGGTGCTGCCCCCGATCCCAAAGGATACAATTTAAAAATCAAATCCGGATGCCCATGTAGTTGATCTTGATCGGTCCCTACAGCAATAATTTCATCTTCGGCTTCTAAATCATCCCAACTGTTCCAGTAAAAGGTAGCTTCACAATACATAGGGGATGAATGGTTTAACATGGTGTGAATACCCGTGGCCAAAAAACCAGGTAACCAAACATCATCCCCATCCAAAAACGCAATAATTTCTCCCTCAGCAAGGTCAATTGCTAAATTTCTGCTTGCACTTAATCCCTTATTTGCATGGTCCTTATGATCAAAATATTTTATCTTCGAAAATTCCGAAGCAAACGATTTCGCTATTACCGTACTTTTATCAGAAGACCCATCGTCAATTAATATCAATTCCCAATGGGTATATTCCTGTCTTAAAACACTTTCTACAGCTTCGGTCAGAAATCGCTCCTCATTTAAAAAACAGGTAATCACAGATACCTTGGGCGAATCATTTATAAGTTCCTCCCTCCCCCTTTCCAGTTCATGGGTTTTTCCAGTCAACATCTTTTCTATCAGTTTAATAACTATTAATTTTAATTTGACCTATAGGATCGGTGTTCCATTCGAATTTGGGCCGCACCACACCTCCTATATAATCTGTGAATTCCTTTCTCATATTTCCGGAATCCACAATGGTGAAAGTCACTGCTTCCTCAATTAAGGCAATACTTGTAGATGCTTCCCGATTGATCAATGCATTGATGAAATAACCTCCTTCATTTAAAAAGAATCGGGGGAATTTGACCCTTGATCGGTAAATTCCTACTTCCAGCCGTTTATGTGAATAAAAATCCTGATTGGAGGTAGTGGATGGCCAGTTCCCTGTTGATAATATTAAAACCCCGCTTTCATTAAACAATTGAATATTACTGGTAAGATGATTTCCTTTTTGATTGGTCTGAAATTCTATTTCAATATAAAAGTCATCGTTATCATTCAAAATATTACAAACCTGATAATATTGATCCAAGACCCTCACTGCTGTTATCCTGACGCCAAATTTTCCAGTTTCCCCTTCCTCATGCCCACATACCAACTCTGCCTTGGATTTATTATAGGCAATTTGACTGTAAGCAGAGATGGTTTCATGTGTTGGGCCATCCGCCAACAATTTTCCTGATTGCAATAAAACAGCCCTATTGCAGAGCGCCTGTACAGCACCCATATTATGGCTGACAAAGAGGATGGTCCTTCCTTCCCTGCTTACCTGACTCAGCTTTCCCAAACATTTTTTCTGAAATTCGGCATCCCCAACAGCCAAAACTTCATCCACAATCAGTATCTCAGGTTCCAGATGTGCCGCAACGGCAAATGCTAACCGAACATACATCCCACTGCTATAGCGTTTTACAGGGGTATCAATGTGTTTTTCCACTCCTGAAAAGCTAATAATCTCATCGATTTTTTTCCTGATTTCTGCTTTGGTCATTCCCAATATCGCCCCATTGAGAAATATATTTTCCCTTCCGGTAAGTTCAGGGTGAAATCCTGTCCCCACCTCCAATAAACTGGCTATTCGGCCCTTCACCTTAATCATTCCTGAAGTTGGGCTGGTCACCCTGGAAAGAATCTTAAGTAGGGTGGACTTCCCGGCGCCATTTTTACCGATTATTCCGAGAACTTCTCCTTCTTTCACTGTAAAATCCAAATCCTGTAGTGCCCAAAAATCCCCATACTTGGTGGGTCTGAATCCTTCGGGTTCTACAGTTTCGAAGGGATCTTCTTTTCCCCTGATTTTTGCCCACCATTGATTTAAATCCTGACTTAGCCTTCCCGTACCGATCACGCCCAGTCTGTATTTTTTACCTAAACCTTCAACACTTATTACTGTTTCTGACATATTATTGAATTAAACGACATCCATAAAACTTTTTTCAACCCTGTTGAACAATAATACCCCTGCAAAAAGAGAAAAAATGGTAAATACAGCACTATAAACCAAATACCAGATGTTGAACTCACCCACACCCAACAGGGAATACCGAAATACCTCAATAATTGGTGTCAGTGGATTGGCCAGTATAAACAGCCTGTAATTCCCCTCAAAAAATGAAAGGGGATAGATGACCGGAGTAGCATACATTAATAGTTGGGTCCCAAAAGTGACCAGATGAACCATATCCCTGTATTTAGTAGTCAGAGAAGATATGATAATTCCAAAACCCAATCCCAATGCAGCCACCAATAACAATAAAAAAGGTATAAAAACCAGGTAGGCATTCAATTGAATATTTACATCCAAAAACCAATGAAAATATCCAATGAGCATCAAAAGGAGCAATAACTGAATCCCAAAACCAATCAAGGCAGAAACAACATTGGATAAAGGCATAATCAATCTTGGGAAATAAACCTTTCCGAAAATTCCGGCATTGGCAGTAAAGGTTACAGAAGTTTTGTTTAAGCATGAAGAAAAATAGTTCCAGATCACCAGACCTGATAAATAAAACAAGGCAGGAGGAGCATTGTCTGTGGGGATATTGGCCACTTTATCAAAGACTATGATAAACATAAATGTGGTGAGTAATGGTTGAATGACAAACCATAAAGGACCAAGAATCGTCTGCTTATAGACCGCAATAAAATCCCTTTTTACAAACATCAATAATAAATCCCGGTAGGTCCAAAGATCGTTTAGATGGAGATCAAACCATGCAGTTTTAGGTTTTATAACTAAAGTCCATTTTTTCATTATTGCTTATTGATCAATTAGTAAATGTTTTTTTTAAATCCTCTACGGTTTATAATCTTAGGACACATCTCCAATCGGCCCGAAAATTAAGGGGTTTGATTGGAGGACATTTTTCCTTTTCTGTGAAAATTTTCAAAAAAACTTGGGCTATCATTTTTGATATTAAAAATAACTTTGACGTAAAATTTCATCACCAGATAATAGATATAAAGATCATTGGTTTTAATACTCAAGGCCAACCTAACCAATTCATCTGCTTTTTTTCTATCATTGGTTTGCTTCCAGATCTTGGTGGCACTTTTTATACAATTAATCCTACACATTCTTTTTTGCCCTACCATAAGGTGTTTCATATTTTCGGACAGGTGCTTTTCAATGGTGAATATGGTCGTTGCAAGGTCCCTGGCATTCTGTCCAGTTTCTTTTTTGGGACGGGATATGGACCCTATATGTCGTCTATAATCCGCCAATAAAGCAGGTGTATAAGCAATCGGATAATTTTTTGCAATCCTCACCCACATTTCCCAATCCTCCCCAAAAACAACCCCATAAAAACTACCTAATTTTTCATAAACTTCACGTTTTACAACAGTTGCCACATATTGGGTAGGTTGTTCACCAGCCATTATCAATAAACCATCCTTTAATATTCCCTCACGGTTATTTTTAAATTTGCCCTCCTTCATAATATTACCGGTTTCATCGATAGAATGATAGCGGCAAAAAGAAGCTCCCGCTTGGGGATAAGTCTGAAACAATTTTGAGAAATTTTTGTAAAATCCCATTTTAACCCGGTCATCACCATGAAGAAGGTGTACCAATTCGCCTTGCGACCTGTTGATGCAGGTTTCAAAATTCCTTAAACTTCCCACATTTTTATGTTGCCTGTAGTATTTCACCCTACCTTGCCCTATTTTTCTGACCAATGCCTCCACATCCGCATCCGTACTGCAATCATCAATCACCTCAATTTGCATCAAATCTTCCCCCATATCCTGCATCAACACACTTTGTAAAGCATCCATCATAAATTCCGAACAATTAAATACAGGAATCATTACAGACCAAAGTGGTCTTATAGTATTGTTTAAAATAGGTTTGATACTGGGAGGTGAAAAAGGTATTCGTTCCATTTACAAAATCAGTTTATATGTTAAGAGGACCATTGGAGATAGATCCAAAAATTTTTACTAATGATTATTTGATGTAAATCCCTTATTAAGAATGATCAAAAAATTTCATTTCAATAATTCGGATGACTCAAACTACTGGTAACCTAAAAATCCAGCACTTCTTCACAACCCCTGTTTTTTACTAATAAGGCAACCCATTTTATTTTAAATGCCATAAAATTATTTATGAATAATTAGAATTGGATTGGTATTGTACCGGAAAATAAATCTGTTCAAAATTATAAAATTAAACCTCATGAAACAAGTAAAATACATAAAAATACTTTTTGAATTATTTTTTTTGTATTTCATAAACTTTTAAAAAAATATAAAAAGTACTTTATCCAATAAAAAAAGTAATTTAATGAATATAATATCATTCTTTTGGTTATTAATAGATGAAAAATAATCATATTAAAAAAAATCAAAATAATCAGGCAAAATCGCCAAATTATAACAAGAAATATTTTAAATTCCTGTTAATGAATCTCTTAATTCATTTTGTCGCATATCCACAGAGTGGCCAAAGGTGTAAAAACGATTCAAACGTTTGCAAACGTTTACAAATGGTTTTAAACGAAAAATAACCGAATAATCTTTAGTGCTCCCCCCAACTTTGTCATGTTCCTTTTGGGCAATTGGCCTGAAATTATTTTCAACTAAAACCATTAAATATCATGAACGCGATTAAAAACAAAGTACAGTTGATCGGCCGCTTGGGCGCTAAAGCAGAATTTAAAACCGTAAATGGGAATACACCCATGGTGAGACTTAATCTGGCCACCAATGAATCTTATAAAAACAGTAAAGGAGAAAAAGTGGAGGACACCTACTGGCACAGCCTGGTCGCATTCGGTAAACCGGCAGAAATTATCCACAAATATACTGATAAAGGGTCCGAAATCTGTATACAGGGCAAATTGGTCAACCGTTCCTATGAAGATAAACAAGGCCAGAAAAAATACATCACCGAGGTTCAGGTAAATGATGTGCTCCTGATGGGGGAAAAAGTGAATCCCTAGAAATTTACAGGTAGACCATTTCCATAATCCCTCTAATTAGGCAAATAGTCTATACCCTACTCATCGGGCTTTGGTATGGTTAAAGGTTTCATTGATTAAAGCAAGTGATTATTTTAACTTATTTTTTAATTTTCTTCTTATTTTTAATAATTGACCGGCGGAGCCTGGGTAACTCCGCCGGTTTTTATATCCCTTAAAATCAATTCCTGCTTTTACCAGGATTCTTTATAAAAAGGAGTTTTTACCATTGTTGATGAATCTCCGTCCTAAAATATTCGTCATAAATGGTTTGAACCCGCTGCATTTCATCTTCTGTAAGCGGAGGTATTTCAGCCGCTTTTACATTTGACCTGACTTGTTCCAGCTTTGAGGCGCCCGGGATTACTGTTGAAACTTCTGGAAACATAAGAATCCACCTAAGGGCGATGGCGGCAAGGGATTCATTTCCTTTAAAAACTTCCTTCAGCGCTTCCACGGCCTCAATGCCTTTTTGGTAATCAACCCCCGAAAAAGTTTCTCCTTTATCAAAAGCTTCACCGTTTCTATTAAAAGCCCGGTGGTCTTCAGGATGGAATTCAGATTGCGGGTTCAATTTGCCGGAAAGCAAACCGCTGGCCAGGGGTACCCTGACGATGATCCCACAGTTTTGTTCCCTTGCCTTGGCGAAAAATTTTTCTGAAGGTTTAATTCTGAACATGTTAAATATGATCTGAACCGACATCACATTGTCGTATTGAATGGCCCGAATGGCTTCACTCACCTTTTCCACACTGACTCCCAAATGCTGAATTTTCCCCTCTTCCTTTAACCTTTGAAAAAGGCCGAATATCTCAGGTCTTTCATAGGTTTCTGTGGGGGGACAATGTAATTGAATGAGATCAATTGTCTCCAGACCCATATTTTTCAAACTGCTTTCCACAAATTTTCGCAGGACCTCCGGTTGATAACCTTTGTCTATATGCGGTTGGATCTGCCTCCCGCATTTTGTGGCAACATATACCTTTTCTTTTCTGGATCTAACGCCTTTACCTACTGCGGCTTCACTTAAACCTGCATCATATACATCTGCCGTATCAATGAAATTAATTCCCAGATCAATGGCTTCATGAATGATTTTATCGGCCGCTTGTTGGTTGAAGTTCCCACCCCAACCTCCACCTACCTGCCAGGTACCCAAAGATACTTCGGATACTTGCATTCCTGTTTTTCCAAGTTTTCTGTAATTCATAATTATTGAAGGGGGTTTAGTTATTAATATATAAATATTTACCTTTAAGTCTTAGTGGAAATAAGTCGTCCGGATTAAATATATATGGTTTGCTTCTTTCTTGTTTCAATTTCCAAAATCAATAGAGATTATCATTTTTAATACCATCATTTAAAATTAAAACACCATGATCGTACATCAAGTATTTTTCTGGCTCCACAATCCGGAAAAAGACCTCAAAGCCGTAATGGAAGGCTGCAGGAAAATTTCATCTACCAACACAGTAGAAGATTTCCATGTCGGGGTACCTGCCAAAACCACCCCAAGAGACGTAGTAGACCTGAGTTTTCACCTCTCCCTTACGGTCTATTTTAAAAGCATAAAAGAACATGATCTCTATCAGGATGATAAGATCCACCACGAATTCATAGCCGAACACAAAGACAAATGGAAAGCCGTGAAAGTCTATGATTTTGAGATTTAAATCAACTTCTTTCCTACCAGATGGAAAAAGGTAAGGCGCTATCGAAGGCGCCTTTTTCATTTTTCAGGCTTTTTTCACTTTCGTGATGACCAGGTTATGGTTGGTATAAATACAAATATCCGCCGCAATGGTAAGGCTTTCTCTAACCATCTCCTCAGCTGTTAATTGTGGGGCATACTTTTTTAATGCCCTGGCAGCAGATTGGGCGTACATGCTTCCAGAACCAATCGTAGCAATTCCCAAATCAGGTTCCAACACATCCCCTGTTCCTGAGATAATCAAAATATCTTCTGCATCCGCCACGATCATCATGGCTTCCAGTTTACTTAACATACGGTCCGTTCGCCACTCTTTGGCCAACTCCACCGCTGCCCTTTTAACATTATTGCTATAAGCGCCCAATTTCTCTTCAAACTTTTCCAATAAGGTAAATGCATCTGCTGTTGAACCGGCAAATCCAGTTACAATTTTTCCCCCTTGCAGTTTCCGGACCTTGTTGACACTGCTTTTGGCAATTGTATTACCCATGGTAGCCTGCCCATCGGCTCCAATGGCCACTTCATCACCATGCTTGATGGCCACTACTGTCGTTGATCTCAATTTTTCCATTGTTGGATTTTATTGTTTTACCCTTCTTTTATTCCCCTCCCTGCTCAATAACCGTACTAAAACAAAAAGCCCTATTTCTAGGACTTTTTGGCAGTTAACAATTCCATTCTGAATCATATCAACAACCTGACCGGATCTTCCAACAGATTTTTTACAGTCTGTAAAAAGCCAGAGCCAATGACCCCATCTACTACCCTATGGTCGCAGGATAAGGTCACCTTCATCAGATTTCCGATTTTCATTTCACCGTCCTTTACAATCACCGATTCTTTTATGCCACCAATGGCCAGGATACAGGCATCCGGTGGATTGATAATGGCGGTGAATTCATCTATCCCGAACATGCCCAAATTAGAAACCGTGAAAGTGTTTCCCTCCCAATCCTTTGGCTGAAGTTCTTTGTTTTTGGCTTTTCCTGCAAGGGTTTTGGCTTCCTGAGAAATCTGAGAGAGGGATTTGCTGTCCGCAAAACGGATTACGGGTACCAAAAGTCCCTCTTCCACAGCAACGGCCATTCCAATGTGGACATGATCATTGTAACGGATTTTATCCCCAAGCCAGGCGGAATTCACTTTGGGATGTTGCTTTAATGAGGCAGCAACTGCCTTAATGACCATGTCATTGAAGGAAATCTTGACTGGGGCCACTTCATTCATGCTTTTCCTGGCTTCAATGGCCTTATCCATGTTGATTTCCATGGTAAGGTAAAAATGAGGCGCAGTGAATTTGCTTTCAGCCAGCCTTTTGGCAATGACTTTCCGCATTTGGGATACCTTCTCTTCTCTAAAGGATTCCTGTCCTAAGACAGGTCCGGAAGCAGTTGAAGTCCCCGCTTTGACTGCTTTGGTTGGGTCAAAATTCTCTATATCCTTTTTAATGATCCTTCCTCCGTCTCCGGAACCCTTAACCGCTGCTATATCAATCCCCTTATCCTTTGCCATTTTTTTGGCCAGGGGAGAAGCCTTTACCCTACCATTTTCTGAACCGGAAGTACTTGTAGAAGTCCCTTCGCTGGCATCCATTGCAGGAGCTTCCTTTTTATCTTCCTCCTTTTTCTCTGGTTGAGGACTTGAACTTTCCGACTTCTCCTCCGATTTTTGTTGGTGTGCCTTCAGTAGCTTTTCATAGTCAGCACCTTTTTCACCGATGATGGCAATGACCCCGTTTACCTCTATGGAATCGCCTTCTTTCACACCGATGTACAAGAGAATACCATCTTCATAGGATTCCAACTCCATGGTGGCTTTATCCGTTTCCACTTCTGCCAGGACATCCCCTGACTTCACCTCATCTCCCTCTTTTTTCAACCAGCCTGCAATGGTTCCTTCCTCCATGGTATCGCTCATTTTAGGCATGGTAATGAGCGTGGCCTTGATATCGGAAGTATCTATGGCCTCCTTCTTTTCAGTTTTTTCCTCAGGCTTCTTTTCTTCTTTTTCAGATTTTTCTTCCGGTTCATCAGATTTTTCGCTTTTGGTGCTTTCACCTCCTCCGGATTGGATATCTTTCAATAAATCATCTATATTTTCACCTTTTTCTCCCAAAATGGCAATGACCCCGTTTACGGGTACAGCATCTTTTTCCTCCACACCTATGTGAAGCAAGATGCCTTCTTCATAGGATTCCAATTCCATGGTCGCTTTATCTGTCTCCACCTCTGCCAGTATGTCCCCCGGCTTCACTTCATCCCCCACCTTTTTTAACCATTGTGCGATTACCCCTTCTTCCATGGTATCGCTCATTTTGGGCATTCGTATTATTTCGGCCATAAGTTAATTAGTTCGAATACATATTTTCAGCAATCCAAAAATAGTTCTTAAAATATGTTTATTCAAATTTAATAATAGTATTTTCACGTATACAAAAGAAGAATACATACCGGCTTCAACCTATGCCCGTAATTGAGAACCCCCAATACAGTCATCCACATTTGATGTTCAATGGGCATATGCAGACCGTTTTACCGGCTATTTTTAGAAACCCAAAAAGATTAGCGTTTGACAGAGAAAGGATTAGCACCCCAGATGGTGATTTTCTGGATTTGGATTGGCTATCGGCAGACCGGAAACAGCTGGTGATTATCAGTCATGGACTGGAGGAAAACAGTCAAAGACCATATATGGCAGGAATGGCAAAAGTTTTTTTTGATAATGGTTTTGATGTGGTGAATTGGAATTTCCGGGGATGCAGCGGGGAGATGAACAAAAAACCCGTTTTTTATCACTCTGGGGCAACCTATGATCTGGGCACCGTAGTATCACATGTGCATAGAAAATATGATCATCTTTATTTGATCGGATTCAGCCTTGGAGGTAACCTTACACTAAAATACCTGGGAGAAAACCATGGTACCCAACAAGCCAAGATCCGAAAAGCAGTTACTATTTCCGTTCCTTTGGATTTAGCAAGTTCATCCCAGCTTCTTTCGTCCAGGGAAAATCGGCTCTATTCGCTGAATTTTTTGATTTCCCTGAAACAGAAAATAAGGCAAAAATCCTTGATCTTTCCTGAATTGATCAATGCGAAAAGATTAAAGGTCATCTCTACTATAATTGGTTTCGATGATCATTATACTGCGCCTTTACATGGATTTATCAATGCAGAGGATTACTATCAACAATGTTCTTCTTTGTTTATTCTGGAAAAAATTAAAATACCCACCCTGATACTCAACGCTGAAAATGACCCGTTTTTGAGCCAAACCTGTTACCCCAAAACGCTGGGCAGCCAAATGGAAATGATATACATGGAGTTTCCAAAACATGGGGGACATGTTGGTTTCTGTCCCAGATCCCGAAAAGAAAGGTATTGGTCTGAAAAAAGGGCCATCGAATTTATTCAAATGAAAAATTACAGTTAAATTCGTTTTAAAGAATCAGATATATGTGTGGAAGATATTCCCTTGCCAAAAGTAAAATTGACCTGGAAAACAGATTTGAAGCCGAAATGCTTGAACCCTTCTCTCCCAGGTACAATATAGCTCCATCCCAACTTGTACCCATTATCACTTCCGACAGTCCCAAAGGTTTTTCACATTTTTATTGGGGTATCACTCCGGGATTTGCAAAAAACAAACCAGTTGCCAACAAACTTATCAATGCAAGATCTGAGACAATTACCGAAAAAGCCACTTTTAAAAATGCTTTTAAAAAAAACCGTTGTTTGGTCCCTGCTGATGGGTTTTATGAATGGAAGAAAATTGGTAAAAAAACCAAAATCCCCTACCGCTTTGTACAGCACGGAGAAATTTTATTTGCATTTGCCGGAATATGGGAGGAATATGAAACTGAGAAAGGGGAATTAGAACATACATTTTTGATATTAACCACCGGCCCCAATAAATTGACGGCGGAAATCCATGACAGAATGCCTGTGATCTTAAAAAAGGAAAACGAATTGACTTGGTTGGATCCTAAGGCATCTGAGGAAGACCTTTTAGGGCTTTTACAACCCTATCCTGATGAAGAAATGATGTCTTATACCGTATCTCCCATGGTGAACCATGTGGCCAATGACTCCCCTTTTCTGATCAGGAAGACTTTCCCGATGGATCAATTTGGAAATTACACCTTATTCGGATAATGAAGCAAATAAAAATTCTCGACCTTCAATTTCAGGGCGCTAAACAAACCATTGCCAGCTTCTTGGTTGTGGGAAGTGAAGGACCAGTATTAGTCGAAACCGGACCTGAAAGTACCTGGCCCCGCCTCAAACAGGAAATTGCCCGCCATGGATTTAAACCTGAAGACATCAAACAGGTCCTTTTGACCCACATTCATTTTGATCATGCCGGGGCCGCATGGAAACTGGCTGAATACGGGGCTGATATTTATGTCCATCCTCTTGGACTTCCCCACCTTGCGGATCCCTCAAAATTGTGGGACTCTGCGGAAAGAATTTATGGCGATGCGATGGAAAAATTATGGGGAAAAATGGCTCCCATATCTCAAAGTCAACTTCATCCCTGCAGGGATGAAGCAGTCCTGGAATTTGGTGACCTAAAATTTAAGGCAATGTATACCCCCGGCCATGCAGTCCACCACATTGCCTGGGCCTATGAAGGAAGTTTTTTTACCGGAGACGTTGGCGGTGTAAAAATAGGTAATGGTCCGGTAGTTCCCCCCTGCCCCCCACCCGACATTCACCTTGAAAACTGGAGAAAATCCATTCAAAAAATACTCGAAGCTAAACCTGAAGCCTTATATCTAACCCATTTTGGTAAAATTGACAAGCCTGCAGCCCATTTACAATCGCTGGAAATCATCATGGAGGATTGGGCATTGTGGATCAAAAAGCACTTTGATTTACAAACCCCAGTGGAAGATGTCATTCCCCAATTTATGGCTTATACCGAGCTCCAGATGAGAAATGAGGGAGTGGACCCTGAATTGAGCGCACTATACGAATATGCCAATCCAAGTTGGATGTCGGTGAATGGCCTAATGAGGTACTGGAAACTTAAGGAACAGGGTAGAATTTAAACTCATCGAAATGAAAAAATCTAAAATAGTAGGAATAGGTCATTTTTTGCCGGATAAAATTGTCACCAATGATGAACTTTCTACTTTCATCAATACCAACCATGAATGGATTGTGGAGCGGACAGGAATAGAAGAGCGCCGATGGTTCACCCCCGGAAAAGATACCGTTACAAGCATGTCAAAAGCAGCTTCGGAAATGGCTGTAGCAAGGGCAGGAATAGCAGTAAAAGATATCGATTTTATCATCTTTGCCACCGTTACACCCGATTATTTTATTCCAGGCAACGGGGTTTTGCTCCAAAGGGAATTAGGCCTTCAGGGAATCGGTGCACTGGATATAAGAAATGCCTGTTCAGGTTTTATATATGCCCTTTCTGTGGCAGATCAATTTATAAAGACCGGAATGTATCAAACCATCCTTGTTGTAGGGGCCGAAATCCAATCTTCCGCATTGGATAAAAGTGATGCAGGAAGATCCAGTGCTGTTATTTTTGCTGACGGTGCGGGTGCAGTGATCGTGCAAGCCGCTGAGCCAGGAGAAAGTGGGATTCTTTCCACCCACCTTCATGCAGACGGGGATTTTGCAGAAGAACTTTATGTCAAAGACCCGGGCAGCAGCAGAAAAGTAAGGGTTTCCCAAGAGCTTATCGATAGTGGGTCTTTCAATTTATCCATGAATGGCAATGCTGTATTTAAACATGCAGTGGTAAAGTTTTATGATGTTATCCAGGAAGCATTAATGGCCAATCAACTTAAAAGCCACAACATTGACCTCCTTATTCCCCATCAAGCCAATTTAAGGATCAGCCAATTCATTCAGAAAAAGTTAGGGCTGCAGGACGATCAGGTATTCAACAACATTATGAAATATGGGAATACCACTGCGGCCACAATACCCATCGCCATGAGTGAGGCCTGGGAACAGGGAAAGCTTAAAAAGGGTGATCTGATATGTCTTGCTGCCTTTGGAAGTGGATTTACATGGGCTTCGGCGCTCATCAGATGGTAATATAAAATACAAAAAGGTGACTGAATTTAAAGAATTGGTAGCACTCATTTCAAATGCGGAATTATTTGAGAAAATACATTTGGCCAAAGCAATATTTACAGAAATTTTTTCAAGGATCGCCAACGGCCTGCCAAAAGATCAGTTAAAGGAATTGCATCAACCCTTCAAAGGGATCAAAATCAGTAAAGGCAATGAATTGGAGCGTTGTCCCTATCAGGTGCTGGACCTGATAAGGGATTTCAATCCAAATTCCGGCCTCAATTTCAGAATACTCCACTGGTGGGGCAGGGGCATTTTCATTTTTGTGTTTTTTGGAAAAGATCACCCGGCAGTTGCCAAAGCTCTTCCGCTTTTTGAATTCGCCATTCAAAAGAACTTTAATTTTTGTGCCTGCAGATCTCCTTGGGATTACCCTTTCATTATTGACCTCAAAAATTATTACAAACCCCAATCAGTTCGGCAGATCCACCTTCATCTCAACCAATTCGGACATTTACAAATGATGAAATCTATGCCTTATGAATCCCCCGATAGCCTGGCAAATTCCCTTTACAATGAGATTCAAACACTTTGTCATCTATTGAAAAAAGATTAAAGTGAAATTTCTTTACATGGAAAATTATTATCCCTTTGATTGAATTAAATCCATACAAAAAAATTTTAAATTTTTTCCCAAAAGAATATAATTTTTATGCTATATAAAGTAAATTGGAACCATGTTTGATAGCAATTCGTAAGACCTAGTAAATCCTTGAAAATACCTATGAAATATATTTTTATAATGCTTATGGTTTTTTGTTTTGAAACCAATGGATGGACCCAAAATCAAATCGTAAACCTTTACAACAGAGATTCCACCTTGATGGGTAATGGGGTAATGATAAATAACAGAATGGATGGTCTCTGGAAATTTATCAATCCAAAAACCAACACCCTTATCCAACAGGGTACCTATGATAAGGGGGTAAAACAGGGGCAATGGATCTCCTATTATCCCAATCAACAAAAACGTATTGTAGCCGAATACAAAAACAACCTTATTAATGGGTATTTCCAGGAATTTGATCTTGAAGGGGCATTGGTTAAGGAAGCAATTTATCAGGATAGCGTACTCATCGGGCCATACAAGGAGTATTTTGGAAAACATGAACGACCCGATTATGTCAGTCCAAATCAGCTGAAGGTGGAAGGCAGGTATGAAAACGGAAAAAAGGTAGGCGAGTGGGTTTCTTATTATGAAAATGGGGAGACGGCTGTCAAGGTAAATTATATTGACAATAAAATGGAGGGCTCCTACCTCGAATATTCCCCTTATGGGGATTTGATTGTAGAAGCCCAATACAAAAACAACAGGCCCCATGGTTCCTTCAAAAGATACAGTCCATCTAAAAGGATCCGGGAAGAGGGAGAATATGAGGAAGGCAATAAAGTAGGTAAATGGACCAGGTATTTTCCCGATACCAATATTATTGAAGCTGAGACCGAATATGATCAATCCGGAAATAGAACCGGAACATGGACTTATTATTATGAAAACAAAAGAATAGCCAGGGTAGAAAATTACAAGAATAATATCTCGGTGGGAACCTGGGAGGAATTTTTTCCCAATAAAACATTAGCAAAACGAGTCGAATATGAGTTGGGGGTACCCATTGGAACGTACATTGAAAACCACAGTAATGGAAATCCTTCAGTAAGGGGACAATATGCAAACGGATTTAGAACTGGAATTTGGAAAAGTTATTTCCCGGAAGGTAAGCTGTATTCCATTGGAGAATACAAAAACGATTTGAAAACAGGGCTTTGGAAATACTTTAACAGAATTGGCATTCTTGTTGCAGAGGGAAATTATCAGTTGGGCCTAGAAAACGGGCAGTGGTTTTACTACTATGATGGGGGCCAACTCAAGTCTGTGGGAAGTTATTTGTTGGGGAAAGAGGATGGCACATGGGGATTGTTCTATGACAATAAACAACTTACCCAAGAAGAAATTTGGGATTATGGAAGGTTAATGAATGTCTCTGAATACAATACCTATAATGGAAGCCAAACCCTGGATGCGGGCACTTTGGAAAATGGAAACGGTACGAGGCTAACCTACTATATTGATGGACAAAAAGAATCAGAAGGAAATTATGCATCCGGTATTCCAGATGGTGATTGGAAATATTATCATGACAACGGTCGGTTGGCATCAGAAGGTAAAATGGTGGATGGGAAAAAAGAAGGTGCCTGGAAATACTATAGCAGATCAGGTAACCTCGAAGATATCATCAATTTCAAAGATGATGAGGTGCTTCCGGAACCGGAAGAAGTAGATACAGGCTTGTTCCAGGATTTTAATTGATTTTAAACAGATATGGATGATCGGAGTTATTTAAATAAAAACCATGTTTGGATTATTTAAGAAAAAGTCGGAATTAGAAAACCTTCAGGACCAATATGAGAAATTAATGGAAAAAGCCCATAAAATGTCCCATCAAAACAGAAAAGAAGCCGATCGCCTCATGTCTGAGGCAGAAGAAATCGGTAAAAAAATAGATCAAACCAAAAAATGAATCAATATATTTTATTGAATTATTTTAAGGTCATTTCTTAACTTTAGGCTTTTTTATTAGTTATTATATTGATTTATAAATATTTTTTTATCATATTTTAACATATCTTTTAAAACATTCCCCTCTTAATACCGTATAACATGATATATACCAAATCATATACGTCATGGGAAAATCCAAAATTATTCGGCTTTTACAACCCAGGTTTACTGGTTTAACTTTATTGTTTCTGTGCCTCTTCTTATGGGCAGGAACTAAGAATATAAGTGCAAGTCCAATATCCGTTTCCTTTCAGGTATTTTATGATGAATTGATGCCTTATGGTGATTGGGTCGAAGACCCTCACTACGGATTTATATGGATACCTTATGTTGATCCCGGTTTTCAGCCTTATCGGACCAATGGGCATTGGGTGATGTCCACATTTGGAAATACCTGGGTATCCAATTACGACTGGGGTTGGGCACCATTTCATTATGGTCGGTGGTTTTTCAGTGACCTTTATGGTTGGGCATGGATTCCTGACTATGAATGGGGTCCATCATGGGTAAACTGGAGAACCGGAAGTGGCTATTATGGATGGTATCCCATGGCTCCCAGGGTCCAATTTTATGTATCCTTAGGATTTCCTGCCTATACCCATTGGGTATTTGTACCTAGAAGAAGGCTTTTAAGCAGGAATATTTTCAGGTATTACCTGCCTGGCAGAAATGTAAATGTCATTTATAATCAGACTACGGTTATTAATAATACCTACGTTTATAATAACTCAACTTATGTTTCCGGACCCAGCAGGTCAGAAATAAGCAGAGTTACCAAGAGAGACATTCCTGTTTATGAAGTAAATGAGGGTAGAAGGCCCGGTAGAACAATTGTAAAAAGGAATCAAATTCAGGTTTATAGGCCGGAAATCCGTCAGGCAAATTCCCAATCGAGACTTCAGGGCAATTCCAGGCCCAGCAGGGTAATTAGCTCTGATGATTATACCCGAACAAGGTCAAATAACTCATCTGCACGCAGGAGGGAAGCTACTTCCCCTTCCATAAATGGCAACCAAGGTGTAAGGTCTGAAACACTCAAAAACAATGGTATCCAAAATAACCGATCAGCAGGATCCAAACAAAATCAGGCCTGGACCAGAAGTACCATTTCCAGCGAATCAAGGAGAGAAAATACCGGTCGAGCTCAAAATGAGACATTATACAACAACCGAAGAAGTCCCAATAACACCAATGAGCAAAGAATAAGACAGCGTGAATTGCCTTCAAGTTCTCAGGGAGCCATAAGAAATACTACGCCTCCCAACAGCAATGTAGAAAAACAAAGGGCGCCTGAAAGACGGCGAAGTGTTTCTACTCCTGCTCAAAGGCAAGTAAGGCCGCCAGCCTCCAACCAAAGGCAGATGAGAACCCCGGCTCCAAGCTCCAGGCAGGTTAAACGCTCCACACCTGCACAGCGCCAGGTTCGCCAATCCGGGCGTAGTTCACAAAGGCAAAGTATAAGGAAAGCAGCTCCTTCTCCTAACAGCAGGTTGAATAGTCAGCCTGCAAGGGGGTCCTCCAACTCCAGTCCAAGGGTAAATACCAACCGGACACCATCAAGGGGTTCAGCTGTGCAGCGAAGCCAGCGGTCTTCAAACACTTCAAGAAGCAATTCCAGAAGGGGTAATTAAGGTATTTAAATAGGTTTGAGGGTTTTTAAAGTTTAAAACGGGTTCTAATGGGACCCGTTTTTTTTTGTTGAAATAAAGAAATTTAAGGTGTTAACTTATTTTAGCTACCTGGATTTTCATTTTTTCCAATCCGGTTTTAGCCACTTCAAGTGGGTCTTTTTCCCAATATTCCCTATTAAACAATTCCAGCGACAAAACTTTACTTCCACCCATTTTTTTAAGGTCAGTCAATATCTGTTGCATGGGCGCTACTCCATCCCCTGGGTATACCCTGTCCTTATCTTCCTGTTTTTCCCTATGAATATCACTCACAAAATCATTGAGATGAAATATTTCTATGGCTGCTCCATTGATGAGTTTTAAACCATCAAAACCTGAGCCTCCCCTGAATAAATGGTATATATCCGGAAGAATTCGGGCATCCGGATCGTTGGCCACAGCTGCCACCATTAATACCTGCCCTAAATGATTGAAAGGGGCAAAGGCGCCCCAAAACTCCAATTGTGGCATTACACCTGTCTTTCTCCCTAAATTGATCAGGGCCTTATATCGCGCCCCTGCCTTCATCAAATCCACAGGGTATTCGGCACCAATGCCAGGTGCAGCCACTCTTTTGCAACCAATAGCTGAAAGCATTTGCATTTCCTCCTCCATCTGGATAAAACCCAAGTTGCTCTTTTCATTATCCTGGGCCATCCACGGTGCAAATCCTATGGCATTTTCTACCCTTATTCCATGGTCATCGATCACATTTTTCAATTGTTGGAGTGTATGGCCATCGGCGAGAAATTTTTTTACATCATCAATCCAGATTTCGATTCCATCATATCCGGCTTTTGCCGCAATTTCTACATATTTCAGTAATCCGGGATTTTGTCCCCTGATGGTACTGGTATTGAGGCAAAAACTGAAAGGGTGGGTTTTTTTATTATGTGAAAATGATAATTGGGGGGCCAACATCAATGATGGACCTAATCCCAATGTTTTCAATATTTTTCTCCTGCTGGTTGTCATTCCGGGAATTTTGTTGAATTTAAATTTATGTCGTTTAAATCTACAAATTTATCCTTCATTACGCCCACGATTTGAACAGATAATTATTTTTTTTGAAAAACCCTAGCCATTTTTCCGGCATACAATACATAAATCCCTTTCGGTAGACTTTCCATTGATAATTCTATCTTATTCATTGAAATCCGGGTAACCATTATTTTTTCCGTTTCTTCCTGACCTGAGGTATTGTAAACCCTTACCTGATTAAGGTATTCCGGTATTCCTTCCACTATCAACACCTGATCAACCGGATTGGGCCAGATTCTTAATTCCTTGCCATCATTTTTAGGTGCCCATACAGAAATTACATCCGATATTTCCATTTTACCATTTAGATCAAATTGAAGAATTCTGTAATAAACACGTCCCTCTCCTCCCGAATCATCAATATAGTCATAATAGAAATCACTGTTTGAAGAACCTCTCGCTGCTACCTTTGCCAATTCTAGCCAGTGTTTTCCATTATATGATATTTGGACCTCAAAATAATCGGTTTGCTTTTCAAATGCAGTACCCCAATGAAGACTCACCCCAATTTGAGGTTGATAGCTTCCGGTAAAATTCAACCATTTTACAGGAAGGGGAATCTGGGACACCTCAATATTTACAACGGCCTCATCACATTGCAGTTCATCGCTATCACATATTTCGTAGGTAAATTGATCTGATCCAAAAAATCCCGGATCGGGGACATACTCAATTGATCCGGTATTCCAATCAATATTGAGGATCCCATTAGTCGGTCCAATGAGAATTTTTAAGGTAGATGGATCAATGATCTCCTGGGGAAGATCATTGGCCAAGACATTGATGGTCACTGGTTCTTCCTGATTGGTAATGGCTTCATCGTCATTTGCTGCCACGATATCAAAAACCCCCACCTTATAAGCGGCAAATGCGGGATCACTGTCCCCGTTAAGGCGATAACGCATGCTCCTGACCTGATCAAAATTAGCCAAATTTATTCCAAAGGCCGAAAGGTCAGCAACCCATAGTCTTAGATCACGGTCTGTTTTTGTAAATCCGGCATCTAATGTACCATCAAGGTTATAAAAATCAGCTGTCCATTGGCCCACAGTAGCCACTAACGTGTGATTAATGCTAAGGGAATTCCCCACCATATTGCCATCTGCATCCGCCATAAATACCTCATCCAAAGTGGTGCTTGGCTGGGCAAATTGGGTGACCAGAATATCAGGTATACCATCACCAATCTGAGTTTCATCAATAATTCCACTAAAATCGAATATTAAATTTCCTGCTGCGATATTGGCTACCCCAGATCCGAGATCCAGGCCCTGAAGCCCAGAAGTCAGAAAACCGGCCAAATTGGGAGGTACATTAAAAGGAGGAGGAGCTGAAACGCCATTATCCACTCCATCTACCATTTGACCCAAGCCAATATAGGTTCCTGAGGATTTCTCATAGATATTTCGTACAGGAAAGGCTTGGTAGGTCTGCGGTGAAAAAGTAACGGTATTCAGATTTAGGATCTCATCATCCACTCCAGTGGAGTATACAGTACCATTCCAGGTAAATCCCAGTAAATGATGGGTATTATTGGGCTTGATGGGGCTGATCGCCCCTGAACCCGAAGTCCAATATCCATCAAAGTCAGAATAAATTCGGGTAGAGCCGCCAAAGTCCTGTGAGTAAGCGTGATGAATCACCATCAAAATCAGGACATGCATCATCCACCACTTTTTGTAACCTAAAAAGTCAGGTAAAAAAATTATCCCAAATATGGTCCACCACCTAAAATTCATTTTTGATACTATATTGGTAATGGAAATGATATACAAACAATTGAACTTCCAAACTATAAAACTGTCGATTGTATTATTTTATTTATAATTATATTTAAATATGACAATAAATATACATATTAAATTTAAATTATACATAGTAATATGATTAATTTAATATATTTGCTCAGTGATTTTTTATTTTTAAATTTCCATACCATGATTACAAATTCAGGTAGATCAAAAGTGGTTGCCGAGCGTTCACCCATAAAGGTTTCCACTATTTTTGGCGTTTTATTCGGTATTTTGTTATTGGTTACTGCGGTAAGCTTAATTCGGTTTGGCCCCCATTATTCCCCGGATACCATTCATTATTTTCGAATCGCAAGGGGAAATCCGGAAAGCTTACAATATTTGTCTCCCCTTTACCCCTTTTTCATCTCTTTGTCTGATTTCCTGCCGCTTTCAGGATTTGACATGGCTTTTCTGGTGGTCATCCTGGGGTATATTATTGGTTTTGTTATCATTTACTTGATTTCTAAAAAAATATATACCCTGCCCTCAAATATTTTATTTTATAGTATGGGCATAAGTCTAATGTCCTGGTGGTCCTTTCGGGTCATGGGAAGCGCCCATGCTGACGCTTTGTTTTATTTACTGATTATCGTTTGGCTCTATCAATTTCTGCTTGGTGATAAGAAAAACCATTCTTATTTCTGGTCTTTGGGATTACTTTCCGCCTTCTTTCCCTGGGTGCAACTCAATTCGCTATTTCTAATATTTTTTCTAACCATATGGGTGATTTTGAACAAGGACAAACGATGGTTAATCGTTTTAGGATGTCTTCTGGTTTCATTTGCCTGTTACCAAATTGTGGTTCCCAAAAATATTTTACTGGAACACCTGCTTGAAGGAATAAATACCAACCCCATTTCATCCAGCGCACTCCTATTGCTTTATCAAAACCTGGCTACTTGGTTTAAAGTGGTGATAGGGATCATTTTTTCTGATCATATCAGCCATTATATTCCGAATATCATAGGCTTTATGGGTTCGTTGGGGCTTTTGGGTGCTAAAATTTATCTTTTAACGAAAGGAAAAAACAGAATTGGAAAACCCACCTATGCCCTTCTGTTGTTTGCTGCTTCCTATGGGTTCGTCTTTTTGACCTTTCAACAATGGATTGGCTTTGAGGAAATTGGTTTCAGAACCCTTTTCCCTTATTTATTGGCTGTTTCATGGGCTTTTTGGATAGAAATGAATGTGAGGGGAAAGTTGGTTATTCAGTTCTTAGTCTGTTTGTTTATCGTTTCCCACACCCTCATGGGCCATTTCTACCATTGGCAGAAAGAAGATGATATGGCCTCACTTTTGGAAGTTCAAGAATTCATCAATAGCCCTGCATCTGAAGCGGTTGGGGATGTTTTGATTAAAAGTCCATATGAAATTCTTACAGACCAGCCTGAGAAAATGGGTTTGGCATTTTTAGAAATACCCATCGCTCATGTAGGACCGGAAATCCAATTGGTAAATGGGGAAAACCTCCTCCTAAGTCCTGAGGAAAAGGCGCTTTGGATAAAACAGTCGGAGGAAGCCCTAATAACAGGGCATGCTATCCTGATCCTTTTCCAAAAGAGCAAATATTGGGAATCCTTTTCCCAAAATGAAAATTTGTACCTGGAGGAAAGGCATGGGATTTGGATGATCTACCAACCTTAACTATCTTAATAGATACATTTTACCATACCCTTTCTTAAAGGCCTTATCCCCTGAAGTGGCCCTGTGTTCTATGAATTGGCCGTTTATCTTTACCATCACCCGGTAAATATAAACGCCGTTCGCCAATTGATCCCCAAATTCATCCTTTCCATTCCAGGCGTATTCCGATAAATTATTTCCAATTCTTACCGGCCCTAATTCATCCTGGAAAATTTCGCGTACCACTTTACCAGTGATCGTCATGATCTGTATTTTTATTTCATCAGGCACTTCTGCCCCTGTCACGGTAAATACAAAGCGTACACTATTGCTAAAAGGGTTAGGGTAGGGATAGAAATTTGTGATTTGGCTTTCATTGATTACTTCAAAATTAATTTCATAGGGCTTTTCACCAGCAGGGTTTCCACTTGCATCACTGGCATTGATCCTCAAGGTATAAATACCATCTTCAAGTGGACCTGGTTGGAATTCCACTTTGAAATCACTACTTTCCGTTTCTTCAAACCATCGGACCTTGGGGTTACTGAAATTCATTTTTTCAAATTCACATCCTTCACAATCTCCCTTTAACATCAATTCCATTCCCAATGTATCCTGCTTTAAGGTCAGTTTATTTTCATCTTTGACCAATGCGGAAATTAATACGGTAGGAGAAACGATGTCCCCATCCATGATGTACATACCATCAAAATTTACATCCAAAACCGGATTGAGATCATCAGCAATCACGGTGAAAAATTCCGGTAAATCCATGATATTGTTGCGGTAAAGTTGCTCTGGGAAAATTCTTGGGTTGGCAAATACATGGAGAGAATTTTTACCCCCTTTTCTTCTGGAATCAAAGTTGATCAAAAACTCAACTCCTTCTCCTGATTTTACAGGAGGGATTTTTTTACTCAACTGCTCTATGGTTTTCTGGTCCAGATTTTGAAAAGTATAGTTGATGGTAATGGAATCAGTAAAATCAAATTTGGAAATATTTACAAATTCAAACTCCAAAGCTTCCTCTTCCCCTTCCTTCATTTCTATTCGGTCTCTTTTCTCCCTCATGATAAGCACCCCTTCAGGTACCCCCGTATAATTGACCTGCCAATTCGACAATTGGGAAGGAGCAGGCGCTTCCAAATCATCCATTGAATACCTCAATCTTAAATAGGGATACTCCTCAGGGTTGAATGCGGACAAATCAAACTCCTCATCCTGAATACCTGATACCAGGGCTACTTCTCCCCCTTCAGGAGTCACGCCAATAATATCAAATTGGGAATATTCCGAATTCATTAGATCATCCGCTCTCACTTTGTTGAAAAATGTAATCCAATCTGAGGCCGGACCAACGTGAGGGGACAATATTCTGCCAGTTGGAAAATACCCATTTATATCGGTCTCAAATCTTAATATCTGGGAGGAAGTGGGTGTTTCATCATTTCGGTCAGGAACTATTTCAACCGCCTCACCCGGTTCCATGCCCTTTTTACCAAACAGGATATAGGGATCTCCGGTCTGAAGGTTCCGAAGGGTGGCTTCATTGGCACCTAATTCTTTCAGTTTAATATAAGCCTCTTCCGGCCATTGGTCAAAAGTGACGTTCCCAACGGAAAAAATTACAACATAATCCCCCTCTTTCACACCATCGACGAAATCCATAAGCATGGTTTGGCCCTCTCTTACAATGTTAACATTACGGATACTTTGAATCACCTGGGGCACTCTTCCGCAGCTTCTGGGATCCAGCACATCAATGTTCACCAAGGGAATGGGAAGATAAGGTTCAAGGGTTTTTTGTTGAAATGTCATTAAACCCAAGGAACCGTCCGGACAAAACCTGTTAAAAGTATCCAAAATATAAGAAACTCCATTCAACATGATTTGCGTATTTTCCACCCCCAAATCTTCTGTTTCAGCCCCGAAGGTGAATACATCCACGTTCAAATCCGTTTCCTGAAAGTCCCATCTTTCTGCGGGCAAATTGATGGATAGGTTGGTGAGCTGGTTTTTTTCAAACTGAGCCATGCGCCGCTGAATCCAACCCTCAGGCCCTTCCTTAATGAAAGAAAAACTGCTGGTGTTCCAGTTACTTTCTTCTCCTTCCCTGGGTTCCAAAAATCTTGTTCTCCAATAATAGGTCAAGGTATCTTTTTCAGCAACCTGCTGAAAAAGATCCACTTCCCACCTGGCCAAATTTTCCGTAGTGATCCTTACTTCTTTTCTAAAGGCACTGGAAAAGTCCGAAATGGTATCCAATTGGATTAACAAATTCCTTTCTTCATTGGAAATACCAGGTATTTGGGCGATGATTTCAACCTGCCTTTCATTGACGATACCAAATTCCAAAGGAAAAAGATTCAATGTCCCACTTAAAGGCACAAAAAAAGTGGTATTGACGGCATTGTTGACATAGGTGATTTCTTCTATTTCCCTTCCTTTATTCAATTCAATGGAGAAAACATTATCCCCAAAGGAATTGATCCCGGAATTGGGAAGCGTGATCATGATGGTATCCAATCTGAAAACAGGAGGAACAGGTGCTGTATCAATGGGTATAATGCTCCCATCAGGCAATTGCCGGTTGATATTCAATTGAAATGTATCCAGATCTACCCTTCCCAGGTTCCTGATGACGATGGAAAGCTCTAAGGAATCGGATAATGAGTTTAATGGAACCCCATCCACACCCTGAAGGTGGATATCATCTGCTGTAAGGGCATAGTCCGCTTTATCAGCGGGAAATATCCTCGCAGCAGGATCTCCCAACATGATGATTTGGTTTACATGCGATTGATTGACTTCTGAAGTACCGTACCGATCATACAATAATTTTTCCGCAGCTATTTTCACCCTACCCAGGTTCAGATGGATGAGTGAGGAATCTGCAAAGGCTTTGGCATAAAAAGTTTCACTATACCGTCTCAGGTAAACATCAATTCCTATATCCGCATGGGCAAGAAAATTGGATGCACCTCTATCAGGGGTTACGATCCAATCCTCACCAAAAGTATAAGCATCCCCATAGGCATTCCCTGCATCACATCCGTTAAGCAAAAGGACCGGATATTTCCCCTTGTTTCGGTATCCCATTTCATTTACACTAACAAAGCCTATATCAATATCTGTGGTGGAAGGGGCTGCGTGTCCAAAAAAAGTAATTAAACTCACCCCATCATTGACCTGGTCTGCAATATTGATCAGTTCGGTGGAAGAATTGGATCTTTTCCTGACGGTTTCTACCTTGCCGCCCAGGAAAATGTCTTCCGCCACCTCTCTGAATCCATTGAGGAAATTAAAGAAACGTTCCAATTCAAAAGCAGACCTGCCCCCACTCAGGTGAATAATGTTTTTCTGCCAGGGTTGGGTTACCCCAAGGGCATCTTTCTCTTTGATTTTATCTAAATAGACGCCCACTTCATCTGAAGTTCTTGCAGGTATCCTTCCAATGCTAATGGATTGTCCCAATGGGTCGCCCTCCTCCAATCCTACGACAAATTGATTGTCCGAATATGGATAACCATAAGCCGGAATCAACTCCTGAAAATCAAATAAGGAGGGATTGTTTCTGTAAAAATAAGTCACCCCCCCCGCTCTTCGGGTATTGAGCATCCCATAGGCCCTGCCAATCAGAAGCAGGATTTCCGGATGAAATTTTGAATGATACGCCTCTAAAAATTTTCGGATTCCAAGGGGTGACTTCTCCCCGTATGAAAACTGGTCGTAAAGTTCCTGCACATTCATCGTCAAGGTGTCGAAACCTCCACCTTCAGGAGAAGCCCGGTATGAGGCATAGGCGTCCACTGGATCCCCGTAGTTGGCAGCCGGCCTTCTTAAGATCGGATGGGAAATAATCAGGTAATCCGCAGGTATTTCCAATAAATTACGAAACCTCACCCTTTCCAAAACTTTTAATTCCCTGACCAAATTTGTCCTTTGGACCAAAACTTTACTGGGAGATCCAACTTCCCCAACGACCATTTCAAGACGTCCATTGGAATAATTTACAGCTTGTTTCCGTGGGTTTTGCCAATCAGAAATATCATAGGCCACATAGGGTGAGCTCAGGTTTTGAAGGGTAAACATTTGACTTCCCTCTCCAAATTCAAAAATTTCCTGCTCAAAATCTCCCAAGGGGACTTCCACATCATACCCCATTTGAATATAATTAACGGATACATTATCTACCGCATTATTAACACCCTGGGACATGACCCTTACCACGATACTTCCATCCTGGGAATAATCTGTTGGCAATAAATTTTCCTCCACAACAAAAGTATCAAAACCCCCAAAAGTATAGCTTCCAATTTCCCTCAGGTTGTTGGGGGTAGCTCCCACCTGAATGGTAGTCAGATGGTCATTGTCTGAACGTCCCAGCAAACTGATTTCCAAATTCGGACTTCCATCTGGGAGGATATTTCCCAATCGGTTGAAATTGAAAATTCGATTGCTCCCCCGGGTAATAATAGAGGAGGTCCATCCTTGGCCCCGGTCATAAATTGATAATCTCACCCCCGGAAAATAAACCCTTCCCAATGCATATTGCTCTGAAAATACCTGCATCTCAGACTTCCGGATCCTTTTCACCTCCTGAAGATTGGAGATTAGCCCTTTTAATACCATTCTTTTCCCTCTTTGCCCCGGAGAAATGGTAAGAAAATAGGCACTGGAATCGCTATGGGTATTATAATGGGGATTAGGCAATAGGTCCGGTTCTTCATAAAGCCCCCGATCCAAAGTACCGTCATTCCTTTTACCAACAAATTCTATATAATCCTGAGGTTCAAATTCACCGTCTTCCTGACCTTCCACATGAATGGCAATTTCTTCTCCCCTATGTAAAATCCGGATTTCTCTTGGGTCCAGGTTCTGAACCAACATCCCTGAAGCAGAAAGAGTGGTATAACTGATACGGAATATGCCGTCTGCATCCGTAAAAATTTTGTAATAGTCTCTGGAAAAATCAATCCAATCATTGGATTGAGCCAAACCCCACCCTTGTAAAAGACTAAAAAATATCAGAAAAAAAATTTTTTTCATAAGGCCATTCAATGGTTCTCCCAACCTTTATAAATTCTAAAATCCCCTTCTAAGGGTTTCAAAGATACCTTCAGGCTAAATACATGGGAATAGGGTGTTTCAGAGATGCTTCCTATGTCAGTGAGGGCATAATCCAACAATACTTTATCATTCAGCCTGAATCCCAAACCAAAGCTCGGTTGAAGGGAAGTATATCGGGAGCCGTCAAAATCTTTTAACCTTTGCACATTTCCTGCCCCCACTCTAAAAAAAGCCTTATTCTTATATCCCAATTCAGCCCCTATCCTTGGGTCAATACTGAGCAGCTCACTGGAAAAAAGGGTGTTTCTCTTTCCATCAAATGTCAGATCAAGGTCCATCACCACTAGCAAATTCAACACTTCATTGATTTCAAAATTCTTTGCAATGCCCAAGATGGCCCTGGGCAGTGTCAGTTCAATGCTGTTTAATGGTATATCATTTTGCGTCTGTGAATAGATGGTTCTCACCATATCCGCATTATGGGACCAGGCATTGAAGGTAGTGGTAATATCCCTGGCCATTACCCCAAACCTCCATCCCTCATAAAGGTAAATCGCCCCCACATCCAGGCCAAACCCCCATGCTTTCGCAAATTTCCCGACATTTCTGTGAATCACCTTTGTATTGACCCCCAACTTAATCCGGTCACTGACATCCCTGGCATAGGACAAAATCATTGCATAATCCGCGGCATTGAAGAACTGGATGTTATTGTAATTCAAGGCGCCATTGGCATCATACAAAAACCTGGTGTCAGGAATATCATCCACCCCAAAACGGATCAAGGTGATTGCAATCTGGTTATCTTCCTGAACATTAGTCGTAAATCCGCCATAATCAAATTTGGCAATGCCTGCAAAGTACTCTGCATGCATCAAAGAAAACTCATATTCGTGTTGTACTCCTATTAATCCAGCCGGATTCCAATAAGCAGAGGTAACGTCCCGAACAGCTGCCACCTGGGCACTCCCCATAGCCAGCGCACGTGCACCAATCCCAATATTCATAAATTCGTTGGAATACTTGGGCGCAATCCCTTGAGAAAAAACCGGAATTGATACGATCATCCACCCTAACACACAAAAATATCCCCTGAAAATCATAAGTTTAAATAATCTTCCCGGTGCAAAGTAAACAGAAAAAATGATTGGAAATATCCATGTTTGGTAAATTTCTGGTTATTTTTTCTAAATGTCCAAAACCGGACATAAATATGTTCAAATCAAAAACAATTTAAAGAAAATATTTTTGGGATATTATTTACCAATAAAAATTTCAATCATTCTATAGAGACCCCACCGTTTCTAAAATGTGCCTTACGGTCTCTTAAACGTCAATTTTATACTGTATTTGGTTTTATTAAATACAAGGCATCTCAGGGAATCTTGCATTACACAGTACTTTTAAAAAAACTGGTATTATTTTTCATATTGATAATACATCATCCCCAACAAAAGAGCGATAACCCGGGATTTTAATAGATAAACATTGCATACATGAAAGCTTCAAACACCCAAACACAAATGCGTAAAGGAATTCTTGAATTCTGCATTTTACATATCATTTCACGGGGAGAGGTTTATGCCACAGACATGATCGATGAATTGAAGGCCAATGAGCTGATCATTGTTGAGGGCACACTTTATCCACTGTTGAACAGGCTCAAGAATTCAGGGTTGGCCACCTACAAATGGGTGGAATCCGATGCAGGTCCACCTAGAAAATATTATTCAATCACCAATAACGGAACCGATTTTCTCAATGATCTTCAAAAGACATGGGAAAATCTCAACAATTCCGTCAACCTGATCATCACCCAAGCAAAAAATACATAATGGCAGTCGGGTAATTTTGGATAAAATTATAACCTTAGCATTTTAATACCATGAAAAAGACGATAAGCATCAATATAAGTGGCATATTATTCCATATAGAGGATGATGGTTACCTTTCCCTGCAAAAATACCTGGATGCCATCAACCAGCATTTTTCTCTTTATGATGATAATCAGGAAATCATCACTGATATTGAAAACAGAATTGCTGAAATTTTTCTCAGCAACCTGAAAAATAACAAGCAGGTCATTACGGCAGAAAATGTTTCCAAACTCATTGAAAAAATGGGGACCATTGCAGATTTTAAGGCGGTGGAAGAGGAAATGGAGGAAGGGAAATTTTCCGAAAAAGAAGAAGAAAATGATTTCTACAAATACATTACGCCACCCGATCAGGAACCGGGTAAAGCTTATAAAAAATTAACCCGGCTGTCGCATTCAAAAATTCTGGGGGGCGTCTGTTCCGGATTTGCCCATTACCTTTCCATTGACCCTCTTTGGGTCAGGCTGATCACCATTTTGATGTTATTCAGTGGAGGTTTAAATTTTTCCGGTTTACCTATTCCATTTATCAGCAGGGATTTTGAGCTCCACACCGCAATTGGATGGTGGACCGTATTGGCCTATATCCTATTATGGATCATTCTTCCTGTCTCTTATGAAAAACCGGAAGATAAAAATATTAAAAAGCTTTATAGAAACCCGGATGACAGGGTACTGGGAGGGATAGGCAGTGGATTGGCTGCTTACCTCAATGTTGATGT
Source organism: Cyclobacteriaceae bacterium (assembly GCA_040905165.1). Classification (GTDB taxonomy): domain Bacteria; phylum Bacteroidota; class Bacteroidia; order Cytophagales; family Cyclobacteriaceae; genus Cyclobacterium. The sequence continues at coordinate 27,198 of JBBDSA010000005.1, read as the reverse complement.
CATATGGGTCAGACTGGCATTTTTTGGTTTGATTTTCGTCGGCGGTTCGGGGTTGGTATTGTACCTGATATTATGGATCATCACGCCCATGGCCAAATCCATTACGGAGAGGATTGAAATGAAAGGAGGGGCCATCACTTTAAGCAATATAGAAACAACCCTCCAACAAAATCTTTCTAATGAAAAAATCAAAGAAGAATCCACCGGAAAAAAGATGGTGCTGGCGCCTTTCAGGTTTTTGGGAGAGGTCATCAACGGAATAGGCAGGGCGCTGGGACCTTTTGGCAGGTTTTTGTTAGAAGTAGTCAGGGTGCTGTTTGGACTGGTCATTTTTTTTATCGGTATGCTGGTACTGATTATACCCCTGGCATTTTTGGGAATCTATTCGGAATTATTAACCAACAGCAATTGGGGTTATTTGTTTGACACCATACCCATTGAGGCCATTACAGAATTACTTCCTGTTTGGCTGGCTATTGTGGCCTCCATCATTATACTGGTACCCGGAATTGTATTGGTAATTTTGGGAATCAGTGTTTTAATAAAACGCAATTTGATTGACGGAAGATTTGGCTTAATCGTATTCGCGGTTTGGTTAATGTGTTTACTGATTAGCGTATTTCAAATTCCAAAAATAGTGGCCCAATTTAAAGATTCAGCTACACAGGTCGTCGAACACCCTATGGAATTACCCGATGGCACCTTGGTCATAAAAGCTGATGAAGATCCTTTAAGCGGTACTGATTTTGGAAACGTCCATCTAACCCTTAGAGGTTATGATAAAATGGAATTGTTGCTCAGGCAAAATTTTGAATCCCAAGGAATTAATAGGGAGGAAGCCCTTGAAAATGCCAGCGCGGTGCAATATGAATACCAGTTAACCGACAGTATCTTAGTATTTAATAAGAACCTTGTTTTTCCTAAAGGTGCCAAATTCAGGGCGCAACAACTTGAACAAACCTTGCATATCCCATATAATGCACCATTCGTAATAGACAGGTCCGTCATTTCATTGTTAAGGAATACCCTAAATCAGGAAGGGTACAAATCCCGGGATATCAACAGCAGAAATCATTGGGTCTATAATGAAGAGGGATTATTATGTCTTAACTGCATCAATGATCACAAGCAATCCCCCACAGATAGTCTGTCCCGTTCTATGTTTTCCGGGAAATATTTTATGAATAGGTGATTAGAGGCCCATTGTTAATAGTTTTTTCTTTTTTGCTGTCTTATATTTGATCCTTATGGATATTAAAGTCAAATTTTTGGGAGGAGCCGGTACAGTAACCGGCTCCAAATTTTTAATCGAGGTGGACCATTTAAAAATATTGGTTGATTGCGGACTGTTTCAGGGAAGAAAAGAATACCGCCTTAGAAATTGGGATAAATTCCCAATGGAACCCTCAAAAATTGACATGGTTATCCTAACTCATGCCCATATAGACCATTCCGGCTACCTTCCCAAACTTGTAAAAGAAGGCTTCCACGGACCGATTTATTTGACAGAGCCAACTCTTGAGCTGGTAAAAATTCTTTTATTGGATGCCGGTAAGTTACAGGAGGAAGAAGCAAAATATGCCGCAAAAAAAGGTTATTCAAAACATCAAAACCCATTACCTTTGTTTACAAAAGAGGATGCTGAAAAGGTTTTTCCCCTATTGCAGCCCTTGGATTTTGAAAGTGTAACAAAACTAACCGGAAGCATCAGCCTGACCGCCTATAATGCAGGCCATATTCTGGGAGCCTCTATCATGAAGTTGAAATTCACTGGTCAAAACCAGGAAAAGAAAATCGTGTTTTCCGGGGATCTTGGCCGGTTTAAGGATCCCATATTAAACCCGCCTACGGAAATTCCCCTTTGCGATGTGCTGTTTCTGGAATCCACTTATGGAGACAGGATCAATAGTGGGAAAGACATTGAAAAGCAATTGGCGGCTGCCATAAAAGAAGCCTACCATAGGGGAGGTGTTTCTGTAATTCCCTCTTTTGCCGTAGGCAGAACACAAATGATCCTGTTTTATCTTCACCGATTGCAGGAAAAGGGCCTCATTCCCAGTATTCCCATTTATGTAGACAGCCCTATGGCCATAGATGTGACAAAACTTTATCAACGTTTCAGTCATTATCATCATTTAGGGGCATCCTTGGAAGAAAAAGGCGCCAACCCATTTTCCCACAAAAACCTTCATTATTACCAAGATCAGGAAGCTTCCATGAGTCTCAACCATTTGCGGGGGGATGCCATTATCATATCCGCCAGTGGTATGGCCACTGGGGGAAGGATTTTACATCACCTCTACCATAGATTACCCAATGAGAATGACAATGTGATTTTTGTGGGATACCAAGCTGAAGGAACACGGGGAAGGAAGATTTTAGATGGGGAAAAAACGTGCAGGATTTACGGCATAGACGTAGAAATTAAAGCCTCCGTTCACTTTATAGATGGACTTTCTGCCCATGCAGACCAAGATGAGCTGCGCTTATGGTGTGAAGGGTTTATCAGCAAACCAAAGATGACATTTTTAGTACATGGGGAGAAAAGCGCAAGCGATCAACTTTCCCTATTATTGCAGCAAGACTTAAATTGGAAACCCATATGCCCTGAATACCTGGAATCTTTTACCCTTTTTAGCGGGATTTAATTTCGGGCATAATTAATGCTGTGAAAATTACAAACCCAATTTGTTATGCGTAATGTTTTTCGAAAAGTGCACCTTTATTTACTGATCCTTTTCTTAGTTTCCATCAGCTCTTGTAAATCAGGTAAAATCACTACTCAAGGCATAAAAGGCCAAGTATATTGGGTAGAAGGAAATCGCATGCCATTGGCCAGCGAAGACGGTAAGTCTTTTGATCCCCCTAAGGAAGGCGTGAAAAGGGTGATAAAAATTCACGAATTGACTCATATTAATCAAGCCCGCCTCGGAGATTACCTTTTCGGGGAAATAGAGACTCCCTTGGTAAAAGAATTGGAGACCGATGATTCCGGTCATTTTGAAATTGAATTGCCAATTGGGAAATATTCGCTTTTCACGGTAGAGGAAAATGGTTATTTTGCCAATGTTTTTGACCTGGACAGTTATATTAACCCGGTGGTAGTGGAAGAAAAATCATGGACTCAAGTGGAAATAATTATCGATTATGAGGCAGCCTATTAATTTTTTGAAAAAATAAAGTGAGTATCAACCACCCATTCCTTTAAAATATTACTTTTTTTTAATTTTTTCCGCGCCGGATGCAACTATTTTTCAGTCAGGTGTATCTTCCTTATCGTAAGACATAAAGAATGTATATCAGAAAAAGCTTTACGGAGGAAAATAAAATGATCAATGGCTGTCTTAGGGGCGATCGAAAAGCCCAAAGACTGTTATATGACCAATATGCCGGAAAGTTTCTGGCTGTCTGCATCAGATATGTAAAAGACAGGGATACTGCAGAAGATGTACTGGTAGAAGGATTCATGATCATATTTGAAAAACTTTCGCAATTTGAAGGAAAAGGAAGCTTTGAAGGTTGGATGAAAAGGATCATGGTAAATCAATCCCTGTTGACCTTGAGGAAAAATAAAAATCTTGCGATGGAAATAGACCTGGATCAACACGAAGACCTCAAAGCCACAGGACATGAATTTAACCAACTTGAGACAGAAGAACTGTTACAAATGGTGGCAACACTTCCAGTCGGATATAGAACAATTTTCAACCTGTATGCCATAGAAGGGTACAGCCACAAGGAAATTCAGGAGCTTTTGGGCATTTCTGAAAGCACCTCGAAGTCCCAATTCAGCAGGGCAAGAAACCTGCTCAAAAATAAACTGTTACTTCAACAAAAATATGACAAGAGGAGAAATGGATAAGCCTAGCAAAAAAGACATCGGCGAGTTATTTAAACTTTCCCTGGCTAACCATGAAATTATGCCTTCTGTGCTGGCATGGGAAAAATTAGAAAAACGGTTGGATGCAAGGAAAAAACCGTTTGGGTTAATTTGGATTTATTGGGGTGCAGCTGCCATTCTTATCCTTTCCTGTTTTGGACTTTATCATTTCAGGGGGGAAATGGTCCACCAAAACGATGCTTTTCCTCCTCTAGCAAAGTTGGACCTTGAAAATCCGGCTCCATACCGCCCCTTTCAGGTTGATTCAATAAATGAGCTAGCTTTGTCCCCAAAATCGGAAATTCCTTCCATTCCCGGATTTGACAGATCGGCTGATTTAAAGGAATCCGTTCCTTCTTCCATAGCATCAAATGAAACCGATAATTTATTGACCTCGGGATCCAATATAAAAGAAAGGAGAATGAAATCATCGTCCATTGCCTTCGAAAAGGAATCATATCTGGACCAAAATTTACCTCTTTCTATTGAAACTCTTCCGAATGCCCATCATCTGGAGGAGAAGGATGATGACACATTTGCCGCAACAGAATCTGGTGAAGAAATGGATTACAAAGTAAAAATAGTTTCTCGAGGTTTTGCATTCCAGCCCGGGAAAGAAAATTTTGTAGGTGAGATTGAAAACAAAATAGGACATTTCTTCACCAAGGTAGATGAAGGATTGGCCGGAATAAAGGATAAAAAGGACCACCTTTTTGCCTCTCTGACCACCATAAAGAATAATAACAAGTAATATATATCAAAATCATAATCTCAATTAAAAATGAAAAAGTATTTTATTGCCATCTTTTTGATGGCCCTTGTACAGATGGTTTTTGGGAAAAGCCCTATCGAATACCATCGTCCTGTAAATGACAGTATCATCGTAGAATTCGGTAAATCAGGTAAAGTGGTATTTGTTGTTGATAACCCCAATGATTTTGAAAAATTAAAGAAAATGGACATCAATCAAATCATCAAAGAACTGGAACTCCCTATCCAACAAAGTGATGGGGAACTTACGGTGATTGAAATCAGGCATAAGGATGGCAACAAGGAAATTGTAAGCATCTATGAGGATGCTGGAGAAACGGAGGTGTCCATAGGTAGGTATCGCTTAATTGTAGATGAGACAGGTGGTAAGACCAAAATAAAGGTAGAAACCTGGCCAAAAGAAGAGAAGGATCCCCCGTTCCGGACCTATTTCAATATGGACATCGGTATCAACAGCTATTTTGAAAAGGGCACCATCCCCGGCGCAGGAGATCCTTATAGTCCCAAGGGTTGGGGAAGTTGGAATGTGGGATTTCACTGGATGGCCAGCCAAAGGATTTCTAAAGGTTCTTATTGGGATTTTGGATTAGGGGTAAGCTGGTATAATTTTAAATTGGATAATTCCAATTACCAGGCCATTGGTTCTGAAGATGGTATTAGTTTTATCAACAGAACAGACGTAGATGGATTTAAAAGCAAAATATCAGCCTCCTATCTCAATGCACTTACCCTGTTTAAATGGGATTTTGGAAAATTATACGATCAAAACAAAAATGGTCTAAGGGTAGGAATAGGTCCTTATGCGGGATACAGATTAGGTGGAAGGAGCAAATTTGTTTATCGGGAATTGGAGGGTTCCAGTAGAAAAAAGGCCAAAGAACCCGCCGGAAGTTATTTGAACAATTTCAGGTATGGTATCCGGGGGGAGGTGGGCTTTAAAAGCATTACTTTTTTTACCACCTATGATTTCAACCCCTTGTTTCATAAAGAGATTGACCCCAATCTTCACCCTATTAGTTTTGGATTGGTTTTTTAATGTGACAAATCATTGATAAAAAAAAACCTCATTTTATGAAAGAGTTAAGCCTTCACAAAAATTTAATCATGGCCTTTCTGGTCATGTTATTAAGCAATGCCGCCCAGGCCCAGGAATTAATTGAAAAAACTTTTTCAGGAAAAGAAATCCTCGAATTACAGGTAGAGGGAATTGAGGTGAATTATCAGGGGATATCTGGTAAAGAGGATATTTCACTGGAAGCTTTATTGGGGAAAAATGAAAATACCGATAAAAGCCTCATCATGGTTTCTATTGGTAACAAGCTGAAAATTGCCTATAAACCACCAAAGGGCAATGATCCGACCAGGAAATTCATCAATTTAAAGGGTCCTGAATCGATCAATTTAAATTTTAAAAATTCCTCAGGTTCATTGCGGGTTTCCAATGTAAATGCCCCTTCAACCATACTAAAAGTCGGTTCCGGTCTTCTGGATGCCTCGAATATCAATGGAAACGTGGAGACCATAGCGACATCAGGTAAAGTAATCCTTAAAAACATACAGGGAAATGTTTTCTGTGACATCACCTCCGGCGTTGCGGAAATAGAAAAGATTCAGGGCAATATGGACTTTAGTGCAACAAGCGGCATGTTAAAAGCTAAAGATATTTTGGGCAGACTGAATGCCAAAATAACCTCTGGAAATATCCGATTGGAGGAAATAGGTGAATTAGGGAATCTGAATGTCACTTCGGGCAATATCAAGGCCCATTATGCCGGATTGGGGGACCAAACCAACCTACAGGGATCCTCAGGTAATATTGACATTAGTACACCCAGTATGTTGGAAAACTATAATTTTGATTTGAATGCGGGGAGTGGTTCCCTTAGGGTGGGTAACCATTCCCATTCCAAAACACTGAATATTCAAAATGGGGCATTCCCTACTGTAAAGGGAAATATCGGTTCCGGCTCCATTCGAATTAATGCGCTTTGATTTTACTGGGAAATGGTTTTTTTCAATCTCTTTTATTGATTTCAAAAGCCATTTCTCTTTCTTTTCCAGTTAGCCTCAAGGTATTGATTATTCTGTAGGGCGTGGGTTTGCCCAAAGAGATCAAAACCAAATTAATGGCATAGGCTATGGTGAATCCTGGATTCTCATAGAAAATCAGTCCAAAAGCACACAATAAACCGACCCAGAAAAACTGCCAAAATCTAAAATTGGTGGCTTTTTCATAGGCCGCCATCTTTTCAATGAATGTTGGAGCCGCTTTCCTGACATTTCTTACCCGTTTATTAAAGGCGTATGCCTGCAGGAAAAATAATGTGATCACCAATCCTAATGCAAAATAATTGAATATAGAAGGAAGTTGGGGAAGACCAAGGTCCACTTTATTTCCAGTAACATTAAGGTAAGCCATTGCAAAAACAGGCAGGGGAATGGCAATTAAAATCAGAACATTCCGCTCCATCCGGTTAAATGTTTTCTTTATTTCTTCCATATCCTTCTTCATCAATACCTATTCTATCTGAATTTTAATATCTGACCCTTCCGGTTTCGATGAGCAACAAAGAATATACCCTTCATTGATTTCTTCATCGGTCAGACCGGCTTCCTCTAACATCTTCACTTTGCCAGACAATAACTTCCCTCGGCAAGCGGTACAAAGACCACTTTGACAGGAATAAGGCATGTCCAAATCTTCATCCAGTCCCGCCTCCAAAATAGTTTTCCCTGGTGGGACGTCAAATGTAAATTCCTGACCTTCCAAAATAATGGTCACCGGCCTGATGATCTCTGGAGCATCCTCATTCCCTTCGTCAAGAGGAAGTTCTTTGAAGAATTGTTCAATAAGGATTATTTCCTTTGGAACGCCAAATGAAGCTAAAGTGTCTTCTGCTGTGTCCATAAGGCCAACGGGACCGCAAACAAAAAACATCGATTCAAATGAGGGGTCAGAAAACCTCTCCTTATAATAAGCAGCGATTTTGGGCTTATCCAACCTTCCGGTGAGCCCTTTCCAATCTGATCCCGGTTGGGTGAGGTTATGGGTTACGGAAAGCCTGCCCGGGTATTTTTCTTCAAGTCCTGCCAAAATATCTGAAAATATTGTCATTTCTTCGGTCCTGCTGCAATAAAGTAAATTAACTTTGGAAAGCGGTTCATTGATTAAAACCGACTTAAGATTACTCAGAATAGGTGTAATTCCACTTCCTCCGGCAATCATTCCATAATTTCTTTTATTTTTGGAATGAAAATCCGTTACAAAATTCCCCATCGGTTTCATGATGGAAACTTTTTTACCGGGTCTAAAATAGTCATTAATATGATTGGACACCAATCCTCCTTTTAACCTTTTTACAGTAATGCCTGGAAAAGGATCCATAAATGGAGAGGTACATAGACTGTAGGATCGTCTTTCCTCTTTTCCATTGATTACCAAAATTACTGATAGGAATTGGCCTGGCAGGTAATCCAGAAACGGCTCAGGTTGCTCAAAATAAATGCTAACGGTATCCGGCGTTTCTTGGACGGTTTCCCTAACCCGGAGAGTAAGAATTTTTGCGTTTGAATGATTTTCTTCCTGATTTTTTTTAAATATCTTAAACAACATTATGAAATAACTATGTAAAATTGATAACCTTTCAAAGTATATAGCAAAATTAATGCCTGGGAAAGCATTAACCAATCGAAGCCAGTCCTTTTTTTAATTCATTTTTCAAATATGCTTTCGGTCAAAGGTATTGATCCCTTAAAAATATCCTGAATAATTTGTAGCACTTCGTCCTATTTTTCCGTAATGGCTACGAAAACTAAAGCAAACAAATTAATTTATGACACCTAAAATTTCAATTGTTTCCATTAAAAACGCCTGGAATTGGCCTTCGTTTTTAATGTTGTTAATGGTTCCCTTTACCATTTCCTGTCTGGATATGGATGGCGAGGGTATAGAAAACCCTCCCACTGCCTATGTGTCCTTTTATAACGGAACCGGCGCAGAAAACGGGATAAGAATCGAAGTCGATGAAAAATATTATGACAGGAGGCCATTCGAATTCGGTCACTATATTGACTATTGGTATTTTTTTACGGGTGAAAGGAATTTTTCATTTACCATTCCAGGCACCGGTGGACAGGTATTGGATACGGCCGTGACCTTAAAAGTGGACAAGGCTTACTCCTTTTTTATGGCCGATAATGAAGGTGAACTCCAAACATTATTTGTTGAAGACAGCCTTGCCCTTCCTGAAAGCGGAAAAGCATCTATGCGCTTGGTACATTTATCATCTGATGCACCTGTGGTAAATTTATTTAAAAGGGATACAGAAGAGCCTTTGATTGATACCCAGGCATTCAAGGACATTACCGATTATACCAGCCTGGAAATTGGCCAAACCGACCTGATTTTGAAATCAACAGATGGAGATACCGAACTGGCCAGGTTAAATGATGTTCAAATTCGTGAAGGGAGAATTTATACCCTGATTCTAAGGGGAAAAATAGGAGCAGCAGATAATTCTGAAGAAGCATTAAGGCTACAGTTAATCCGAAACTATCCCAATTATTGATGTTAGATAAAAATGAATTCAAGAGGGCCCTAATTTTACTTTAGGGCCTTTTTTTACATATATACCTAAAATCCGCAGTACTTTCATGAAACCAGTTGATCCTTATGAAGAAAAACCTTCCAGGTTTCACCCGTTTAATTTGAATAACTAGCTGATTATCAATAAAACCTGGAAGGTTTTCGGATTTAAAATATATAACTTTTGCATCCTACCGGATTTTAAAGAAATAAAACTAATTTTGCTGACTCAACATTTCAAATTATTTCATCTCAGCATACAATTAAAAAAATGGAACTTAACCAACTTACTGCCATTTCACCTGTTGATGGTAGATATGGCTCAAAAACAAGCCCATTAATGCCCTATTTTTCTGAATATGCATTGATCAGGTACAGGGTAAAAGTTGAAATAGAATATTTTATAGCTTTGTGTGAACTGCCATTGCCCCAATTAAAAGGCTTGGACCACGGGTCCTTTCCTTCGATAAGAGAAATTTGGAGTGCCTTTTCAGAAAAAGATGCGTTGGATATTAAAGAAATCGAAAAAATAACCAATCACGATGTGAAGGCGGTAGAATATTTTTTAAAGGAAAAATTTAAACCCTTAGGTCTGGAAAATTACCTTGAATTTATTCATTTTGGGCTTACTTCTCAGGACATCAATAATACGGCTATTCCCCTTATGTATAAGGATGGTTTTGAAAAAGCCATTGCCCCTACCCTTTCATCTATTATTAAACAGATGTCCAGAAAATCCGAAGAATGGAAAGAAATTCCCATGTTGGCCAAAACGCATGGGCAACCGGCTTCACCCACCAGGCTTGGAAAAGAAATCCAGGTTTTTGTAACCCGTATGGAAGAGCAAATGCTTTTGTTGGGTCAAATCCCATATGCATCCAAATTCGGAGGTGCTACAGGAAACATGAATGCCCATTGGATTGCTTACCCTTCGATAGACTGGAAGAACTTTGCAGATGGCTTTGTAAGGGAAAAACTAGGGCTGAAAAGAAGTTTTCCAACCACCCAGATAGAGCATTACGATCATCTCAGCGCCCATCTGGATGGGTTGAAAAGAATCAATACCATTTTATTGGATTTCTGTAAAGATATCTGGCAATATGTTTCCATGAATTACTTCAAGCAGAAAATAAAAGAGGGAGAAATCGGTTCCTCTGCCATGCCTCATAAGGTGAATCCGATAGATTTTGAGAATGCTGAAGGAAATTTGGGTATTGCCAATGCCCTATTCATCCATCTTTCAGCCAAATTACCAATAAGCAGATTACAAAGGGACCTGACCGACAGTACTGCCCTACGGATTTTGGGGGTTCCATTGGCCCATATGTTGATTTCCCTTCGCTCCCTGGAGAAGGGAATCGAAAAATTGGAACTGAATCAGGAAGCCATTAACGCTGATTTAGAGGACAACTGGGCAGTAGTGGCAGAGGCCATTCAAACCATTCTCAGAAGAGAAGGCTATCCAAAGCCATATGAAGCTTTAAAAGACCTTACCAGGACCCATACCAAAATCACCGCTTCTTCGATCCGGAACTTTATTGAAAATCTCCATGTTGGTGATGAAGTCAAAAAGGAGCTTCTCCAAATTTCTCCTTTTAACTATACAGGACAATAAAATCAAAAACCAATTATGAGTATGCCAGATAAAAAAGACTTATTTTCAACCCTTGGGTCCGATCTACCATCGGGATTAGTTGTTTTTTTAGTTGCGCTTCCTTTATGTTTGGGCATTGCCTTGGCTTCTGGGGCACCTTTGTTTTCCGGGATCATTGCTGGGATTGTAGGTGGTTTGGTGATTGGATCCTTGTCCGGATCCCAAACCGCAGTGTCAGGACCAGCTGCTGGTTTAACCGTTATTGTTCTGAATGCCATTGAAGATCTCCAAGCATTTGATTTGTTTCTTACTGCAGTTTTAATTGCAGGGGTATTTCAGGTTATTCTAGGGATATTAAAAGCGGGTGTAATTGGATATTACTTTCCCACCTCTGTGATTAAAGGTATGCTGGCAGGGATAGGCCTCATCCTGATTATGAAACAGCTACCCTATGCATTCGGGGTAACCAATGCGGAACAAATTTTTGATTTTATTCCATTTATCAATAATCTGGACGTTGTTAGTTCTTTAAATCTGATATTTCAGGAAATAAGCTTAGGGGCTGTCCTCATCACCGGTATTTCTTTGTTTATTTTAATTGGTTGGGAAAAGCCGGTGATCAAAAGTAATAAGATATTAAAGTTTGTCCCGGGAGCCTTGATCGTTGTTGTGTTGGGTACCCTATTAAATATTCTATTTAAATCTTATTTCCCCAGCCTATACCTTAATCAGGAAGCAAAAGTAAATCTTCCCGAAATATCCGGTTTTAGCAGTTTTACCGAACAGTTAACTTTTTTCGATTATACAGGGTTTGGCAATCCAGAAGTATGGATGATCGCCATTACTATCGCAATTATAGCCAGTTTGGAAACATTGTTGAGCCTGGAAGCGGGGGATAAAATAGATCCCCACAGAAGAGTTTCACCTCCCAATAAAGAGTTAATGGCCCAGGGAATAGGTAATATTGTGAATGGATTGATTGGCGGATTGCCGGTCACTGCAGTAATCGTCAGAACTTCTGCCAATATTAATTCCGGCGCCAAATCCAAAATGTCGGCTGTTTTTCACGGGGCCCTGCTATTGACCAGTATTTTGCTGATTCCAGGTTTGCTGAATTTAATCCCCTTGGCATGTTTGGCGGCAATACTTTTATTGATTGGTTATAAATTGGCAAGAATTTCACTTTTTAAATCAATGTATAAAAATGGGTTGGATCAATTTCTTCCATTTACCATTACAGTTATCGGCATCATCGCTTTTGATTTACTAAAAGGTATTGGTATGGGAATGGTAGTAGGGATTATCTATATTTTGTTAAGAAATTATAAAAACTCTCATTTCTTCAGAGATACCAGGGAAGATGATGATGAGCTTATCCATATTGTGCTTGCGGAGGAGGTAAGTTTTCTGAACAAAGGAGCCCTGATCAAAGCCCTGAAAAAAGTTCCCAACAATAAAAAGGTGATTATTGACGGAACACGGTCAACGGTGATTGATTATGACGTTATTGAAGTGATAGAAGATTTCAAGATAGGCGCCAAAGAAAGAAATATAGAGTTGGAAATCATTAACATCGCTACGAAAAAGGAAAAAAATCCATCTTAAATTTAGTCCAATAAATAAGAATAAGTAAAGCGGCGTAATAAGTGTTCGGGCCATTGATAAGAGCAAAGACAATTATGTGGTCAGGAAAAGCATGAGGAGTTTGCCTCTACGCCACGGCGCACAAGTGTGAGTGAGGCGTACGGATTTGAAGATGCACAGATAGTGCGTGTCCACCACGGATTGTGCTAAAAATATAATGGTAACCCCACCTATTCCTTTATTCTGTCATATCGGAATAATACAGGATCTACCCTAAGCTTTTTTTCGCTTAATGTAAAGTAGGTATTTCCATTTGGTACAAAGGCGATTGATTCACCCTGAGGTTCGGGATTATAAGGAAGAAGAACCGGTTTTCTTTGTAGGGCTTGAGGGATACTTTCCCCTTCCCTACGGAGCCAGTAATAAATCACCCAATAATTTTTTATCAGTATTTGTTTACCATCAGCAGAAATGTCTCCGGCTGCAGACATGGTTATAGGGATTTTCAACACCTTTTCCAGAAGATGGGATCCCACCTGAGTTTCTTCTTTCAATTCTTCAAAAGATGCCCTGTATAGGGTATTACTGCTGTCCCTTTTGGTCAAAATAAACAGATCACCATTCCATGGATCTATCATTAATGTTTCCGCGTCTTTTGGACCATCCGGATATTCAAGCATGATTTTTTCGGGATGGATGATGATGGTATCATCAATTAATTCCGGTTCAGGAAATCGATAGATAAACAAATTTTCATTCTTTGAAAAATTATCTCCAATATCGCCGACATATACATAAGATTTCCCCTCAATCGGACCTGGTCCTATGGCTATATCTTCCCAATCTCTGTTTTCAATACCTTCTAAAACAATCTTACCCCTATCACCAGCCAATGTATCTATCATGAATACGATGGGATGGCCTCCACTGTCATTATGTGTGTAAATGAGATTTTTATGGGTTCTTGAAACCACCATTCCACTGGCTTCATCGATTTCCTTATTTTCCAGTTTTCCCGCTGCATTTGGACCGGAAAAAAAACCGTCCACAACCTGATGATTAATTCTCAGATTGTATTTCTGATGTAATTTTTCGGACAATAAAAAGGGAAGAATGGAAATTAAAAAAAACAATTTCAGAATCAAGTCATAAAAATAATTCATATCCTATTTTGTTTATGCAAGGGAGTAAATACATCTTAAACCTTTAAAAGAATAAGATTTATGTGCATTAATTCTTCTTCTAGAATTAAACTAGCAAAAAAAGCCGGGCAAAACCGGCTTTTTTTTAATCTGAAACTAATATAATTAATCTGCTTTTTCCTTTTTTGAAACACTGATTTTCAAGGCATCACCTTCACCAGAATAATCCGCTAAAATCACATCCCCCTCGGAGAGTTCTCCTTTGAGGATTTCTTCTGCCAATGCGTCCTCCAGGTATTTCTGGATGGCCCGGTTCAGAGGTCTGGCTCCATATTGTCTATCGTATCCCTTTTCAGAAAGAAAATCCTTTGCCTTGTCGGTTAGCTCAATTACGTAACCCATTTCGGTAACTCTGGAAAACAATTTACTGAGATTAATATCAATAATCTGGTGAATATGTTCTTTGGACAAGGAGTTGAATATCACCACATCATCCAATCTATTCAAGAATTCCGGACTAAAGGCTTTCTTCAAAGCATTTTGTATGGTGGTTTTCATTACCTCATCCATATTTTCCTCCTTAGCTTTAGAAGCAAAACCGATACCCGCACCAAAATCCTTCAGGTCTCTGACCCCAATATTGGAAGTCATGATAATGATGGTATTTCTAAAATCCACCCTTCTGCCCAAGCCATCTGTCAACACCCCGTCATCCAACACCTGTAACAGGATATTGAAAACATCCGGATGTGCCTTTTCAATCTCATCCAATAAAACCACGGAGTAGGGTTTTCTTCTTACCTTTTCAGTAAGCTGTCCACCTTCCTCATATCCTACATATCCTGGAGGCGCTCCAACCAAACGGGAAACACTGAACTTCTCCATGTATTCTGACATGTCAATTCTTATCAGCGCATCATCCTTATCGAAAAGATAGGTTGCCAACATTTTGGCCAATTCCGTTTTTCCCACACCTGTAGGACCTAAGAACACAAAGGAACCTATGGGCTTTTTGGGGTCTTTCAAACCGACCCTTGTCCTCTGTATGGCCTTGGTAAGCTTTCTGATCGCATCATCCTGCCCTACCACTTTATCTTTCAGATCAGCACCCATATTAAGGAGTTTGGCGCCTTCATTCTGGGCAATTCTTCTGGCCGGGATTCCAGTCATCATGGCAATGACTTCCGCAACATTGTCTTCTTCTACAGTATATCTTTTGGTTTTGCTCTCTTCTTCCCATTTCGCCTTGGCATTTTCCAACTGCTCCAACAGTTTTTTCTCCTTATCTCTTAGTTGAGCGGCTTCTTCATACTTTTGGCTTTTGACCACCCTGTTTTTTTCAACTTTGATCTTTTCAACTTCCTCTTCGAGCTTTAAGATATTTTCCGGTACATGAATATTGTTGATATGTACTCTGGCTCCTGCTTCATCAAGAATATCAATGGCTTTATCCGGAAGAAACCGATCTGAAATGTAACGATCAGAAAGCTTCACACAGGCCTGAATGGCTTCATGTGTATAGTTCACATTATGGTGATCCTCGTATTTATCCTTTATGTTTTCCAGAATCTGAATGGTTTCTTCAGGCGAGGTGGCATCTACCAATACCATTTGAAACCTTCTGGCCAAGGCACCGTCTTTCTCGATATATTGTCTGTATTCATCCAGTGTAGTGGCTCCGATGCATTGTATTTCTCCTCTCGCCAGGGCTGGTTTGAACATATTGGAGGCATCCAAAGAGCCGCTGGCCCCTCCAGCCCCAACAATGGTATGCAATTCATCAATGAACAGGATGACATTAGGTGATTTTTCCAATTCATTCATTACCGCCTTCATTCTTTCCTCAAACTGGCCCCTGTATTTTGTACCTGCTACCAGAGATGCCAAATCAAGTGTTACCACTCTTTTATTAAAAAGCACCCGGGAAACTTTTTTCTGTATAATTCGCAAGGCCAGACCTTCGGCAATGGCCGTTTTACCTACACCAGGTTCACCGATGAGGATTGGATTATTTTTCTTTCTTCTGGAAAGAATCTGAGCCACTCGCTCAATTTCTTTTTCTCTTCCGATGATCGGATCCAATTTATCATCTTCAGCCATTCTGGTGAGGTCCCTACCGAAGTTATCAAGCACAGGGGTCCTTGACTTTTCAGTAGTTCCTTTTGAACTGCCAGCAGCACCACTGGAGGACCCAAATAATTTGGATCCCTCTTCGTCTGAATCATCAGCTTCGGTCCCGGACCTGGGTGACTGATCGGTTTGAAATTCCAACATTTCTTTTACAGAATCATAGCTAGCATCAAATTTTTGAAGAATTTGAGTGGCAATATTGTCCTCATCCCTTAAAATGGACAGCAAAAGGTGTTCTGTACCTATCAATTGACTTTTAAAAATTTTTGCCTCAAGATAAGTGATTTTTAATACTTTTTCGGATTGTCTGGTCAAGGGGATATTGGCAAGGTTCTTTACGTTGTGGTTGGCCGTTCCTTTGACTGCCCTTTCTACGGAGTTTCTCAATTCATCCAATGGAACGCCCAATTTTTTTAGAATGGAAACTGCCACACCTTCCCCTTCTCGAATCATCCCCAATAAAAGGTGTTCCGTACCGATGTAATCATGGCCTAACCGCAAAGCTTCTTCACGGCTCAGGGAGATCACCTCTTTGACTCTGTTTGAAAATTTTGCTTCCATTATATCCTTTATTAATGTATTATTTCCAATATTTAATTAATATTATTGAATTTGTTTTAAAAACACAATATTTTTACATATTGTTCAATTCCTTTTTTGCGAATGGTCAATAACAGCATTGGCCAATGGCCCTTCACAAAACAACAAATCCACTATCGATAAATTAGGCACAAAGTCTGCGCCAAATATTTGGGTGTAAGGGTACGGTTGATATACCATATTGTCTCCATGAGACCTTTTAGAGCTGATTAAGCCTCTCTTATCCAGGAATTCTTTTTTTTCATCCCCTTCGTAGTAAGTTACCATATTGACATTCCACCTCAAAAATTTAAGACAAAGTGTCAGCAATTCCCAATTTAATTCGAATAAATATTTTTTCTTCATTAAATATACACGCTCTAAATCAGAAAAAAAATATTCAAAAAAGGGGGATTTTCCATAAGCACTTTGAAGACCCCTTAAATGAATCATAAGCCATTTCTGTTGATAATCAATTTTAACCTCTTTAATGGCCTTCCTCTTTCTTCCATCCTGGATAGGAATACTTAAGGTTTCCACTTTGTTGGACAGCAATATTTTTGTTCGGTTTCTGTCTGATTGCCTGATATAATCATCTTCTGGGTTGATCAATAATGTCCTCGCCTCTTTTATAGATACAAAATAGGCGATGGAAGGTAGATAAAGCAGGTCATTCATTATAACGGAAGATGCCGCATCCATGTTTACAGTATTACAATTTTCCGAAAATTAGCCCTAAGGACAGCCGCACCCAGATTTTTCTTCCCTTATATGATATCGGAGATTTCTCCCAAACCCTCGCGAAGCACTTCAATTTGATCTCCTGAACAATCAATGACCGTTGAGGCCACATTGTTCCCAAATCCTCCATCAATGACCAGGTCCACCAGATCTTTGAATTTTTCAAAAATAAGTTCCGGATCGGTACTGTATTCTATCACATCATCTTCATCTCTTATCGATGTGGTAAGGATGGGCTGTCCCAGTTCTTTCACCAAAGTTCTGGGGATGCTGTGATCAGGTACCCTTATACCCACTGTCTTTTTTTTATTGTTCAACAATTTGGGTACATTATTGTTGGCCTCTAAAATAAAAGTGAAAGGTCCTGGCAAGGCCTTTTTCATCATTTTGAATACCGGGGTGCTCAAAGCCCGGGTAAATTCAGAAATGTTACTTAAATCATAACAGATAAAGGAGAAATTCTGCTTTTTGGGCTTTACCCCTTTGATCAAACATATTCTTTCTATGGCTTTTTGATTAAAAATGTCACAGCCCATACCATAAATCGTGTCGGTAGGGTATATAATAACCCCACCATCCCTTAGGACATTGACCACCTGTCGGATTTTTCTTGGATCCGGATTTTCAGGATATATCTTTATGAAATCGGCAGCCATTGAATTTTATGAATAAAAAACCCTTAAATATAAATACAAAAAACGCCACATCAAGTGCTAAAGTAAAACAAAAAAACACCAAAATAAAAACCCTCGGATCCTTATTTACAATAAAGTTTTTCTCTGAAAAAGTATCTCCCTGATTTAATAGTATATTTGTGGATGAATATTTGGTAAGGTTTCGATTTTAAAAAAGAGATCTTACCTTCAAAAAATGTTGTAAATTACATGCTTACAGACAAAAAAAAGAGATATTTTCTCATTGGAGTGGTGGCTTTTTCGGTATTGTTGACCTCACTTTCCTTTTATTTTTACCAGGCTTTTTTTTCTTCCAATACCTTGATAGACAAAGATAAACCGATCACCTTTAAAATTTACAGCCACGCCACTTACCCTCAGGTGGTTGACAGTCTGATCGACCTTGAAATTATTCATGATGTACTTACTTTCAGTTTTGTGTCCAAAGTGATGAAATATCCTGAAAATGTCAAACCAGGCCTGTATACCATTCCACCAAAATTATCCAACAGGGCGCTGGTGGCCCTGCTGAGGTCCGGAAATCAAACCCCTGTAAACATTACTTTTAATAATGTTCGCTTACCCAGGGAACTGGCTGCAAAAATAACTTCCAACCTTGAAATGGATTCCACTGCGTTTATGGGACTATTAACCGATGAGTTATTTATTTCCGGTTATGGATTTGACAGCCTTACCATCATGTCGATGTTTCTTCCCAATACCTATGAAGTATACTGGAATACCCCTCCCATACAGCTTTTTGATAGGATGTACAAGGAATACAATTCCTTTTGGAGCGATGAACGAAAGGCTAAGGCAGACGCTATTGGAATGAGCCCTTTGGAGGTGTCCACCTTGGCCTCCATTGTTCAGGCTGAAACCAATAAACCGGATGAAAGACCGCTGGTAGCTGGCGTGTATATGAACAGGCTCAAAAGAAACATGTTGCTTCAGGCAGACCCGACCCTGCTTTTTGCACTGGGTGATTTTACTATTAAAAGGGTATTAAATGTACATAAAGACATCAAAAGCCCCTACAATACCTACAAATATACCGGCCTTCCTCCTGGCCCCATTAACCTTCCTGAAATCAGTTCTCTGGATGCCGTCCTGAATTACGGTGAACATGATTATCTATATTTTTGTGCAAAAGCCGATTTTTCAGGATACCATGCTTTTGCCACCAACCTTAGGGAACATATGATCAACGCCCGCCGGTACCAAAATGCCTTGAACGCTTCCAAAATATTTAAGTAAATCACCATGTTTCAATCAGACGTTCAACTCAGAGTAAGGTATGCCGAAACAGACCAGATGGGATATGTCTATTATGGTAATTATGCCATGTACTATGAAGTGGGCCGGGTGGAAGCCCTCCGAAGTGTGGGTTTTTCTTACAGCCAAATGGAAGCAGATGGGATCATGATGCCCGTATTGGAAAATCACAGTAGGTTTATTTTGCCCGGCCGATATGACGAACTGCTCACTATCCGCACCAGTATCAGGGAGATGCCCGGAATCAGGATCCGGTTTTATTATGATATCCTAAATGAGCAGCAGGTGCTTATCCACAAAGGCGAAACTTTGTTGACCTTTCTAAAAACAAACTCCCATAAGCCATGCAGGCCACCTACTTACCTGATGGAGCTAATGATGCCGTATTTCAAAAATCTTAGGCCCGAAAAAGAGTGAAAAAGAGGGTAAACAAATTCTTGAAAAAATTACATGAAAAGGCTTTAAAGTTAAAAGTTGTCCATTTTGGAAATCCCAAACAAAACCTTTATGATGTGGGCAAAATTTTTTTGCATCATATGAATAAAGATGATGTTTTTGAGCGTGCCAGTGCCATGGCCTTCAACTTTACCATTGCCATGTTTCCGCTGCTTCTTTTCCTTTTGAATACCATACCTTTTATCCAGTTTTTTTTGCCCGATGTCACCACCGCAAATATATTATTGTTTATAAGGGATATATTACCAGAGCGGATTTATGAGGAAACCGCACCTACTATTATGGACATCGTAAGCAAACCCAGACAGAGTTTGTTATCATTGGGTTTCTTTATGGCACTTTACCTGGCTACCAATGGGGTAATCTCTATGATGAATGCTTTCAATGCGGTTTACCGTACGAAAGAAAACCGTGGTTTTCTGAAAACCAGGGCCATTGCGGTGAGTATCATCATGGTGCTGGTATTCAGCATTTGTGGGGCCGTATTGGTGATGCTCCTCGGAAGCAACCTTCTGTACCGGATTTCTGAATATGAATTTGTATCCAACAACATCTATTATTACTCCCTGGCATTTTTCAGGTTTTTTGTTTTACTGGTATTATTTATGATTGCGACAGCCTATATTTTCCGCTTTGCTCCTGCAGTACATGATAAATGGAAGTTTTTTTCCACAGGATCCGTTGTTGCTGGCCTGTTGATCACATTGGGGTTTTTCCTTTTTTCCTACTACCTGAACAACTTTGCCAGCTACAACAAATTATACGGCTCCATAGGCACCATGATCGCGGTCATGCTTTGGTTATGGATCACCTCCATCATTATCCTGGTGGGGTTTGAGATCAACGTTAGCCTGGACAAGGCGCACGGTAAAAAGAAACCTTCCCTTTCGGGCTCCGGGTAAGTCCATGGGCAGGGGATGAAATTTTTCATGTCAATAGATTTGGATTATCTGGATTTAGACCTACCTTTGCAAACCGAAAAGCATACCAAAAGCGATTGCGGTAAGCATTTAAAGGAATAGAGGAGTGGCAGAGTGGTCGAATGCGGCGGTCTTGAAAACCGTTGTACCGCGAGGTACCGGGGGTTCGAATCCCTCCTCCTCTGCAGGATAAAACCCTAACTAATTGTTAATCAATAGGTTAGGGTTTTTATTTTTCAAAGGGGGGCCATTTGGGGGGCTGTTTTGAATTAATTTTAATTCGGGCAGGTCAATCAAAAGTCGACCTCTCCACTGCCCTATTCAATTTCGATAAATAAAATGGCTCTCTTTCAAAAAATTGGTAAAATATGGCGTTTGGCCCGCGCTCGCCCCTCGATCCCCTTAAGGGGATGGCCACGCGCATATACATTAAATTCCAAAAAAAGGTTAATTGGGAATATGTCTTTTTCAACTAATAAAAAGTTGATTTCCTGAATTGCCTTCCTACTAAAATACACGTACAATACAGCGCAGTAATCAATATAATATACTGATCTTAAGTATATTAACCCATTTTTTTCACTCAAATAATTTTTATTCTACCTCGAAAATTAGTAACTTAAGGTATCGTTATAAACAGCAAAACCATGAGATTCCTTATTAAACTTTTCATCGTCTCCTTTATTTGCGTATTCGCCATGTTCGGTGCTTTGGGCAGTGATAACCAATGGCCGGGTCTGATTGTGGCCATGGTTGTTTGGGTTTGGTTTATCTATTCCCTATCCAAACCAAGGGAATCTCATTCAGATAGAAGGATTCGGGAACTGGAGCGCAGGAACGAAGCGCTGATCCGCAAACTGGAAGAAAGGAGCCACTGATTACTGGCTGTGTGACCCGGTATATTTTTAAATCAAATCCTTTCAAAGAAGAACCCCAGCGAAGCGAAAGCACCCAACATATAGCAGGCAAATGATCCCAAGCTGACTAGATTAAAACCTTTCCTGCTCAAAAATGGCCGCACCACATGTTTATGCTGAACTTCAGACAGCAGCCATCCCAAAAAGAGAAAAGTAAAGACTACTAGAAATTTCATACTGTTTGAATTAGTTGCTGTAAAGATAATAAGTTGTCCTCAAAGGTCCAGTTTTAGGCCTTCTATTTCCAAATCCCTGATATGCATGCCGGCCTGGATCAGGTTGTCTTCTTCTATAGATTGCAGCACGTTTTTAATCAATTCAAGGAGTTTCTTTCCCTTATCCAATCTTTCAAAGGGAAAGGGATCCAGGTTTTGATCGATCAACTGGTTGATTTTCCGATCGATTTGGGTTTGCCTATTTTTCAATTGCATTACGATCAGGGATATATCTTTCATTGTCTATATTGTTAACATATTCAAGTTAATAATTTAAACAAATTTAGGATTTTGTTGACAAAATAAATATTTCCTATCTCCCGCTCTATCTTCAATAGTAATATCTTCTACAATAAAACGGTCATCCAATCCTTAAAATACACAAAGGTAATTGTACTTATTGATAAACCTACATATGGAAATAAAATTAGCCATTCCCTTTTCTAGAAGCAAAAAAGCTCATGAGGGAGTTATTTTAGGGCCTCTAAATTCTTTTGCTTACAATCTTTTCCTTCCGGATGATTCGCAACAACGATTTCTAAATCCCGATTTTTTTCATTACTTCCCTTTCAACTGTTTGGGTTCACATCGACTTGATTAAAAACTGTTTCTGATATTTTAAAGGAGTCAGTTTTTTGAAAAGTTTGAATTGCTTGATAAAATGTGATTCATTGTTAAAGCCACATTCATAACAAACCTGCGAAACGGTAAATTTATTATCAATTAAGAGCTTACAAGCATATCCAATTCTTATTTCCTGAACAAATCCAAATAGGGTTTTTCCGGTTTTTGCTTTAAAATATCGGCAAAAAGCAGTCCGGTTCATATTGGCTATTTCCGAAATTTCATCCAAATGAATTTCATGCATGAAATTATCCATAACGAAGTTGTATACCTTGTTAATTCTTGTAGAGTCGGTAATATCATAAGTATTATCCATACCCTTATCACATAAAAACCTTAACTCATTGGATAGGGAAATTGAATTTAAAATATCAAGTAATGAAATGATTCTTTCAGCTCCATTCAGGTGGAGCATTTGACACATTTTATATGCTATTCTCTTTTTTGTGTCACCGTAAATTTTGAGTCCTCTTTTTGATTTTTGAAATATCATATTGATATGATTCAACTCCGGAAGTTGAAAAAATGGTTTTGTTAAAAAATTTTCTTTAAAACGAATGATAATGGCTTCTGCTTTTAGCCCATTATGATTCTTATAATAGATGGGGTCATTTCGCCAGAAATGGGGGAGGTTGGGACCTGCTAAGGTAAGATCATTTTTTTCAAACCTACCTATACTACTTCCCATAAATTGGGTACCGGTACTTTCAAGGATTAAAGTCAATTCCAATTCCGGATGAAAATGGAGAGGATTTTTAAAGTAAGTATCAATTTCATGTCGAATATCAAATGAGTTTTCCGGTGAGTTGGTTACTTTTAGGTAAATCGGTTTCATAGAATTGAATTTATTAAGCTAGGTAAATTTCCACCTCCTTAAATATAATAAAATATTGCAAAATGACCCAAAAATTGCTTTTGGAATCTACTATAATCTAAAAATTGCAAATAAAATGGCATTATTAGCAAATTAAAAAATATTTTTATTTTCAATTTTATCGAAATTTGAATCTCATTCATTAAACCCAAGAAAACTGTTATGTTATCTTTTTTTCAATTCAGCAAATATGCCTGGCTCCTCGTATTATGTCAAATGTTATTAGGCTGCCATGGTGACAGCCATTCAAAAAAAACAGGGAAGTCTGTTAAATCCTCTCAATCTTCGAAACCTTTAAAGAATACCTCCGCAAATAAAGAAGGCTGGATTTATCTTTTTGACGGCAATGATATTTCAAAATGGAGAGGAATTAATTTGGATTCATTTCCTGAAGATGGATGGGAAATTAAAGATAGAACTTTAATGATAACTGCGGAAGATGGAAAAGAATCAAAAAATGGTGGTGATATCATTACGAAACAACAATTTGAAAATTTCATTTTGGATTGAGATTGGAAATTGATGTCAAAAGGAGGCAATAGCGGGGTGAAATATTATGTAAAGGAGGGTTTATCCGATAATCATAAATATGGAGCAGGATTGGAATATCAAATCTTGGACGATGAAAATTTTTCATGGATGATTGAGGGTAAAATGAAACCCGGTGATTATAGAACACTTGCCTCACTATACGAAATTTACCCACCCCAAAACCAACGGAAAGTTAACCCATTGGGGCAATGGAACCATAGTCGAATCGTATCAAATGGAAGGCAGGTAGAACACTGGCTAAATGGATTAAAGGTTTTGGATTATGAAAGGGGAAGCAAGGACTTTAAAGATAAGGTTTCAAAAAGCAAATTTTCAGAATACAAAAACTTCGGTGAAGCAGATAAGGGGCATATACTGCTTCAGGATCATGGAAGCCAAATGGCTTTCAGGAATATAAAAATTAAAGTTTTGGATTAAAATTTAGAAAAAAAAAGATCACCTATGAAAAATATGATATTAAAGGCCTTGATACTTATTCCTATGATAAATCTCATTTTATCAATTAATCTCTTTGCCCAAGAATCGGACAAGCTATCATTTTTTGTTTTCAACAATGGTGTAGAAGATAAGGATTTTGACACACCTGAAAAACAAGTGGATTTATTAAAAAAAACCGGCTTTGATGGCATGGAGAAAAAGGGCATAGATGGGTTAGAAAGGACTATAAATGCCCTTGAGGACAGGGACCTGCAGCTTTTCACCATTTATATTAACATCAACCTGGACGATGAACAGCATCCCTATGATCCAAGGTTAGAGGAGGTATTTAAATTGATTGAAGGCAAGGCTACCATGCCCTGGTTTTACATTACCAGTAAAAAATATAAGCCATCATCATCAGAAAACGATAAAATTGCCCTTCCCATCATCCGGGAGATCGCCGATATGGCCAATAAGTACGGCGTGAAAGTAATGATTTATCCCCATGTCAATTTTTGGGTCCACAATGTGCAAGATGCCATCAGGGTAGTAAAGAAAGCCGATAGAAAAAATTTAGGTCTAACTTTTAATTTATGTCATTTTCTTGCGGATACTGGTGTCCAATCAAGCGAACTTTTCCCTCCCCTGCTTGAAAAATCCATGCCTTATGTTTTTGCCATCAGTTTAAACGGTGCAGATACCCCAACCCAGGAAATAATAAACAGTGGGAATTTATGGAATCATCTGATACAACCATTGGGAGAAGGTGATTATAATACCTTTGATTATTTAAAGGCTTTCACTGATAGAGGATTTGATGGGCCCGTTGGCTTACAATGTTATAATATAAAGGAAGAAAAACCCGTTCATTTGAACCAATCCATGACTACATGGAAGGCATATCAAAAAAAATTAGGTGCCAAGAATATCACCCGCTAATATGAAACAGGAAACAGAAAACATTGGGGTCCCGAAAAATCCGCTTGGTACCAATCCTTCGGTTTCAAAAAAAATCAGTATTATGAAAGGGGGATACAGGTGGCGGATCTGTGCTTTGCTATTTTTTGCCACCACTTTAAATTACATGGACAGGCATGTTCTAAGTATTTTGGCACCTGAACTGCAAATTCAATTTGGTTGGAGCGAAATAGATTATGGTTATATCGTTACCGCATTTCAGGCAGCCTATGGATTGGGTGTGGTGCTTATTGGAAAACTCCTAGACCAAAAAGGGGTTAAGGTCCTTTATGGTCTGGCAGTTTCGATTTGGAGTCTGGCCGGTATGGCGCATGCTTTTGCTGGAAGTGTATTGACTTTTTCAATCTCCCGTTTTGCTTTAGGATTAGGCGAATCTGCCAACTTTCCTGCTGCCCTCAAAACGGTTTCGGAGTGGTTCCCCGCTAAAGAAAGAGCACTTGTTGCCGGTATATTTAATGCAGGGTCAAATGTTGGCATCATAGCAGCTGCCTTCATTGTACCATGGATTGCCATTCAGTTTAGCTGGGAATGGGCCTTTTTAGGCGTAGGGGCTCTGGGGTTTATTTGGGTATTATTTTGGCTTAGCATATATAAAAAACCTGAAAATCACCCAAAATTATCATTGGATGAACTCAACTACATCCAAAGCCAGAAAAAAAATGATCCCGTTCAAAAAATCCCTTGGAAAAAAGTAATTTTAAAAAAGGAGACCATCGTCATCTGTTTGGTTCGTTTTATTTCTGATCCTACCTGGTGGTTTCTACTTTTTTGGCTGCCCAAATTCCTTCATGAAAAGCACGGAATCACCCTCGTTGACATTGGCTTACCCATGATTATTATCTATGTAATTGCAGATATTGGCAGTGTTGCCGGAGGCTGGTTATCTTCTTATTTTGTTAAAAAAAACAAGGGGCTGGACTATGCAAGGAAAAGAACCATGCTTATTTGTGCGCTATGTGTATTGCCCATTGTATTTGCCTCGCAGACGGAAAATTTATATGTGGCTGTCGCCTTAATAAGTCTGGCTGCTGCTGCCCATACCGGATGGATGGCAAATGTATATGCTATCATCTCAGATGTCTTTTCTGAAAACACAATTGGAACAGTTACCGGATTTTCTGTTTTATCCGCAGTGACCGGAGGAATGGTATTTGCCACTGCAATTGGCTTTATATTAGAAAAAACGGGTAGCTATTTTTTGATATTCCTAATTTCAAGCTTTGCATACCTCGTGGCATGGATACTGTTGAGGTTAGGAATTCCTCATCTTAAGCTAATCAATTTCAACAAAAATAAAAAGGTAGATTTATGAAGTTCAAGCATTTAAACCCTAAAGACAAAGAAAAATTTGAAAATGACGGTTATTTGATCGTTCCTTCATTTTTCAATGAAAAGGAAGTAAACCTTATATATGACTCAGCGGAAGGTGACACGATTTTAAATAAAAACATGTATGACCGGGGTGATGCCGAGGGCCTGAGAACCAAACTTACCTTATGGTACTCTCTGGATGATAACATATATAGTCAGCTGGCCCGTTCGGAAAGGATTGTATCAGGGGTGGAGCTGCTATTGGGTGGAAAACCAGCCCACTTTCACTCCAAACTTATGCAGAAAGAACCTAAAGTGGGAGGTGCCTGGGAATGGCACCAGGATTACGGATATTGGTACCAGGATGGCTTTTTGTTTCCTTACATGTTAAGCGTATTGACCGCCCTGACACCTTCCACTAAAGAGAATGGCTGTCTTCAAGTAATTAAGGGATCCCATAAAATGGGTAGAATTGAACATGCTTTTACCGGTGATCAGGTAGGTGCCGATCTTGAAAGGGTCGAAGCCGCTAAACAACGGATGGACCTTGTCTATGTTGAAATGAATCCCGGAGACACTCTGTTTTTCCACAGCAATTTATTGCATCGTTCGGACAGCAACAGAAGTGAATCAGCCCGCTGGTCAATGATCTCTGCTTATAATCTGATTTCCAATAAACCATATAAAGGAACCAATACCTCTTCCTATACACCAATTGATAAAGTACAAGATGATTCCATAGTATCATCAAAAGCGAATGGAATATCTGAAGATGCAGATTTTAAACACAAATAAACCCAAAAATTATGGAAAATAAATGTACAAATTTTAACCCCCGGCTGGTTTTATTTTTTATCTTGTTTATTATATTTTCAGTAAAATCACCGGCTCAGGAAAGGTCAATAAATGGAATTGTTACCCATCAATCCAATGACGAATCCATTCCTGGAGTAACAGTGGTAGTTAAAGGAACTTC
>JBBDSA010000004.1:0-62344 GCA_040905165.1 Cyclobacteriaceae bacterium | reverse complement strand
AACTGCAGTTTTTGCATATTCCCTGAACCAATAAATTCATTTCCTTGGGTTGATACCCTTTGGGAAGAATAATTTTTGGCAATGATATTTCATCAATGCAATTGGTGTTCCCGCATATTTCACACTTAAAATGGACGTGTTCGTGATCGTGATGAGGCTCCAGCGTACTGTGATTGCATAAAGCATATTTTGCTGTCCCACTATCATCCAACACCTTATGGATCAAATCACTTTCCAAAAATGTCTTCAGTGTCCTGTAAATGGTTACCCTATCAAAATTTTCCTTTAATGCCTCTTCCAGATCGGCATGGGACAAGGCCACCCTTTTCCCTAAAAAGGTATCAAGAACATCTCTTCTACAACTGGTCACCCTTAGGTTGTTTTCTTTTAAAATTTCAGCCGTTTTTATAGACATTCCAATTTCATTTAAAGGCATCTTTACAATAAACCATAAAATACCCCGTATTTGATAATGAAAACCCTTAATGCTGCGAAAAAATTCCATTTTTCACAAATAGTCAAATTGCCCTCCAACAGGTCAAGCCTGTTTGATATCAACGCATTTTTTTCCAGGACCTAAATATCAAAATTCCTCCGGCCACGGCAACTAAGGTAGCGGTGATTCCGGCCAAAACCTGGCCATAAATCCAAAAACCAGCAGCAAAAAGGGCGGCATAAACCATAATGGATCCTACTAGCATCAATCCAATCTCCATAGGCAATTGGCCCACTTCCTCCTTTTGCTCTGGATACTTGGCAAGCAGTTTTTTCCAACCCCAAGAGGCGGGCCGTACTTTTTTATAAAAAGCCAGTAATATTTTATCGTCCTCAGGCTTGGTCAATAAAGTGACAGATACCCAAGTGATGGTGGTGATGGTGACACCCAACAGCAATTTTAAATAAGCCATATCATCAGGTATGGGGAGAAAACCCAGCCTATTATGAATTGATTCAAAGTAAATCGCAACAATAAAAGATACAATCATGGCAGATATTTCGGTATAAGCATTGATCCGCCACCAAAACCATCTCAGGATAAATATCAACCCGGTACCTGCACCTATCTGAAGCAAGATATGAAATGCCTCTAATGCATTGGACAATAAGGTAGCCAAAAGTGCCGCTAAAACCATCAGGCCCACTGTAGACCACCTGCCCACAGCTACCAGTTCTTTATCAGACGCATCCGGTTTGATGAACCTGGCATAAAAATCGTTGACAACATAGGAGGATCCCCAGTTAAGATGAGTAGAAAGGGTGGACATGACGGCCGCTATCAATGAGGCCAAAACCAATCCCAGCAATCCTGTTGGCAAAAAAGTCAGCATGGCCGAATAGGCCAGATCATCCCCCAACTTATCAGTGGCTATATGGGGAAAGGCAAGTTGCAAGTCGCTGATCTGAGGAAAAATAATCAATGAAGAAAGCGCAATGAGAATCCATGGCCAGGGCCTAATGGCATAATGGGTAATGTTAAACAATAAGGTGGCTCCAATAGCGTTTTTTTCGTCCTTTGCCGAAAGCATTCTTTGAGCAATGTATCCCCCTCCTCCGGGTTCCGCACCTGGATACCAAGTCGCCCACCACTGAATGGCCAATGGCATAATGAATAAGGGTATTAATAAATTCCAATCACTGAAATCAGGAATAAGGGACAATTTTCCTGACACATTTGGGTGGGCAAGAAGGTTATCCAATCCCCCTATTTCAGGTAAGGTCAAAACATAATAGGCTGCACCGAAGGCACCTGCTATTGCCATGAAGAATTGAAAAAAATCAGTCAGCAAAACCCCTTTTAACCCCCCTAATGAGCTATATATTACAGTTACTACGGATACGATCAATAGGGTTTCCCAAGAACTCAGGCCCAACATCACACCGAAAATCTTTATGGCAGCCAATGATACAGTGGCCATGATCACTACATTAAAAAAAACGCCCAGGTAAATGGCCCTAAAAGCCCTTAAAAATGCAGCAGCTTTCCCACCATACCTCAGTTCATAGAACTCCAGATCTGTAGTAACCTCCGACCTTCTCCACAGTTTGGCATATACAAAGACGGTAAGCATTCCCGTAAGCAAAAATGCCCACCAAACCCAGTTTCCGGAAACACCGTTTTTTCTGACAATATCAGTCACCAGATTGGGTGTATCTGCCGAAAATGTTGTGGCCACCATACTAATCCCCAATAACCACCAAGGCATATTTCTGCCTGAAAGAAAAAATTCCCTGGCATTTTTCCCGGCTGTTTTGGAGGCTATCAGGCCTATCGTCATAGAAATAATAAAAAATGCAATAATAATCGCCCAATCAATAAACGAAATATTCATCATACTTACATTGGTGTTATATAATTCAAAATCAGAAATGCATTGGTTTCTATCAAACGGGAAAGGTTCCTACTTTTACCTCCCAATTTATGGAAAACGGAAAATTTTTTCAATAAAAGAAAACTTTCTTAATTAATTTAATGGATTGAAGAATATATTAATTCTTTAAATCTGAGCACCCGGGTTTCTCTGGCGGAAAACTATTTAGGAAGAAGAGCAAAAATAAAGCCGGGCAGGCTTTTAGGATGGCAGGCAGGTAATGGTAAATTTACTCCGTTTGGGAGAAGGCGTACTCCCGCTTGGTCGTGAAGCTGATGGCCTTTGGCCTTCTGCTCATATTACCACTCCTTATTCCTTCTTTTCAATACTACTTAATATGTAATCTACAATTGGTTTTGGGTCTTTTAGAGAATGTGGGTGATGTCCAACTCCTTTTTTTCTTATCAGTTCTATGGAACCTCCAGCCTCTTTAAATTTTTCGGCTAATAATGCCGTATTTTCTTCATAAGGCACTACTTTATCCGCATCACCATATACATGCAGAACAGGAATTCCCACTTTTGCAATATTCACACAATTATTTATAGGAATATTATCGAAATTTTTAACTGTATTTGTGTCCAAATTGTATGCTTTTAAACAATCTTTCCATGCTTCAGGACTTCCAATCCCATTAAACATTCCACCTGGCCAACTTTTTATATCGCAAACTGGAGCATCAGCATAAATACAAAAAACTTTGTCTGTGTTTTTTGATGCCCAATTATAAATTATTAATCCACCACGACTCATCCCTTCTAATACAACTTTATGATTAAGTCCATATTCAGAAATGCATAAACTGTAAAAATCATTCCACAGTTCTACAGCTTCATCGTTCCCAAACAAATTAGAAACGTCAATATATGCAACATGAAACCCTTTTTCTAATAATGCTTTGTCAACTTGTGGCTCATGGCCCCAAAATCTGGCTCTCCAAATCCAATAATTATTTTGGTTTTTTTTATGAGGGAAAACAATCTTTGCATCTCGCCCTTTAAATAAAAATTCTTTTATCTCATATTCTGAAAATACTGTATCATTTCTACATGCTGTTAATGCGATAAGAATTGTTAATAAAATTAAGAATGTATTCTTTTTTTGTGCCATATATTTCTTATTTAAAAAAGTGGTAACTTATTTATTCCAACAATTATAATTTTTAAATTGATTTAACAACATATAATCACCTTGTTCCCAGTATATCCATATTATTTGAAACTAATTATTCGATGAAAGATCGACAACATTTTTTTCTCTGTTTAATAATCCTCGGGTTCGGCAGCTGCATGGTTGTTAAAGCTCTTATGTATTCCGTAAAATTTGACGCAGGCATTTGATTTTGCCTAATTTCGGATAGCAGGAAAAGCCATTTTCAATATACCGGAAAAATTGCATTTCACCAACGATTGGTTTCGGATCTGATCTAATTTGGCAAAATTGGGGATATAAACTCCGATGTGGGATGGGATTAAATACCGGATTTCCTGAATAAGGAAGGGGAATGATCGTAAAAGGCTGAAAAATTAGCTGTTCGCCAAAAGGACCGGGGCTAAGGATGACTCTTTGCCTCACCTGAAACGGTATCTCACCTTCCCGGACTAAATCTGCGGTGCCTGAGCTTGTCGAAGGCACACCCATCGTCGAGATCTTCCGCACCGTGGGGGCTTGATTGGGTTTGAATAAATTCCTCCCCGATAACTCAAAATACACCGAAACATCGGTTGAACTGAGTCGAGCGGTGGCTGAGCGGAGTCGAGCGGTGGCTGAGCGGAGTCGAAGCCCCATAAACCAGTGACTATCAGGTCCTAGCCGGGGATCCTGATGGATACCAAGTTCATAAGAATTGGACGAACTTCGGTAAATATAAATGCTTTCCATAACATATAATTAAAAGTGTTGTAATTTTAACCATTAATACCGTTCAAATAACGTGCACTCATCATTAAAAAAAATCAGCAACCCTTTTGGATTATGAAAGAGCCTCAAATTGGCGAAATATTAAATTTATATCATTTTACAGTGTCTCCTGTTGAATTTGAACGTTTTGGTTCCGGACATATTCATCAAACTTATCGGATTCATGCCGATGGTCGGTTTTTTATCCTCCAAAAGTTTAATCAAACTGTATTCAAGTACCCGGACAGGATTTCATTTAATCAACAGTATTTATTGAATCAATTTGATCCAAAGGTTTTACCTTTTGAATTGCCCTTACCTATAAAAAACAAGGATGATCAGTTTTTCTCCCAAATTAATGGGGAATTGTTTCGGATTTTTCCTTTTGTAAAAGGCATGACCAAAGATGCCGTGGATAAAAAAAGTCAAGCCAGGATGGCTTCAGAAGCTTTTGCCCATTTTATAAGCGCTTTTTCGCAGGTAGATGCCAGTGTCCTTCAAGAATCCATACCGGATTTTCATAATTTGGTATTAAGATATGAACAATTTGAGAAAAGCATCAAAAACCCAAAAATCCAAATTAATGCGGAAACCAGGAAAATGATTGAATTCTATCTGGACAAAAAAAAACTGCTCGAAAAATACCGGTATTATCAGCAACATCTTCCTAAAAGGGTTACCCATAATGACACCAAAATCAACAACCTGATATTCAATGATCCTCTTGACAAGGTAAATGCTGTGATAGACCTCGACACCATCATGGCTGGATTTGTTTTTTATGATTTCGGGGATCTGGTAAGGACGGTGGCATGTAGGGAAGATGAATCTTCCTTAAATTGGGGGGCCATCCATGTGGACCTGGAAAAATATGAAGGGCTTTTGGAAGGTTTTATTCCTGTTTTAAAGGGCAAGGTTTCTGCTCAGGAATTAAAATCCATCAGCTTTGGGGGGGAAATGATGACCTTAATTATGGGCTTAAGGTTCCTTACCGATCACCTCAATGGCAATATATATTATCATGTAAATTATGAGGAACAGAATTTTCACCGTTCAAAGAACCAATCCGAGCTGCTGGATTCCCTGATTCATCACCGCAATGCGATCAGAAAATTAGAAGAAAATATCAGCTGAAATCCCATTTAATAATTCAATAAAAAAGAAAAGGTCTTGGAAGGATTTTTCGACACAAAAATCGAATACCTTAAAGGGGTAGGTCCCCAAAAAGCAGCATTGCTGAATAAAGAACTTCAGATATTTACCTTTGGAGATTTATTACAGCATTACCCTTTCAGGTACGAAGATCGGACAAAATATTATAAAATCCGGGAAATCCGGGAGGACCTTCAGCAGGTTCAGGTCATTGGAAAAATCCTTGCGGTTCAAATGGTTGGAGAGGGCAGAAGGAAACGACTGGTTGCCCAATTTGCTGATGATTCAGGCAATATGGAACTCACCTGGTTCAAAGGGGTGCAATGGATTGCCAAAAAGTTAATAAAAGGGGTTCCCCTTGTGGCGTTTGGCAAGCCCCAATTATACGGGAGAAAATTCAGTATTGCCCATCCGGAATTGGTCTTATTGGGAAATCAACAGGAAGAAAAGTCCTTTTTTCACCCTGTCTATCCCACCACTGAAAAACTACGCAATAAATTTTTAGACAGCAAAGGCCTGTCCAAAATCATGGCTGTTTTGGTGCAGACCGCCCTGCCACATATTCCTGAAACCTTGCCATTGAGCGTATTAAAAACCTACGGATTGGTCTCCAAGAAGGAAGCCATCAGCCAAATTCATTTCCCAGGGCAACCGGAAACGCTTAAAAAATCATTGTTCAGGTTGAAATTTGAAGAGTTTTTCTTTTTACAACTCCGTCTACTAAAATTAAAATTAACCAGAATTGAAAAATACCGGGGTAAGATATTGAACCAAACCTCCCTACTGACAAGATTTTATAAAGAACATTTGCCGTTTGACCTAACTGAAGCCCAAAAAAGGGTGATCAAAGAAGTGTATTACGACATGAAATCAGGCAAACAAATGAACAGGCTTGTCCAGGGAGATGTGGGTTCTGGTAAGACCATCGTGGCTTTTATTTGCCTGTTGATAGCCATTGACTCCGGAACCCAATCCTGCTTAATGGCCCCAACAGAAATATTGGCCATTCAACACCATGAAGGGTTAAAAGGTTTTGCGGAAAAAATGAATCTAAAAATAGCATTACTTACCGGATCAAGCACCAGGAAAGAAAGGGTTGCCTTGCATGAAGCCCTTTCTGCCGGCGACATGAACTTACTGATTGGGACCCATGCATTGTTGGAAGATGTCGTACAATTCAAAAACCTTGGTTTGGCCATTATTGATGAACAACATCGGTTCGGGGTAGCTCAAAGGGCAAAACTTTGGGCAAAAAGCCAGGATTTCTATCCCCATGTACTGGTAATGACCGCCACGCCGATACCCCGGACTTTGGCCATGACCCTGTATGGTGATTTGGATATTTCTGTTATCGATGAATTACCCACCGGCAGGAAAGGCATCCAGACTGTACATCGGTATGACAAGGACCGACTTAGAGTTTTTGGCTTTTTGAGGAAAGAAATATTAAAAGGTAGACAGGTGTACATCGTTTATCCTTTAATTGAAGAGTCAGAAAAAACAGACTTAAAAAGCCTTATGGATGGCTATGAAAGCATATGCAGGGCATTCCCAGGACTTCCCATTGGTATTTTACATGGCAACATGAAAGCAGCGGACAAAGATTTTGAAATGAGCAGGTTCATCAAAGGGGAAACCAAAATCATGGTGGCGACTACTGTGATTGAGGTGGGGGTGAATGTGCCAAATGCTTCTGTGATGGTCGTTGAAAATGCGGAGCGGTTTGGCCTGTCCCAATTGCACCAACTTAGAGGAAGGGTAGGAAGAGGCTCAGATCAATCTTATTGTATTTTGATGAGCAAATACGAATTGAGCAAGGAAGGCAGGGTCCGGTTAGATACTATGGTCAGAACCAATAATGGCTTTGAGATCGCAGATGTGGATTTAAATCTTAGGGGGCCTGGAGATCTTTCCGGGACCCAGCAGTCCGGAATTACGGAATTGAAATTGGGAGATTTGGGAAAAGATGGGGCAATAATTTCTCAGGCGAGAGAAGCGGCCAAAAATATTCTGGCAACGGACCCTAATTTCATCCAGGAAGAAAACAGACCCATCCTGGACCAGATCAACCGGCACACGAAGCATACCCTGAACTGGAGCAGAATTTCTTAGGTTTATTCTTTAACAAAAGCCATTGCTCCAATTAATCCACTAAATTTGGTATGTTTTTAGCTATAGATTTGTATAAACCTATTTATGAAAAAGTTTACCGGTACCATTGGCCTCTTGATGATTGTTTTTTTGATCACATTTTCCTGTGTTTCGAAAAAGAAATTCACAGAGGCCAACATAAGAATGGCCCAATTGACACGTTCTCTAGGGGATACCCAGGATGAATTGGAAGCCACAAAGCGTGAATTCCAAAATACCCAAGAAGAGGTAAAGGACCTGGAGGCAGCCCTGGAAAGAGAAAAAGGGCTGAATGAAAACCTAAATGAAAGATTGGCAAAGGCCCAATCCACTTCCACTTCTGTTCAACAACAACTTACGGAAAAGGAAAGAACGCTGATGGAGCAACAACAAAGGCTAGATCAGTTGCAAAACCTTTTGGATGAACAAAGAGCCGTGATGAACAGGCTTAAAGAAACGGTGGATAAAGCGTTGAACCAATACCGGTCTGATGAACTCCAGGTTTTTGAACAAGACGGTAAACTATATGTATCTCTCCAGGACAAGTTGCTTTTCCCTTCAGGAAGTGCCAATGTGAATAAAGACGGCATTGAGGCTTTGGGAAAACTTGCTGAGGTTTTGAACAATAGTGAGGATATACAAATCATGGTAGAAGGGCACACAGACAATGTTCCCATCAGTGGGCGCTTTGAAGACAATTGGGCACTGAGTACCGCAAGGGCCACCGCCATTGTCAGGATCCTCACCGAAAATTATGAAGTGGAGCCCACCAGGGTTACCGCTGCCGGAAAAAGTTTTCATGAACCTAAGGCCGATAATGAAAGTCCTGAGGGCAGAGCCAAAAACAGAAGGACTGAAATTATCCTGACCCCTCAATTGGACGAGTTGTTTAAATTACTTCGATAAAAAAAATTGTTCCGGTATTTTGTCATTTACAAACCATTTGGCATTCTCAGCCAGTTCAGTGGAGAAAAGGAAACCTTAAAAAGCTTGGCCGACTTCCCTGAAGATGTCTATCCTGTGGGACGTCTGGATAAGGATAGTGAAGGATTGTTGTTAATTACCAATGACAAAAAACTGAACAATCTGTTATTGGATCCCGATCAGGGGCATGAAAGGACGTATTGGGTGCAGGTGGAAGGGCTTGTTTCAAAGGAGGCGTTAATTGCCTTAGAACAGGGTGTGTCGATTAAAGTAAAAGGAAAAACGCATCTGACGGCCAAAGCCCAGGCGAAAAAGTTAGATCAACCTGAAAACCATTTACCGGAAAGGTCCCCGCCCATAAGATATAGGAAATATGTGCCTGATTCCTGGATTTCACTTAGGCTGATGGAAGGCAAAAACCGTCAAGTCAGAAAAATGACTGCGCATGTCGGTTTTCCTACCTTGAGGTTGGTCAGATGGTCCATTGGTAATTTGAATATCCAGGGATATCAGGTAGGTGAAATCAGGGAAATGGACCGGAAATCCATTTACCGGGGTCTGGGATTAGAAAAGATCTAATATAGTATTGGCAGGGATCTTTTACTGCCTATATTCAAAACCAAAGGAAGAAAAAAATAAGAATTGATCTAAATTGTGATAAAGGACTATTTATTCTAATTTAGGCATTCCTTAACATGAAAATCAGTAATTGATTATCTTTTATCATAGCAAATAGCAACGTAGAATTCATTATGCATCAGGAGAAAATACAAGAAGTAATCAATGAAGTAAAGAAGGTGGTAGTGGGCCAGGATAAAATGGTGAACCGTTTATTAATTGGGTTATTTACCAATGGGCATATTTTATTGGAAGGGGTGCCGGGATTGGCCAAGACCCTGACAGTGAACACTCTATCCAAGGTTTTGCACCTTGATTTCAAGAGGATTCAGTTTACGCCAGACCTACTGCCCTCAGATTTGGTAGGTACCATGATTTATAATCAATTGAATGCCAATTTTGAGGTTAAAAAAGGACCTATCTTTTCTAATATCATTTTGGCAGATGAGGTAAACAGGTCGCCGGCAAAGGTTCAATCAGCGCTGCTGGAGGCCATGCAGGAAAAACAGGTTACCATAGGCGAGACAACCTATGCCCTTGACCGGCCTTTTTTGGTTTTGGCTACCCAGAATCCTGTAGATCAGGAAGGGACCTATCCCTTGCCTGAAGCACAGGTGGACCGGTTCATGATGAAGGTAAACATAGATTACCCTTCCAAATTGGATGAACTGGAAGTGATGAGAAGAATGACCGACTCCCATTTTATTTCTGAAGTCAATGCCATTTTGGATAAAGATGATATTTTTTCCATCAGAGATGGTATCAATGAGGTTCAGATTGCAGAAGCATTGGAAAACTATATCATAGAATTGGTCTTTTCCACCCGTTTTCCGGAAAAATATGGCATGCATGAGGAGGCCAAATACATACAATTTGGAGCTTCACCACGTGCATCCATCAACTTGAATTTGGCTGCCAAGGCAATTGCCTATATGGATGGCCGGGATTATGTCCTTCCCGAAGACATCAAAGCGATAGCAGAGGATGTCCTCAACCACCGGATTATCCTCAATTATGAAGCAGAAGCAGATAACATCAGCACAAGAGATTTGATCCATAAAATTTTAGACAAAATTCCATTAAATAAGAGCGTAGGCATCAAATAGTTTGATCAGTGCCTGATTTCCCCCTTTGTCCTAAACGATGGATAAAAATAAATTATATTGGCTTTTGCAGGTTTTTGGTTGGCTGAGTTTTGCTTTGGTCAACCTGTTTTTTGTGTCGATGGCTAGAGGAATTACCCCTATTCAAATCGGGGCTTATTTTTCATTGGCGATTTTTTATTTTCTCTCCACCCATTTTTTCCGGTTCCTGATCAAAAACAAGAATTGGCTTAATTTACCCATTGCCAGGTTGATCAGTCATGTACTCGTTGCTGTTTTAATCCTCAGCATACTCAATACACTTACCCAGGTCCTTATTAATTGGATATTTGGAACCTTATATCCCCGTGAAGACCTGAGGCTTTTGATAATATTGGCCAATCTATTTACCAGTTTTTTATATTATTCACTCTGGTCCCTGATGTATTTCCTGTTTTACTTCCTGGATAATTACAATTCCAGCCTAAAATTCCAGGCCCGCATCAATGAAATCAAACTGATCCATCTAAGAAACCAATTGAATCCTCATTTTATTTTCAATGCCTTGAACAGTGTCCGGGCTTTGGTGGACGAGGATCCCGCTAAAGCAAAGTCTGCCATCACCCAACTTTCCAATATCCTGAGGTATTCCCTGGTCATGGACAAGCACAAAACCATCCCTCTTGCTGAAGAACTGAACACTGTAAAGGACTATCTTAACCTGGAATCCATTCGGTTTGAAGAGCGCCTAAAGGTGCATTACGAAATTGAAAAAAAGGCCTATCAGTATAGGATACCCCCCATGATGCTTCAAACCATTGTCGAAAATGCCATCAAGCACGGTATTTCCAACCTTATCAAAGGAGGTCTGATAGAGGTAAAATGTACGGTTGGCTTATTGGACGATTTGTACATTTGGGTCAGAAACAGTGGGCAACTCAAGAAGGACGGAAGCACCAAAAAAAAGGGGGAGGGCCATGGCCTTGCCAATACCATCCAAAGGTTAAAATTGATATATGGCAATAGGGCATCCTTTAAAATATTTAACTATGGGCAAGATTTTGTCGTTACAGAAATAAAAATCCCGAAACAAAACCTTAATTTAGAATAAAATTAAAATTGTATGCGTGTATTAGTAGTAGATGATGAAAGGTTGGCAAGGAAAGAACTGATCAACCTTCTGTCCCAAAATGAAAATGTTGAAGTATTGGGAGAGGCCACGAATGTGGATGATGCGAAGGAAAAAATTGAATCATTACAACCCGAAGTTTTATTTCTTGACATTCAGATGCCTGAAAAAACAGGTTTCGATTTATTGGAGGAGCTTGACTTCGTCCCCTTGGTAGTATTCATTACAGCCTATGATGAATTTGCCTTACAGGCTTTCCAGGTAAATGCATTGGATTACCTGCTCAAACCCATTGAACCGGAAAGATTAACGGAAACGCTGAATAAGCTTGAAAAAAAACTGGAAGCAATCCAAAAAGAAGAAATAGAAGAATCACAGCTTCCTAAGAATAAACTTTCTCTGAACGATCAGGTATTTGTCAAAGACGGAGATAAATGCTGGTTTGTCAAATTATCCAATGTGCGTTTATTCGAATCCGACGGGAATTATATCAAAGTATATTTTGAAAACAATAAACCCATGATCCATAAATCCCTCAATGCCCTTGATGAGCGATTGGATGAGAAATCATTTTTCAGGGCAAGCAGAAAACACATCATTAATTTAAGCTGGGTGGAAACCATTGAACCCTGGTTTAACGGAGGCCTGGTGGTAACCTTAAAGGGGGGAGATAGAATTGAGGTAAGCAGGAGACAGGCAGCCAGATTTAAAGATTTAATGAGCCTATAAGCCTTTTTTGAAAATAAATCCTAAATTAATCCCAATATCAATTCAATTGTATACATTTATTCGTATTTTGAAGTGAATTTTCGATAAAACAGCAAAATTTTAAACTTTTCAATTAAATACCATAGCATGAAAGAAGAACGGATATTAATAGTAGAGGATGATATCAACATTTCAGAAAACATTGAGGAGATTTTACAGCTCCTCGGTTATGTCAATATTGATATCGCCAATTCCGCCAATCAGGCCATCAAAGTAGTGAAAAAGTACCGACCGGATATGGTTTTTATGGACATCAAACTCAAGGGGGATAAGGATGGTATTGAATTAGGTGAAATTATCCAACAAATGGTAGATGCGCCGATCGTTTATGTTACTTCTTACAGTGATCCGGACATTATTGAAAGGGCAAAAAGAACCCACCCGGCAGGATTTATTGTAAAGCCCTTCAACAGCAATGATATTCATGCTATGGTTGAAATCGTTCTTTATAATCAAAGAACAAGACCGAGTTTTACGGAAGGTAGTACTAAAGTACCCGAGAGCCCCTATTTGGTGGTGGATGCCGTTTATATCAAAGCAGACAATAGCTTTGAAAGGGTAGATTATAGGGACATTTATTATGTGGAAGCCAACGGAAACATGGTAACCATTTTTACAAAAAGCCGAAATTTCACCATCAGAAAATCCATGAAAGACATGGAAGAGAAATTACCCTCCAACCTGTTTTTAAGGGTTCAAAAATCCTATATTGTCCAACTGGATCAAATAGAGAATTTCAATACCAAGGAGATCAATCTGAAAACCGGTGATGTGGTACAGGTAGGCCGTCAATATTACAACAGCTTTCTGGCCAAACTGAACACCATCACTGAAAGCTAATATCCTGACCTTTTACAGCAAATCATTGGCCAGGTTAGCCAGTTCGGACCGCTCCCCTTTCTCCAGTTTGATGTGGGCATATAAGGGATGGTGTTTTACCCTGTCAATTAGGTAGGATAACCCATTGCTTTGACTGTCCAGGTAAGGGGTGTCGATTTGAAATACATCTCCCGTAAAGATGATTTTTGTGTTTTCACCGGCCCTGCTGATGATGGTTTTAACCTCATGGGGAGTCAGGTTTTGTGCCTCATCCACAATAAAGAAAATGTTGGACAATGACCTTCCCCGTATATAGGCCAAGGGTTGGATCACCAGTTTTTCCTGGTTGACCAAGTCCACGATGCGTTGGTATTCTTTGTCACTTTCCCTGTATTGGTTTTGGATGAATTTTAAATTGTCCCAGAGCGGCTCCATATAGGGGTTGAGTTTGGATTTGATATCCCCAGGCAGGTATCCTATATCCTTGTTACTCAGGGGCACAATGGGCCTGGCCAGGTATATTTGTTTGAAATCCCTTCTTTGCTCCAGGGCGCCTGCCAAAGCCAACAAGGTCTTTCCTGTTCCTGCCACCCCTTGAATGGAAACCAATTTAATCCTGGGGTTCATAATGGCATGGAGGGCAAAAGCCTGTTCTGCATTTTTAGGTGAAATGTTGTAAGCTTTTGTTTTTTCGATTTTCTGAAAGGTCTTATCTTCTACCTGGTAGTAAGCCAGAATGGAGACATTGGGCGTAGGCCCTTTCAAAATATAAAAGGTGTTGTTTTGGGGTACCGAATTCCTCTTCCTGCCAAAGATTTCCTTGGCATCAATCACTCCATTTTCATATAATTGATCAATCAGATCCGGATTGATGCCCTCCATTAGCTCCTTCCCGGTATTTTCAATTTCAGAAATATTTTTAATTTTGCCGGTCTCATAATCCTCCGCCAAAATATCCAGGGATTTGGCCTTAAGCCTTAAATTAATGTCCTTGCTTACCAAAATCACCTTTCGGTCCTTTATGGATTGCTTCAGGCTGAGCGCAGCATTTAGGATTTTATGATCATTCTTTTCCTCACCAAAAATATCATTGGCATTAAGCGTATTTTCGGGATTCATCATCACCTTAAAACTACCTTTGGTTTTGCCGTTTAAAGGTGTCCATTGGTGGATCAATTGATCCTTGGATAGATAATCCAATTGCCGGATAAATTCCCTGGCTTCAAAGTTTTTAATGTCATTGCCCTTTTTAAATTGATCAAGTTCTTCTAAAACAGTAATGGGTATCACCACATCATGCTCAGCAAAATTCATGATGGAATGGTGATCAAAGAGAATAACAGAGGTATCCAGTACAAAAATTTTTCTGTCATTTTTAGATTGGGCTCTAGGCATATTTTAAAATTTGGTGTCTTTGGCAATTAATAACTAATAATAAATATTATATACGAAAAAGCGGGGTAAAGCAATAAGTTTAACACTTTATTAAATGCCCCGAATTATTATGCCATTGATTATCAATGGCTAAAATTAAAATAAATCCTAACTTCCTTAAAAGGACATGAACCGTTTTACGATCCCTTAAAATTTTAAATTCAATCAAATTCCAAATTAAAATTTATTGCCAAATTTCCCAGGAGGCCTCTGCCTGTAAATGTAACATCTCCATTCCATTTTTGACCCGACAGCCCCTTTGACCTGCCAACCGCATCAGCAGGGTTTCCTCAGGGTTATAAACCAAATCGTATATCCAGTGTTGGGCACCTATTCGCTCGAAGGAAATTTCCGGCAAGGAATCTACTTCCGGATAAGTCCCCAGGGGAGTGGTATTGATGATTAATGGATAATCAAGAATCAATTTACTATGAATTTTTAAATCAGCGTAGGTAATCCTACCCTCTAAAGATGAAGGATTTTTCCTTGAAACCATTAAAAAGTCCATATTCAGGCTTTTCAAGGCCTGTGTAACAGCCCTGGAAGCACCACCAGTTCCTAGTATCAATGCCTTTGGTCTTTCCGTACCAAGCCATTTGATCAACGATTCCCTGAACCCAAAATAATCTGTATTATAACCAATTAGTTCCTGGTCAGTAATTTTAATGCAATTTACCGCACCAATCTCCCTGCAGGCCGGGTCAAGTCTATCTAAAAAGGGAATTACCTTCTCTTTATAAGGAATGGTGACATTCAAACCTAAAAGATCAGGTTCCCTGGCCAAAAGGGCGGGCAGATCCCTAATGGAAGGAATTTCAAACAGATCATATTGGCAATCTGCCAGCTGTTCCTGGATGAACTTATCAGAGAAATATTTCTTTGAAAAAGAATGCGTAAGCGGGTAACCTATTAAACCGAATTTTTTCATTCTTTGCTAAAATTATCGGCCAATCGCTCAATGCCAACCACGAGAACCACTCCTATCAAGAAGGCGAGAATCGCCAATAAAAACTGGGACTCCTCCCCCGTTTCCATCAGGTAAAGATGGGGGGAAATATTTTCGGTCAACAATGGTTTTTGTATGCCTTCACTGGATATGCGGTAAGAGAGGACCCTTTTCCATGGCCAGATTTTATTGATAGAGCCCAACATAAAACCCGACAAAAATGAAAGGGTAATGGCATGAAAGTTTTTCAAAAAATAGGAAATCACTCTACTGAACAATAAAAGACCGGTAATACATCCCAAAGCAAAAACCACCAAAACCATGATATTTCTTTCATTGACCGCGTGAAGGATAAATTCATACTTTCCCAAGATCAATAATAAAAAGCTACCGGAAATCCCAGGTAAAATCATGGCACAAATTGCTATAGCCCCGGCAATAAAAGTAAACCAAATTTCATCAGGGGAAGAGAACAGCGGCAATTCTGTAATATAATAAGCAAGGACAGCCCCA
Source organism: Cyclobacteriaceae bacterium (assembly GCA_040905165.1). Lineage (GTDB taxonomy): Bacteria > Bacteroidota > Bacteroidia > Cytophagales > Cyclobacteriaceae > Cyclobacterium. The sequence goes on along the minus strand of JBBDSA010000004.1, from coordinate 46,561 downwards.
ATTGGAAAAAACAAAATGGCCAGGATGTTCCATCGGCGGATGTCCCTTAATATGATAATGGCACTGATCAAAATCAACCCGCAGAAAAAAGACCATAAAGGAATCGGATAGGTATCGATAAGGTAGGTAATCCCTTGCGAAAGGGTAAAAATACTTGTTAAAATACCCAGCAGCACGGTCAATAAAAAACGCCCGTTTATGGCTTTCCAAAACAGAACGAATTTTAAATTTACCAACAACTTTAGGGACTCCAGATTAATGGAATTGATACTATCCAATAATTCTTCATAAATTTTTGTTACCAAAGCAATTGACCCACCGGAAACGCCGGGAACTATATCTGCACTGCCCATGGCCATTCCTTTTAAAAACAAAAGAAGTTTATTTTTAACTCTATTCATAAGGCGAAAACATGAAGGATAATTGGGGGAAAAGGTTAACTATTCGAAAGCCTATAGAAAGAAATCAAAGGTGTCACCCCTTAGTCCAAGTCTTAAAGTTTCTAAGGGAATAAACTCATTGGGTGAAATATTGCCCAAGTTGACATTTGAACCCAATAATTTTATGAACCAAACCTGTTGCTCTTTTTGGGGAGCCTCCCAAATGATTTTTTCTTCGGGAACCTGGGTTAAAATTTCCTCCACCAACCCCTGTCTTACTTCTCCTGAATCCCTGAAAAGGCCCACTGTGCCACCCTCTCTAGCCTCTCCGATCACTTTCCATGCCCCCGCATTCAGCTCTTTTTGCATTTGGTCTATCCATTTATACGGAGGAATGATTTTGGCGGCATCTTTAGACCCTACCTCTGAAAGCACCGTTACTTCCTTGGCCAAAGTATCAATATACCAGCATTTTTGATCATGGTCTAAAGTAATGGATCCATCAGATACTTCTGCAAATGTAAGCTGGTATTCATCCAAAAGCCTTCGGTAATCTTCAAATTGATCCCGAATAACAAATGCCTCAAAAAGTGTCCCTCCAAAATAGACCGGAATACCGTAAGAACGGTAAATCCCGATTTTTTCTTTCAGTTTTTTGGTCACATAAGAGGTGGCCCAGCCCAGTTTGACAATATCAACAAAATCGCCACTTGTCTCTATAAAATCCTCTACTTCCCTCAAACTCAATCCCTTATCCATTGCCATAGTAAATCCTGCACTCCGGGGTTTGGCTGTTCGGGAAGGAATGCTCTTAAGATCGTAATTCATTCAATAAATTTTTGATAAAATAGGTGATTAAGGTCTTATTTATTAAAATCCGCTCTGTATTGATTAATTATTTTGTATATGGCCTTTTGCTGTTCCAATTCCGGCATCAACTCAAATAAAACCGTATGCTTTTCAAAGTCCAAAGTTAACGCATTTTCCAAATTTGAAAAGGCTTCTTTGTATTTACCTGTTTTGATAAGGTAGACCACCAATCGGTAATACAGCTCCGCCTCATCCGGCAACTCTTCCATTCCCTCTTTGATCACATCCTCAGCTTCCTCAAACCTGTTTTGATCAAAATAAATCAGGGAAAGATTAATATAAGTCTCCAATATTCCTGGTTCAAGGTTGATGGCTTCTTCATATGCCTCCGAACTGGCTTGCAAATTTCCCAGGTTATACTCTGAATCTGCGAGACCCACCCAAAAATTAGCGCTTTCAGACGAAATTTTTAGGGCTTTTTTAAAATAATGGATCGCCTCAAAAAACTTCTTTTTCTTCAACATGCACATCCCCAACCCAAACCAAGCGTCTTCGTATTCCGGATCAAGTTTAGCTGACTTTTTAAAGTATTTGAAGGCCATATCAATCTGGCCCAGCTTTTCATAGGATGCAGCCAGATAACAGCAGTTTTCCGCATTGCTGCCCTCACAGTTGATGGTGTTCTGGTAAGCCTCCAGGGCTTGCTCAAACTGGTTGGTGTTCATCAGGGCATTTCCAAGATTGAAATAAGCCGAGGCAAATGAATCATCAATTAAAAGCGCATAATCATAGGCATTTATGGCTTCATCAAATTTCCCCAATCGGTTAAACACCACGCCCAAGTTGTACCATGCTCCGGCATTATAAGGATCCTGATCGATAAAGTCCTGGTAAAACAGCAAGATTTCATCAAAGGAACCCTCTTCTTCTGTGATCATGGCCAACTGAAATAGGGCGTCCTCATGATTGATTTTTAACTTAACCACCTCCTTGAAGCTTTCAATCGCCTTATCGTTCATTTTTTCCACCCGATAAAAATTGCCCAGCAAATAATATACCTCCGCCTTGTCTTCAGCCAGGGGAAGAAAATCCTGTAATAAGGCAATGGCCTCAGCATTTTGGTCCAATAGGGACAAAGCATTTGCCCTGGACAAAATGATTTCCTCATTATTGGGTGAAAGATTGTTCAGGTTTTCCAAAATCTCCAGCCCTTCTTCAATATCGTCCAGATAAATGAGCGATTGTGCCATCAAAAGCTTCATTTCCAAGGAAAACGGAAATTTTACCAGTGCCAATTCACAGGTTTTTAATGCCTTTTTGAATTTAAAATTATCATGGTAATATCGGATAATGTCTTCTAATTCCTCCTCACCAAAAAAGAGATCGTGATTGAATTTAAGGGAATTTTCAAACCTTTGAACCAAATCGTTCTCCTGTTCCGAATGATTATCAAAATCTCCTGTCATTGATTTGATTTAATTTTAAGGTTAAGATACCAATTATTTAGAAAGCTTTATGCCTTTGGTAAAATTAAATATATTAACAATATTGTTATTTGCCTTCCTCTAAACAGGCTGCCTGGCCCAGAGAAAGGTCTCTTTTAATGGTATAAACCTTTGGTTTAAAAGGCTTTGAATTTTTGAATTGTCATAGGCAATTTTCGTTTGTGCTAGCATTAGTTTTTGTCTGTTCAACGGCAATTTTTCTTTGGAAAATAAATTATGGACAGATGCCCAGGCCAAGGCCAGGGTTGCTGCCCAGCCACTAAGCGGTTTTTTAGGGGGATTCATGTTCCATTCCTCCGCCATTTCCCTAAAAAACGTTTGGTAAGGCAAACTTTCTTTACTGATGATATACCTTTCATTCCATCTCCCAAAATCAATAAGCGCTCCCATGATTTCTACAGCATCCCTAATGTCAATATAATTGATGTTTCCCAAAGGATAATAGTCGTTGCCCTGTATTACAAATTGGTAAATCTCCGAACTGCTACGATGGTCACTTACTTTCCCCAATAACACCGAAGGATTAAATACCATCACCTGTAATCCTTCCTGGGCACCTCTCCAAACTTCCAGTTCAGCCAGGTGCTTGGAAATCGCATAGGGGGAATTGAGCTCTGAATTACTCCATTTAAAATCTTCGTTGATGACACGATGGCCAGCTTCTCTACCCAAAGCAGCCACAGAACTGATAAATACCAATTTGCCCCCCCCGATTGACAGCATGGCATTGACTATATTACTGGTACCGTAGGTGTTGGTTTTCAGCAATTCCTCTTTCCCGGAGTTTTCAAAAGAAACCATACCCGCAGCGTGAATGACTACATCCATACCGGAACAGGCATCTTCCATCAACTGAAAATCATTGATATCTCCCTCAAACCATTGGATTTTTTCCGAGAGATCTCCCAAAAGACCTACATTACTGCCTGGCCTTTTTAAACCGAATATTTCTGCTTTTCCTGAGAAATACTTGGCCAAATAACTACCTAATAAGCCGGTAATCCCTGTAATCAGAATCTTCATCTCCGCTTTATTTAATTTAAACGCCAATTACAGTTTGGTGTTCCACAAATCCATGGTCATTAGTTTCTGATAATATTTTTCCTGTGGCAGTTTTTCCAATGCATCCAAATAATGCGGATTATGACAATCAGTTCCCACCAATTTGACCAAATCAAGGTCGATTAATTTTTCGGCAAATTTTTTCACCATTTTGGAATAATACCCCGTTAATGACAATAAATTCATCTGGAAAAGAATATTCCTTTCAGCAAGCGATTCCAAAAGTTGGCTGTCCTGGTGCAGGTACATGTATCGCTCGGGATGGGCAAAAACCGGTTGGTAACCGGACATCTCCATTCGAAAAAAAGCTTCCAATAAAATGTGGGGTTTACTCATAAAACCCGTTTCCACCAAAACCATTTTATTTGTTCCAAAAGAAAGCAATGGTTCAGCCTTTTCGACTTTTTCGAAAAAAATTTCATCCAGATAATATTCTGCCGCTGCCTCTATCTCAATATCCAAGCCTTGTGCTTTTACAGCTTCTCGAAGGGATTTTAAGCCCTCCTGAATAGTTTCGGGTGTATTTCTATAGTATTCACTCATAACATGGGGGGTAGTAATCAATTTTTTCAAACCATACTCCTTCAGTCTACCCACTAATAAAAGGGACTCCTCCATGGTTTGTGCCCCATCATCTATCCCCGGGATCAAATGGCTATGCATATCAGTATGCATCCATTCCAGATCCAATTGGTCTATTTCCTGTTTACCCTGTTTACTGAATATATCAAATATAGACATTTAAAGTCCTCCTTTGCTTTCTTTCTCAAATGATTCCAAACTCGGCCAGGATAGATCCTTTTCCGACAAAACCGGATTTCCAACTCCCCAATCTATGCTTAACTCCATATCATTCCAAATAATTCCACCTTCACTTTCTTTGTGGTATGGATCCGAGCATTTGTAGATAAAAACCGCATCTTCCCAAACGGCAAAACCATGGGCAAAACCTTTGGGCACATAAAGCATATTTTGTTTGTCTTCATCCAAAATCACCGCATGGTATAGGCCGAAAGTGGATGAGCCTTTCCTCAGATCCACACAGACATCCAATACTTTGCCCGAGATGACCCGCACCAATTTGGCCTGGGCATGAACGCCTTTTTGAAAATGTAAACCCCGCACTATTCCTGCCTGTGAAAAAGACTGGTTATCCTGTACCCATCTGGTAATCAATCCATGTTTTTCAAATAATTCCTCCCGGTAGCTTTCCAAAAAATACCCCCTTTTATCTTTGTATATCTTCGGATATATTTCAAAAACATCGGGAATAATTGTTGCTCTGATTTCCATTATTATATGATTGATGCTTAAAACGTTGCAATTTGGCAAATATGAATTGAAAAATAACAATTTTGGCGGTTTTTCACCAGCATAATCCCTGGAGAGCAGTACCCCCATTATTCTTTTTGCTATTTTTGTGAATATTATCAGGAGTCGGTTTCAATAATTTAGAGATTTGAATCTATTGGAAAAAAGTATCGTTATAAGGAGGTAATATGATCCATAAAGTAAAAATTTGCCAATGAGTAAATATTCGAGAAAACTAAACAATTTAATGGAAACTGCTCCAAAACAGGAAACCGCAGTATTGATTGCCCTTATCCATCAGCACGAAACCGAACAACTCGTAAATGAACATTTGGACGAGCTTGCCTTTTTAACAGATACCCTGGGAGCCAAAGCCATCCATCGTTTTAGCCAAAGGCTGGAAAAACCGGACCCCAAAACCTTTGTTGGTTCCGGAAAATTAGAAGAAGTAAAGGCTTACATTGAACACTTTAACGTGGACATGGCCATATTTGATGAAGACCTCAGCCCATCGCAGGTTAAAATCCTTGAAAATGAGCTGAAAATCAAGGTTTATGATCGATCCATGCTCATTTTGGACATCTTCTTAAACCGGGCACAAACAGCCCAGGCCAAAACTCAGGTGGAACTCGCAAGGTACCAATACCTGCTTCCAAGGCTTACCCGAATGTGGACTCACCTTGAAAGACAACGTGGAGGCACCTCCACCAGAGGTGGTGCAGGAGAGAAAGAGATTGAAACGGATAAGAGAGACATCCGCCAAAAAATTGACCTCCTAAAAGATAAATTGAAAAAGATCGAAAAACAGGGTAAAACCCAGAGAAAAGGGAGGGCAGGAATTGTGAGGGTTGCATTGGTAGGCTATACGAATGTAGGAAAAAGTACCTTAATGAACCTGCTTACCAAGGCTGATATATTAGCAGAAAACAAACTGTTTGCAACGGTGGATTCCACTGTTAGAAAAGTGGTGTTGGAAAATATTCCATTTTTGATTTCAGATACGGTAGGATTCATTAGGAAACTACCCACCCATTTGATTGAATCCTTTAAATCTACCTTGGCCGAAATTGAAGAGGCCGATCTTTTGGTTCATGTTGTTGACCTCTCCCATCCTGCCTACCAGGACCAGATCAATGTGGTCAACCAAACCCTTAATGAATTGGGTGCAGGGGACAAGCCGACGATCATGGTTTTCAATAAAATAGATCTCGCTCCAAAAATGCCTCCTGAAGAAGAATTAATGCGGATGTCAGCATTCGAAGTGGAAGAAGCAGAATTCATTGATTTTGATAAGCTGGAAGAAAGTTATACCAAAAATTCTTTGATCCAACCTGTCTTTATGGCAGCAGGAAAAGGGACCAATATAGAGCAGTTTAGAAGTGTCATAACGGCCGAAGTGAAAAAGATTCATCAAAAAATCTATCCCCATTATCTCCAGGATGAGGTTTTGGATTTATCTCAATTTGGTGAAAACCTTTAAAACGCATCGTTTCATAAAATCAATTGGAAAATATTTTTGCGTCTTTCAGGTGATTAGGTGTTTTTATAATGAATAAAAAACTGAAAAGGTTAATAGTTTGGTCCGCACGAATTTTTCTGGGTCTTTTTCTGATGTCTGTTTTGGCCGTAATCTTCTACCGCCACGTTCCGGTATATTTTACCCCTCTAATGGGAATCAGATGGGCAGAACAGATCTTTGATAAGGAAAGACCGGTTAGGATGCAAAAAAAATGGGTGTCCTTAGAAAATATTTCTGAAACCATGGTTTTGGCGGTCATCGCTGCCGAAGATCAAAAATTCACCAGCCATAAAGGCTTTGACTGGGAAGCTATTGAAAAAGCCCTGGAAGGTAACAAAGATGGTAACCGGATAAAAGGAGGAAGCACTATCAGTAATCAAACGGCCAAAAATGTATTTTTATGGCCCGGAAGAAATTGGGTGAGAAAAGGCATGGAAGCTTATTTTACCGGTCTGATCGAGTTTTTTTGGTCGAAGGAACGGATTATGGAGGTTTATCTCAATGTAATAGAATTGGGGGATGGTATTTACGGGGTGGAGGCAGCTGCCGGGTACTTTTATAACAAATCGGCACAGGCCCTTTCCCGCCATGAAGCCGCCATGCTGGCTGCTGTTTTACCTGGTCCTTTGCTTTGGAGTCCTTCTCAACCAACCGTTTACATAAGAGGCCGACAAAGCTGGATACTGCGGAACATGAATAATTTAGGGAAAATCAGCTGGGAGGATCCCGGCAAAGAATAACTTATTTCCTTATTAAATTTCTTAACCGTGTAGTGAATCTTGGACGGTCTTCCATCACATTTAAATCGTCTTCACTGATCTTTTTTACACTTTCAATCGTATAAAATGCTTTGCTGTCACTGGCCTTTACCTGATTGATAAAATCCTTCAACACATCCCTTTTCATCACCGTAAATAAAAGGTTAACTTTACCATACCTACCTTCCGCTCCCACAGAGGTAAACCGAAAACCCTTTTCTTTCATGTATTCCAATAAATCAGGAAGGGGAACAGGTGTAATGACCCTCACTAAGACTCTTCCCAATGCCAGCCTTTCTTCTATGACCATCCCTACAAAAGTACCCGTGGCAAAGCCCCCTGCATAAGCCAAATAGGAAAGGGGATTGTTCATGTTCTGAATGATCTGCCCAATGGCCAATAACCAAACCAATGCCTCGAAAAAACCCAATACCGGTGCTACCGACTTTTTCCCGTTTAGCACAAACATGATGCGCAGCGTATTGATGGAAACATCCACCACCCGGGCCATAAAAATCATGAATGGCATGATCAGGTAATCAAATACCGGGGCGGAAATTCCCAACGATGTAATAAATTCTTCCATGCTATTCCCCTATTAATTTATAGGACAAAATTAAATGAAACACTTGGATAACCAGCAGTTTTAAGCAAAATATCGGCTATTACACCATGAACCCAAATATTACCATAAAATACAAAACACATTTAACGATTTCCTTACCCGTATCGTAATTACCATTGAAGAGCACTTCATTGTCAGACTGTCTTTTGTTTACCTGCATAAAATCCAAAAAACATGAATAAAAAGGTAGCCCCAAGCATGAGATAAATCAACAGATCCCAATTCTGCCAATAATCCAAAACCAGGCCAAATAGCAATGGTCCTAAGGCTGCCAGAAAATACCCGGTTGATTGGGCCATACCTGAAAGACCTGCGGTATAACTTTCATCCTTTGTCCGAAGCGCAATGATTGTATAAGCAAGGCTGATGCTGGCCCCCATACATAAGCCGATTAAAGCGATCCCCAGGACATTGATCCATATAAGGTCAGAAAATAAAGTACTGAATCCTATAAGGTAAGCCCCCCCGATAATCAAATTAAGTACGGATTGCTCACGGTATCGCAGCGCAACAACTGGGGATAATAAAGTACCTACCAGTCCGACCACCTGCATCATAGAGGCAACTAGCCCTGCTTTCACAGGAGCGAGGCCTTTGTCAATCATCATGTCAGGTAGCCAGGTAATCATGGTGAAAAACAACAGGGACTGTACCCCCATATATAAGCTTACCTGCCAGGCCAAACGGGATTTCCACATCCCAGTGGATTTATTGGGGTTTCTTTGGTGTGCGGACTTCTCTAACCCGAGCTGTGGCCACCACACTAAGAGTGTCACAATGAGCAGGGAGGACCAAAACAGCAAAGAACCTCTCCATCCCCATCCCATATCCTTTGCCAGCGGTACACTTACTGCCGTGGCAATGGCTGCCATAAAAGTCATTCCAGTACTGAAAATGCCGGTCACCCATCCGGTTTTCTGAGGCATTTTTGATTTTACCAATGGTATCAAAAGGACATTGCAGATCACGATGCCAATTCCTGTGAGGGCAGTACCAAAATACAATAAAAAAGGTCCTCCAAGGACTCTGGTCACAGAGCCGATTCCAATAATGACAAGTCCTAAAAATATGGCTTTTGCTTTCCCCAAAAAATTCCCTATTCCTGCAGAAAAAAGGGAAAAAGTGGCAAATGTCAATAAAGGGAGCGTGGTCAAAAATCCGGCCCATCCATGGGTTAGGGCCAAGTCCTCCCTGATAAAAGGGATCAATGGACCTACCGCAGTAATGGAGGGTCTCAGGTTAAATGAAATCAGTACGATTCCCCAAATCAGCCATTTACCTGACCCATTGCCATGTATTTTATTCATGGCCGTCAGATGGAAAATTTAGATCAATCACTGGGTCAAAGAAATTTCTCATGGTTCTGGATTGGGATCCCGATTGTCCTTTCAACCGAATTTTCGGCCAAATCTCGACAATTACTTCCTTTTCTCCAATTTTAACAACTTATCACCACCAACATAAAGAAGCATTCTCATAACCATTACTATTGGTTCCAAATCGCTGCATTAAAATCTAGAGACCCAGAATTCCACAGGGAGCTCCTCGATTGAATTAAGAAATCAAAAGCCTGCAAAAAAATTAAAATCAATTTCCCTTGGTTATATGATGTATTTTGATTTGTTTTGAAATACGTTTTGTATTGTTTAAAAAACATTTTAATTGTTTTATTATGAAATTGGGCTTTTTCACTTTCATTTTTCTTTTTTGTTTGTATCATCCTGTTAGCAGCCAGGTAAATTCCTGCATGAACCGTTCAACTACCATTGAACAGCTCATTCACCTTCAGGAAAAAGGATCATTTTCTGCGCTTTCTTTTCCACAACACACTACCATTTCCAAGTTAGACAAAAACGGCTTTACTAAATGGGAAAGAGACCTTGGCGCGCTGGTTCCTGCAAACTGGATCACAAAAATTTTCAATGGAAAAAATGCGCCTGTCGAAAACGGTTACCTCGTTTCCTCCGCAGATGGAAATACGGCATTTTTTATAGAGATGAAAATCGGATTATTGGGCAAGGGAAATGCCCTCGTCACCCATTTCGACGCTGAAGGAAACAGCAGGCAATTTGATTTTCAGGATGAAAGAAATATCATGGGCAGCACCCTCCATGCCACTTTTTGTGACAATACCTACCTATATTTTTTAACAAGCTCAAAAAATTTCACCGATGTAATGGATATGGAAGCCCCATCCCTATCCTATATTCTCAACCGATTCCGGATCGAGGATTTTAGATATGAGAGGATTTTATTGGATTTACCCCAACAAAACCACAATAAATTCAGCTCCCATTGGTCCTTTATTGGCCAAAAAGAGCAGGAGAAATTTATGGTACTCAAAAGTATCCTACCGGGAAAAAATACCGTTCAGGCAAAAGTGGTAAGTTTTGACCCCGATGGAAATCATGTCAGAAATTTTGAACTGGAATTCACTCCTGAGAACAATCATATCAGGCCTTCCTTTCATGTCAAGAAACGTAATTGGAATGCCATGATCAACACCGATCATGATTATTACCAATCCGGGCACCGCAGTATTTCGAACCATTACCTCAACTATACTATTGGGGCCTTTTTTAATGTCTTTCTGGATGAAAATTCCGGAGATTTCTATCTGAGCGGGTTATTGGGAGAAAATGATTATGGAAGCAATCCCTTACAATATAAAAATCAAAACTACAGCAATTTTTTCGTTAGTCGGTTTGATCCTTTGGGCAATTTGATTTGGGATGTTAATCCGACTGAAAATTTAACGGATCTTTCTTCTTTTGACTTTGTGAAAAAGTATCCCCCTGCCTATAAACATTCCCATCTCGTCCTAATACCCTCTCTTAACCTGCTTAATTTTAACATTCAGGTCAAAGACCATCTTTTGAATTTTGCCATTAATAATCAGGGCCAATTGCTGGAGAGTAGTTTGAAAGTAAACCATACGGATGCTGTCGATAGTGCACCCCATCATCCAAAAAGCTTTGTAATTGCTCATCAAAAAATTGGAATGGAATTAAATCCGGGCGAGCCTGTTTTTAAAATGATCGACTCCTCAGGGCCAATAAGCATGAAAGGACCATCACACAAAAACAGTAATGATCGGTATTAAGCCAAAATTTCTTGGATAACTTTCCCATGAACATCCGTTAGACGGAAGTTTCTGCCCTGAAATTCATAAGTAAGTTGCTCATGATCAAAACCCAACTGATGGAGAATGGTTGCCTGAAGATCATGAACATGGGTGCGTCCTTCCGTTCCATAATAGCCTATTTCATCGGTTGCTCCATGGATATGGCCTTTTTTAACCCCGGCACCGGCCATCCACATGGTGAAAGCCTCCAGATGATGGTCTCTGCCGTCAAATCCTTGCCCTGTCCTAGCTTCCATCATAGGCGTTCTTCCAAATTCTCCACCCCAAACGACCAAAGTTTCATCCAGCAAACCTCTTTGTTTCAAATCCATCAATAAAGCAGCAATCGGCTGATCTATAGCTTTGCAGGATCTTTTCATACCTTCACCTACGCCATTTCCCGCACCCACACCATGCGTGTCCCAACGGTTGTCAAAGAGCTGAACAAACCGAACCCCCTTTTCCACCAGCCTCCTTGCTAAAAGACAGTTATTGGCAAAGGACGCCTTTCCTTTCTCTGTACCGTACAATTGATGAATGGATTCAGGCTCCTCATTAATATCCATGATATCAGGAACTGCGGTTTGCATTCTGAAAGCCAATTCATATTGTGAAATTCTGGAAAGAATTTCAGGATCAGCCGCTTCTTCATATTCCAGCCGGTTGATTTCATTAATGGACGCGATGGACTTTTTACGCAAGTGGGCATCAATTTGATCGGGATTGGATAAAAACAAGACCGGATCTCCCACCGAGCGACATTGGACACCCTGATAAACAGTAGGCAAGAAGCCACTTCCCCAGATGCTTTTACCTGCACTGATGGCACCTCCACCGGAAGTAAGCACCACAAAACCAGGTAAATTTTCATTTTCCGACCCCAGTCCATAAATGGACCATGCACCCATGCTGGGTTTACCCAGCCTCGGGCTGCCCGTATGCATAAAAAGCTGGGCAGGGGCGTGATTGAATTCATTGGTATGCATGGCCTTCAAAAAGCTGACTTCATCCACCATTTTAGCAAATTCAGGCATGTAATCGGACACAAAGGCCCCTGATTTGCCGTACTGATCGAAATGGGATTGGGGTCCCAGAAGTTTAGGGGTCCCTTTCAAGAATGCAAATTCCTTACCTTCCATCAGTGACTTAGGGGTGTCTTTGCCATTTAATTTTTCTAGGGTAGGCTTATAATCAAATAACTCCAAATGGGAGGGGCCTCCTGCCATGTGCAAAAAAATCACACTTTTGGCCTTTGGGGCAAAATGAGGACCGGTATTGAAACCACTGCCGGAATTGGCAGCCTTTCCTGTGCCCGTTACCAATTTATCACATCCCATTAATGATCCCAGCGCCAAAGCCCCGATTCCGGAAGTACATTTTTTTAAAAAATGCCTTCTGGTATTATAGTTGGCGCGTTGGACAAGCGCTTCTTCAAATAAGTTCATATCATCTTCTGGTTACGAATTCGTCTAAATTTAGCATGGCATTACTAACTAACCGCAGTGCAGCCAATTGTGGATCCTCGTCCAGTTCCGGCCTTTCTTCCTGATAATATGCCAGAGACTCCCGGTATAATTCCACCAATACCTTAACCTTTTCCTCTTCCGGTGGTTTTGCGGTGATCAGCTGAAGATGTTTTTCAATTGATGCCGCTATGTTTTCAGTTCCATCTGCCTTGATTTTTTGGGCAAAGGCAGAGGCGGCCTCTACATAGGCAGGATCATTCAGCAGGACCAATGCCTGCAAAGGGGTATTGGTCCTAATGCGCCTGGAAGTACAAACTTCTCTAGAGGGGTTATCAAAAGTTAACATGGAAGGGTAAGGATTGGTCCTTTTCCAATAAGTATAAACTGCCCTCCGGTACTTATCCTCGCCTTCACTTTCAAACCAAAAGCGACCCCCAAAACTGATGAGGTTTTCCGGCTGATAAGGCATCACGCTTGGCCCAAGCTGTTTTTTATTCAGCAAACCGCTAATGGCCAAAGCCTGGTCACGGATGGTTTCTGAAGGTAACCGGGTTCTGGACCCCCTGGATAAGTATTTGTTGTAAGGATCCTTATTCAGTCTGTTTTTATCGGTATGGGAACTTTGCCGATAAGTCTCGGACATTACGATCATTTTAATCAATGATTTGGTGGACCAATTCAAATCATCCCTGAAAGTCACTGCCAGCCAATCCAATAGTTCCGGATGGGTGGGAGGAATGCCCTGACTTCCAAAATCCTCCATGCTTTCCACCAAGCCAAACCCAAAAATCTGCTCCCAAATGCGGTTGACAAATACCCGGGCGGTCAAGGGATTTTCCTTGCTGACCAGCCATTGGGCAAAATCCAATCGGTCGGGATTTGGGGCGTCAATGGTCCCCATGATTTCGGGAATTCCTGGCTGGACTTCCCTGCCTTTGCTCCTCCAATCCCCTCTTTCAAATACATGCGTCTTCCGGGTTTGTTCCCCGGTTAAATCTTTTAGGATAGGGGTTTGAACCGGCTCAATTGCAAGGAGCTCTTCCAATTTATCCTGTATTTGTACAGGATATTTTTCCATTAAGGGTGATTTTTCATGGTAAAACAACCAATCAACCCGAACCAGGTCCTGGGCAAATATCCGGTCCTTTTTAAAATAATAATAAATGTCCCTATTGCCTTCTGCAGGCTGTATGGGAATCCTTATTTGCTGCCAGTTTTGGGGCTTATTGCCAGGAAAACTTTTTTCGGAAATGCCCAAGGTGCCTTCTCCGATTTTTCTGCCAAAAACAGAGTCCAACCGTATTTCCACTTTTGCTCCGGTGAGGGAGGCATATTGCATAGAAATGGCGGCTACCTGACTGAGGTCCACCTCTTCAAACATGATCCAGGAACTGTCCTGAATCTGCCAAACAGATTTTTGATCATGCCCTACCAATTCGATAAAACGGCTTTTGTTTTGAAATTCCTCAGCTTCTACCTGGCGGTATCCAAGGTCATACAGCAAAGCTGATTTTTGATCATGTAGAAATCCTTCCTGCTTGGTTTTGATCTGGTGTTCGGACTCCAATTCACCGTTGGCCCAATCCAGGAGTTTCTTTACTTTTTCCCGGTCTTCATTTTCATAGGTAAAAACCTTTGGTTGTTCATTGTAAAGGTCTTTGTCCTGAGTATTGTTGAAGAACGCCATGGCCTTGTAGAAGTCTTCATGGCGGATCGGATCATAGGGATGACTGTGGCATTGCACACAGGCCATGGTGGTTCCCTGCCACACTTCAAAGGTAGTTCCAACTCTTTCCAACACAGCAGCCACTCTGAATTCCTCATCATTGGTACCCCCCTCATCATTTGCCATGGTATTCCGGTGAAAAGCGGTGGCGATCAGGTCATCTTCTGTCGGTTCAGGTAAAAGGTCCCCTGCCAATTGGGCAATGGTAAATTTATCAAAAGGCATGTCTTTGTTCAATGCCTTGATCACCCAATCCCGGTACTTCCAAATTTCCCGGTGCAGGTCTTTCTCATAGCCCTTTGAATCCGCATACCTTGCTAAATCCAACCAAAAAACAGCCCATTTTTCGCCAAAATGTGGGGAAGCCAGCAATCGGTCCACTGCATTTTCATATGCTTTATCCGATTCGTCCCCGTTAAAATTTCGGTATTCATCCAATCCCGGCGGAAGTCCGGTTAAGTCCAAAGATAACCTGCGAAGCAACAGTTCTGGTGCGGCACGGGGGTTAGGATCAAGTTCCATTTCCTCTAATTTGCTGAAAATAAAACGGTCAATTTCATTCAAAACCGGCGCGTCATGGGATGGATCAGGTACTTCTATTTCCAGGTTAGACGGAAGATAGGCCCAGTGATCTTCCCATTCCGCACCCTGGTCTATCCAATCCCTGATCAATGCAACTTCTTCCTCGGAAAGGGGTGCTTTTCCGAAAGGCATCCGTACCTCAGGATCATGATGGGTAAGCCTTTTGACCATCTCCGAATCTTTTCCGTTTCCTGGAATAATGGCAGGAGGTCCTGATTCGGTAGGTCCTTTGGCTTCCTCTTCAAAAAGAAGTGAAAATCCTCCCGATTGCTTTACTCCACCATGACAGGTGATGCATTTTTGATTGACGATAGGTCTGATGTCCCGATTGTAACTGATGGATGTTGGTCTCGGATAAATCCAAAACATCACCAATGCCAACACGATTACGACCAAGCCGATTATAAGGGTTCTCATTAATTTTATTTACTATCAACAACTTTAAAAATAGAAATTTAATTCATCTAATTCAATTCCCAATCCTGTACTATCCTGTCCATTCCAAATAAAATCCCTTGTAGCCCTATTTTTAAATACCTATATTTTGCATTTAAAGCAGGATAGTACAGGTTGGTTTTAATTCAAAATTTAAATAGTATTGTAATGGTTTTTCCAAAAATTAAGTTAAAAAGAAACGAGAAGGGGCTCAGATTTGTTTTAAAAGAGCGGTAATGAGATAAAACACCCAAATGCAGGGAATAAATTTATAGTATTCTGGAAATCAGATATAAAAATTATTCAAAAATGCTAAATTAATGAATTCATTCCTCTTTGAAACCGGAGGTTCAAATAGAATAAGAAACATGATTAGATTAAGATTGATTTTTGCCTCATTGGCAATATTTTCTTTAATGGCCCTATTTTCTACTGATCTTTTTGCAGAAAACCTCCAAGCTGATGTAGATTCCGGAACATTTTGGTTGTGGAAATTTATGGGGCGCCTTCATCCCTTGGCGGTTCATTTTCCAGTGGGTCTATTGGTATTTGCGGCCCTACTGGAACTTTTGACCATAAAAAACTTCCATGGAAAATTGCGCCCCGGGATCACGCTTTTGGTTTTGGCCGGAGTGGTAGGTGCGCTGGTATCCGTGGTTTTTGGACTGATGCTGGCCAACATTGAAGAATATGGTGGCAGCACACTGGATGTACACCAATGGGCGGGTATTGCCACCGCTGGTTTTGGAGCATTCGTGGTTTATTTTCTGTACCAGGTGGTAATGAACCAGCGTAGGGGAAAAATCAAAGCCTTTCGTATCAGTTTATTCCTAACCGCTTTTGGCGTTTCCATAGCGGGGCATTTTGGTGCTTCGTTAACGCATGGAGAAGATTTTTTAACCAGTACCTTACCCTGGACTGAAGCGGAATATTCCCCTGCCGATATCAATATCGACCTGACTTCTTTTGAAGCGGCCGATGGCAGCATGGGTGAAGAACAACAAATAAAGTTGGTCAGCCAGGTAAGGGCGGTTTTTGCCCATAATTGTTATAAATGCCACAGTGAGGTAAAAACCAAAGGAGAATTGAGGCTGGATACTAAGGAGTTCGCATTTGAAGGTGGAGAATCCGGTCCGGTCATTGTCCCCGGAAATCCCGGTAACAGTGAAATTGTGCGAAGAATTAATTTGCCCAAGGACCATAAAGAGAGCATGCCCTCCAAAGGTAAAGTGCTTTCCAGTGAGGAGATTGCGTTGATTAGCTTCTGGATTGATAAAGGTGCCCCTTGGCCCGATGGGGCAGAAGATGTCAGTGTTTACAGGGTTGCCGAACTGGCTCCAAGAAAACCCAATATTCCTGCCTCTAAAGCCGGATTGAACCAACCGATAGACCTATTGGTAAATGATTATTTTGAAGAAAATGACATTTCCTGGAAGGAAACTGTAGATGACAGAACCTATTTGAAACGACTTTATCTGGATATAATAGGGCTGTTGCCAAGCCCCGAAGAACACCGTGAATTTGAAAATGACACCAGAATGGACAAAAGGGCCATTTGGGCAAAAAAACTGCTGGACCGTAATGACGACTATGCTGCCCATTGGCTGACATTCTGGAACGATGCATTAAGGAATGATTATACGGGAACCGGATACATCACCAAAGGTCGGTTTGCGATTACCGATTGGCTTTATACCTCATTAAGGGAAAATAAGCCTTATGACCAGTTTGTGAAACAATTGCTGAATCCAACGGAAAAGTCCAAAGGATTTATAGAAGGCATCCGCTGGAGAGGGGATGTCAATGCCAGCCAGGTTACAGAAATGCAGGCAGCCCAAAATGTGGGTCAGGTCATACTTGGGCTGAACCTGAAATGTGCTTCCTGCCACGACAGCTTTATCAGCGACTGGAAACTGGAGGAGGCTTATGCGTTTGCGAATGTTTTTGCAGACACTACCTTGGAGGTCAGTCGCTGTGAAAAACCAATCGGGAAAAAGGCGGGAACAAAGATTTTATGGGAGGAATTGGGGGAAATAGACAGTACAGCCAATCGGTCTGAGAAACTGGAACAATTGGCTGAATACCTGGTACAACCTGCAAACGGCAGAATGTACAGAACCATTGCAAACAGGGTTTGGAAGCAAATGATGGGTAGGGGGATAGTGGAACCAGTAGATGAAATGGATAATTTACCCTGGAGTCAGGACTTATTAGACTGGATGGCTTCGGAATTTGAGGAAAGCGGATACGACCTAAAAAACCTCATTTATACTATTGCCATTTCAAAAGCCTATCAACAGCCTTCCGTGGGGGTGGAGAGTCCTCAGGAATTAATGGAAGATAATTTCGTTTTTGAGGGTGCCGTTAAAAGAAGACTTACGGCGGAGCAATTTTCAGATGCGGTGAGTCAATTCATTTATCCTTTGTTCGATAAAGAAGCTTTAAAATATAATCCTTACGAACTGGCGGTTTCTGAACAAAAGGAAATGGAATTTGCAAGGGCATCCCTGGTGGCCAATAATGAATTTTTAAAAGCCCTGGGCCGCCCAAACAGGGAAGTGGTTTCCACCAGCAGAGATAGCCAGGCAAGTTTGCTTCAGGCACTGGAGCTCACCAACGGAACAACCCTAAATGAAGCCCTTGCACAGGGCGCTGCACGTTGGAAAGAAAAATACCAGGACGGCGACATCATCATTCATGAAACTTTTCGCAGGTTATTGGGGAGGGAGCCACATCAGAATGAGTTCAATGTGGCCATGGAAGTTTTGGGCGAAAACCCGGAAACAGGAAAAATTCAGGATTTTTTCTGGGCAGTTTTGTTGCTACCTGAATTTCAGTTAATTTACTAAACTAAGAAGAAAGAAATGAATACCAGTTGGAATAGAAGAGACTTTCTGAAGAAAACCAGTGCTGCTGCCATGGCGGCCATGGCAGCAGGCGCACCCCTTTCCGGAATGTTGAGCTCCTGCTCAGCCCGGGATGAAATGCCATCCACTGCTGACAGCGTTATCCTGCTTTATATGGCAGGGGGGATGGCCCATACAGAAACTTTCGACCCAAAAAAATATACCCCCTTTCGGAACGGAATGGAATCGAAGGAGGTATTGAGTACTTTCAAGGCCATCCCCACCGTAATGGATGGCGTAAATTTTTCGGAAGGTCTTGAAAAAATCGGCCAGGTAATGGACAGGGGCACGCTGATCCGGTCTTATGTTGCAGCAGATCTGGGTCATATTTTGCATACCCGCCACCAATATCATTGGCATACCTGCTATGAACCCCCACAATCTGTCAACGTACCCCATATGGGATCTTGGATAGCCAAAGAAAAAGGGCCTGTCAACCCTGTAATCCCACCTTTTATTAATATCGGTCAACGGTTTACGGTAGGAGAAGGAGAGGAATTAAAGGCCTTCCACAGTGCGGGATTCCTGGGAAGTGAATATGGTCCATTTTTAATACCGGATCCTACTTCAGGCCTGGAAAGTGTCAGACCTCCGGTAGGTATGTCCAACAGTCGGTTTGAGGCAAGAAATCAATTGTATGAAAAGTTGGTACAGGAAAGTGCTATGGGAGAATTCGGAAGTGATTTTCAAAAAGAATCCTTAAAAAGATCCATGGAGCAAGCCTACATCCTACTCAAATCACCTGAGGCAAAAGCATTTGACCTAAGCCTGGAACCAAAAGAAAAATACGACCAATACAATACCGGAAAATTTGGTTTGGGATGTTTAATGGCCAAAAGATTGGTAGATCAGGGCGCACGATTTATCAGTGTTACCTCAGAATATGAACCCTTTATGGGCTGGGACACCCATGAAAATGGCCATACCCGGTTAAAGGACATGAAAAAACAGGTCGATGCACCCATTGCCCAATTGATCAGGGACCTGGATGAAAGTGGCAGACTGGACCGTACCATGATCATTCTGGCCAGTGAATTTAGCAGGGACATGCTCACCGAAGGTAGGCCCGGAGCTAAGGTTAAAGATCAGGTGGTAGTACCAGACATCATCAATGACATGAAAAACTATGGCATGCACCGGCATTTTACTGATGGTTGTTCTATTTTAATGTTTGGCGGAGGGATTAAAAGGGGCCATGTATATGGCAAGACGGCAGATGAAAGACCCTGTAAAAGCATTGAAAAACCCATCAAAATTGATAGTATTCACCAAACCATCTATCATGCATTGGGCATCCATCCTGAAACAAATTATGAAATAGAAAAACGGCCATTCTATACCACCCCGGATGGACATGGGAAAGCCGAATTGGAATTACTTGCATAATCTAAAATATATGAAAAACAACATTAACCCAAGAAGGGAGTTCATCAAAAAGACCGGATTGTCTGTATTGGCAGGGGCGGTATTGCCGACCATCATCACCAATAAATCTTATGCTATGAAAAAAGAAACCGTTTTGGGTCATGGATCACACCGTTACAAGGTCATCGAAGGATGGGGAAACCTGGATCCATCCAAAAACCCCGTCAATGATTGCCACGAGATGGTGGAGGATGCCAAAGGCAGGCTGATTCTATTGACCAATGAAACCAAAAACAATGTCATCATTTATGATAAATCGGGCAAATTATTGGAAACCTGGGGTACCACCTATCCCGGCGCACATGGTCTGACGATCAGCGATGAAGGTGGGGAGGAATTTCTGTACATATCGGACAATACCCGAAGTCAGGTGATCAAAACCGATTTGAAGGGAAGGGAGCTCATGGTACTGGATTACCCCAAGGAAACCGGAAATTACCAATACCCCCGTCAATTTGTGCCTACGGAAACGGCCATCAACCCGGCCAATGGGGATATTTACGTGGTGGATGGATACGGAATGAATTACGTCACCCAATACGATGCCAAAGGAAAATTGATCCGTCAGTTCGGCGGGACAGGGAATACCGATGAAACATTTAATTGCTGTCATGGCATCCTGGTGGATACGAGGAAAAAAAATAACCCTACCCTGATGATCACAGACAGGGCCAATATGCAATACAAACGCTTTTCCCTGGATGGCAAACACCTCAAGACCATACCCATGCCGGGATCATTCGTGTGCAGGCCGGTTCTGCGTGGAGAAAATATCTACGCAGCTGTGTACCGGAGTACTACCCAGGCTTACCCCAATTCAGGATACATCACCGTTTTGGATGCCGATGACAAGGTAGTTTCCACACCGGGAGGTACTGCCCCCGAATACATAAACGGAAATCTTCAGGAACAGCGAAAAGACCTGAGTTTTCAGGGTTTCATGCATCCGCATGACGTCTGCGTAGACAGGGATGAAAACATCTACGTCCCTCAGTGGGCTTCCCAAAAAACCTATCCCGTGAAGTTGGAGCGGGTGTAAATACCTATGCAAGAGTTGCGAAAAAATACCTTAAAAAGGGTCGGTATTCCGGAAAGGAGTCCGACCCTTTATTATTTTGGAAGCACATAACCTGGTAATAAACCGGGATGGAAAATATGAAAAGTCCACCCCTTTTCGTGATCCGGAGAAGGATGCCCTGGTAGGCTATTACCATTTTTAGGAGGGCATTATAGCCATGAAGGAGAGAATTCCCGAAAAAATCCCCTCCCGTCTTACGCCGGGACAGGCTATGCCCTATTTTAAAGGGGGATTTTGGTGCCGTTATCCTTTCCGTGGCCATTCTTGTTTAATATCTCCATTGGCCGGATCATTATTACACCTTGCAATGATGTGTTACTTTCCATGTGTGCCCCCACTCCGGTATATTCCAGAGCAGGCTGATATGTACTAACTGACCTTTTAAATGGCCACCAAAATGGAACAAGTGGTTGAATATTCATTTAATCAAACTCAAACCTTCCAGGGCGGACTCATCACCGGGATTGTTCATCAGGACTTTCTGGAACAATACCATCGACTCTCTGGTCTTCTGAAGGTTTAATTTGTTCCAGGCCAAGAGTATCAAACCGTCGTAATCAAAGGGGTAAAGATTGACGACTTTTTCCAAATAGAGATCCGCTTTGTCATAATTTCCCCGATTGTAATATATCAGCCCCAACCTGTAGTTGACCAGGGAGTTTTGCGGATCAGTTTGTAGGATTTTCTGATAAATTTCTATGATCTGATCCCATTCTGCCTGCAAGGAAAGGGGAAGCACCAAGCCCAATTTTGGTTCTATAGCATATGGCTTTAGGTTGACTGCTTTTTGGTAATAATCCACGGATTCTTTGAGCTGTCCTGAATGGTATTGAAGCCAGCCAAGTCTCAAATTGATCTCGTAGCCATCTGATTGGTAGATTGCCTGTAATGCTTCTGTCGCCGCACGGTAATCACCGGCTTTTTCCAGGTCGTAACTTTGCTTGAAAGCATTGATGACATTATCCTGCGCACCAGCATGGAAAGATAGCAAAAGGATAAAAGCCAGTAGAAAGAGCTTCAAGGGTTTGAAAATCGACTTTAAATCGGGTATAAAGTCTTTATTAAGTGGGAATGTTAGAATCTCCATGATGTTATTGCAGTTATGGAATGTAGTTGATAGTTCTTTTGGTTGTAAACCTCTCCCGTAAAAGGGGTCTGGATAAACTGACTTTGATTGTTCAGATAGGTATAATCCAAGGTGATGCTCCATTTAGGCCTGGGTTGTAAAATAATGCGTGCACCAAACCGTTGTTTGATCCTATCCATGCGGTTGAAGATGACCAGCCCGTCTTTCATAAAGAAGTTTTCCAATTCCCCAAAGGTGCCATAGGCTTCCAACCAAAGCCAATCAGCCGCCTTCAGTCCCAGTTGTTGATCAAAAACCCCAATGTTGCTATTATTACCGTCCCTGAATTCCTGATTTTGGAAAGAGGCGGTCGTAATGGTATACAGATGAAGGTTTCCCAAGGGATAAGTGATCAGTTTAAAGTCAGTTTGATTTTGAATGAAATCGGAAATGTTTCCTCTATAATAGCTAGCTCCAAGGCTGATGTATTCAAATCGCTTGTAAATTGAGACAAAAACTACTACATTATTATTGCTGACAGTAGTAGCGACTGTGCGAATGGAAGGCCTGCCAGGAGATCCGGTCAGTACCTCGGTCATTGTCTGGTAATTTGAATTGACATAATGTAAGCCCCCTGACAATGTAAGTCCTTTAGTAAGCAGTATGCTGGCAAGGCCGTAATATTGATGCAGTTCCGACCGGAAATCATTTTCCTTCAGGAATTCATTGGAAGCCTGGGTGTACCTGAGTTGGTTGACTTGTAGGTTGGAATAGCCGTGGTAGAAAGACCATCCTGGCGATAATTGATGCTGAAGCCCAAGGAAGAAATAATGGTGCTGTTTTGGAATGAATTGTGCACCGTCTCTATCCAATGGGATATCTGTGGTAAAATTGTCCATGACATCGGGCTCAGTGATTCCGGTGTAGTTATATGCCAGATCCAAACCGGCTATGAAATTTCCGTTTTCCGTTTCAGTTTTTCTCTTGAGTTCAGGAGAAAACGCTGCGGCCACAATTTTTGCTTCAGCCTCTCTGCCTGCCAATACATAAGCATAATATAGGTATTCCTTTACGTAAGCTTCGGTCTTATTCATTTCCAAGGCCTTTTCAAAATGCCTGGCTGCCAGATGGAAATTTTGTTTTTCATAATAGGCCAAGCCCAACCTTACCCTAAGGTAATAATAGTCTATGCCGGATTCCAAGGCTTTGAGGCCTTCCAAAATCAAACCATTCCAGTTCTTTTGTTGGAATAATGCATAAGTGAGCCTGTCGATCTCTGGCAGACTTTTTTGATCCTGGGCTTTTACCAAATTGGACCCGATTAGCATCAAGAGAATGCTTATGCTGATAATGCTTCTATCCATATTACTTCTGTGTTTGAATTGCTGGATTGAAAATGAAAGCTTCTGATTCCGGTATTGTCGATAAGAAACTCAAAGGAATAACTGTCAAGGTTCCTGCCGAAAGAACTTTTGATGACCTCTCCTTTTAATTCAACAGGTTTGAGGGATAGCCCTTTGCCTTTTTCCGGATAGCGAAGTTTATATTCACCTTTCAGGTACCTATAAAAGGGAGCGATAAAATCTTGCATGAAGATTTTTTTGGGATGGAAGACCATATTTACAGGAAAGCTATCCCTCAATTCCAGGCCATTGGTAAAACCGAAACTGATTTTGTAAGCAGCCAAATAAAACCGGTAAAGGATAGATTTTCGATCTCCTTCAAAATGGGTAAAATGCAGCATGGCCTCATCCAGTTTGAAATAGGCTTTGGACCCACTCACTTCGCATGCCAGGTACCTGTTTAGTGAATAATCCCTTTTTACAGTCCAGGCGATTTCCTGTCTATCCTTGCTTTTAAACTTCATTTGCTCACCGACAACAAATGAAAATGCTTTTTTCAATGCTGAATGAGGGTTCAATGAGGAAACCAATGCTCCCACAGGAGGATTGGCTACCGACCATAGGGAGTCCTTATCCTGATAGCGTATCCAAACATCCGAGATGGGATAATCTATCGTTTTGGAACCTATATAGGGAGTAGACTGCAGCTGAAAATGCAAGTGTGGATAAGGGGAGTTGCCGGAATTGCCCAATCTGGCAATGATGTCCCCTTTTTTTACTGTATCTCCTTTTTGTGGGACGATACTTCCTTTTTGTAAATGGCTCAATTGGCTGAATAAGAAATCCGAATGTCTGATGACGATGGTATTGCCCCAGTTTTTTTCCAGGTTTCTTGTACCTACAGGGTTGTCGTCAACATCGTTCACCACTTCTTCTACTGTACCGTAGGCAGGGGCAAGAATGTTTTTGTCAAAACAATAATAATCAGAAGGATTGTCCCCCTCATTTTTATAGGTTTTCCCTTCTTCGTCTTTGATTTCAAAATCCCAAGCCTGTTTCCAGTCATCTTTGTGTGTATAAGAGCCGTTATGCCCCTGGGTAATGGTCCATTCACCGAAAAAGGGCAGGTAGACAGGGATTGGACTGTCCTTACCAAACCTGTCCATGAAGTTACTATAGTTGTATAAATTTTTCTCAGGGGAATTTTGTTGCCAGAATATGGTGCTCAGTCCAATACGGTTGTCCATCCGGAATTTCAAACCATACAGGAAAGTCAGTACGGCCAGATTGAAGGGGAAGGAATGTATAGGCAGGTAAAACAAGTTGAAGATTTCCTGTAGGGAAATGCTCAAAACAGCAACCATCGGGATAATGATCAAAAGACTGGTATAAGAGCTTGTGTTGGGAATGATGAAAAATCCGCCCAATGCGATTGCGGTAAGGATATAATTGAAGCCAATAAAACTATAGGAAATTTCCGTAAAAGGAACACCTAAAATTAGGTAGAAAGCATAGGCTATGTAAAAACCCAGTAAGGAAAGGGTGAAGCCTATTCTGGAATATATCAACAGCCCGATTGCGGCAAACACCCCGGCAAACACATTTTGCTGAAAGAAGATGGCCCCTAAGGAAAGGAAATAAGTTTTCAGCGAAGAAGGAAAAGGAATTTGGTTCCACCATTCATACATGCTCACCAATTGATTGCCTCCCAAAAAGTAAAGCTCATTCAGCACATAAATACCTCTTTCATTCAGCCCAAGTGCCTCAAATTGTCTGGATGCCAATCGGAGCAGCCAAAACACCAGGATGAAAGGCAAACTTAAAAATGGAAGACCGTATTTTCCCAAGATGCCCTCAAAGGCCAGCGAAATAAAAAGCGTCAATACGCCTGAAATCAGCACCAGGAAGAACAGCAAAGGACCCGGCTGGAAATAAATTGCCAGACCGACTCCTGCCAGGAGCGAATTGAATCCATAGTAACCCTGACGGATAGGGTATTCACTGAGCCCAATGAAATATCCGGTCAGGAGTGCAGTGGAAACTGCTAATAGGCCATAAATTCCCACATAAAAATCCGCAAAAGTCAGGAGCAACAGAATGATTCCAAACCATTTGTTGTTGGAAAAGAACACCTGAGCATAACTGTTGAACAGGGCATGTGGAAACCATTCCAGCTTCTTCATGAATCCGGGCCTTTTAGAGGTTGAAATTTTGTAGATGTTCCGGTGTTATTTCCTGAGAGTTGATGGTTTCCAGGGTTTCCCCTTTTCTAACCAAATGGGCTTTGCCGTTCATGTCCAGCATCACGATTTGGGGACGCATGGTAATGAATTGCATCCACTGGGTGTTGTTGTAGGCGCCTACCCGCCGGACTACATAGTGATCGCCTTTTTTGAGTAAGGGAAACATGACGTTTCCCCGGATGACATCGATATTCATACACAGGGGCCCGTAAATGGTCGTATCTTCCATTTGATCAGAGATAGGCTCGATCGGACGGATATCGTGTTCGTACCAAAATGCGGTAAAGAGTAGGTTAACCCCTGCATCAATGATGGTCGCTCTTCGACCGTCTGATAATCTTTTGTTGGCCAATACGGTGCCTGCCAGGTAACCTGCATCATCTATCAGCGCCCGGCCGGTTTCGAGTATAAGCATGGGCAAATGATCCGGTTTGATTTCCGAACTCATCAATGCAGAAGTGATGGCCTCAGCAAAATCATCAAAGGATGGTGCGGTATCTGTTCCGGGATAATAGGCCCCCCGGAGGGTATTTTTAGAAGCAAAACCGCCTCCCAAATCAATATATTGGATGACATGACCGTGTTTTCTTTCCAGGCTGACCGCCAGTTGGGCAAGTTTGGTAGCTGCAATTTTATAGGCTTCGGTCGTCATCATATACGTGCCAATATGGGTATGCAGCCCGATCAAGTCCAGATTTTTGCTTGTCATGATCCTGTTGAGGGCATCCCAGGCCTCTCCATTTTCGAAATTGAAACCAAACCGGTCCCACTTAGGATAAATGCCAACATCCATATTGATTCGGATGGCAACTTTTGGCCTCTCCTTCATTTCCCTGGAAATATGGATGATCTCGTAAAGTTCGTCAAAATGGTCGATATGGATCAAGGAGCTGTTTTGAATGGCTTTCTTAAGGTCTTCTGTGCTTTTATCGGGACCATTGAAAATAATCAATTCCCCGGGAACGCCATTGGCAGAAGCCTTGGCATATTCGAAACCTGAAACCACTTCTGCCCAGGATCCTTCCTGGTGGAATACATTACAAACAGCATTCAGATAATTGGTCTTGTATGACCAGGCAAATTGAACATTG
The DNA here is from genome assembly GCA_040905165.1 of Cyclobacteriaceae bacterium. GTDB lineage: Bacteria > Bacteroidota > Bacteroidia > Cytophagales > Cyclobacteriaceae > Cyclobacterium. The sequence goes on along the minus strand of JBBDSA010000004.1, from coordinate 20,106 downwards.
GGATACCTGGAACTAAACGCCCTGTAAGCCTCCTTGTAGGTTTTTCTAATAATGGATTCTGATAAGATGAATAAGGGTGAGCCGAATTCATTAATGAGGGATCTAATGGAAACGTCATCTATATGGGATAGAGGTTCCAATTTTCTTGAAATACCGTATTTACTGGGCAAACCCGCACTGATTTTTTGAATAGTGGGTCTTTCAAAGGCTAGCTTTTCCATGGTCGTGTGCGCAAAAAGGTTTACAGTTCACCTTTGGTGGACAGTTTTTCAAATTCGTTTAAGTCAGTAATCATGTCATAGGAATATCGGATGAACATTTTGCCGGTAGCATACCCCTGAAAAGGCTGTACCTCTTCTCCCAAAGCCAGTCTGACCAAAGCCTCGGGTAAATTCTGTCCAGCCGCAACAGCTAGGTAAACCCAAGCCGGCAATCTGGGGTTGATTTCGATCAGGTATAGCTCATTTTTGTCCGTGCGAATCAGTTCCAGTTCCATGCCGCCCCTCCATTGGGTCTGGGAGATAATTTTATCTGTCAGCTCCATCATGGTAGGGTCCTCCAAAGTAATCCCTCCCCAGGCTTTTCCTTTGTCGGTGATGTATGTTTTTCGCATGGGTACAGCCCCCACGGTATTTCCTTTGCCATCACCTAGAGCTACTACATTGACCTCTGTACCTCTTACAAATTCCTGGATAACGATGGGAAGTCCCCATTTGGATGCGATTTTGTTGAAGTACATACTGAGCTGGTCCAGGTCATAGGCAATGAAAGCATCGTAAAACTTGCCTTTGACCACCACCGGTAATTCGAATTTTTCCATGTGATCCCTAAAATCCTGTACACTGGTGATGGGTTCGCTATAAGGAACCTTGACGCCGTACTTTTCACCGTATTCCGGAAGATTGGATTTGTGCCTTTCTTCAAATTGTTTCAGAGTGGGTAGGAAGGTATTAATACCCATTTCCTGAAGCACTTTTTCAGACTTCATAAAGGTGAAAAGTTCCGAATCAAAATTGGGAATCAATACGTCGATTTTCTCTTTTTCGTGAATATACCTCAAGCGCTCGAGTAAGGTTTCTACCCCATCGGAAGGATAAGGGACTTTATAGGTTTTGTCCACCAAATCATGCATATAGGCGCCGGGTTCCAAATTTTCATAGGCCAGGCCGATTATTTTGGCATCCAGAATTTTGGAGTCTCGGATTCCACGGATGACAGGAACACCTGGTCCGGGGCTATCGATATTGTTGAGCCCGGATAGGGCGATCGTAAACTTAGCCATTTGTGTCCTCTTCTAAAAGATTAAATTGTTTGAGTGTAGCGATAAAATCATAGAAATACCTGTCGAAAGTTTCTCCATCTACTTCGTATTTCCCCAATATGGCTTCTGATAACTCTTGATGGGTTAGACCGTTTTTGATCAATTGTATGATTTCCAAGCCCATGGGATTTAGGGCGAAGGATTCTCCCGAAAGGGGATCAAAAACGAACCCCGAGTCACTGATGGCAATATTTTTTCTGATTTTTAACATGGCATTCAGCTTTGAGGCATGAAGAAATTTTTATAAAAATACGAACTGTTTTAGGTCAATTTTATGATTTTTATCACATGGTTACGAAATATTCTATTAAAAAACCTGTTAGGACCTACTTGTGGAGGGAGAAAAACGGTTTTTTAAGGAAGACTTCTTCGAGAATTAATTTCCTTTCGGACGCAATATCGAAAACCCATGAAATGGATATCCGGAGGCACCATTCTATTTTCATGTTAGTCCACCACTCGAAATTATTTTGAGTTTACGCGTAAAAATTTCTAGTTTATGATCATCTTTAAACTGAAACGTATTATTTACCCGCAAATTGATTGCTATTCAAAATACCCACGCCATGAAATACATCCTAATATTTTTCTTATTCCTTTCTGGTGCTGAGGTACTTCCGGCACAAGGGCAGGGCAACAATCCGCTTGAAAATGTGCTCATAAGCACTACCCAGCGTAAAACCCAGGTGCGCACAAATGAAAAAGGGGAATTATTGATTAATGTATCCTCAACGGACCTCCTTAGATTTAAAAACCAGGGCCTGGTCCGCTACAGTGATTTTGGTGCCAGGGGTGACGGAAAAACAGACGATATAGACCCGATCGCCGCAACGCACGCCGTTGCCAATCAGCAGGGCCTTAAGGTGAAGGCCGATGAGGGAGCCATTTTCTACATCAGTGGAAAGGCACGTACCGCTGTGATCCAGACCGACACCGATTTTGGAACGGCCGAGTTTATCATTGACGATACCGAAGTGGAGGACCGAACCGTGCCTATTTTTTTGGTAAGTTCCAGCTTGCAGGAATTCGACCTGAAAGGCCTGAGCTCCCTTAAAAGGAATCAGGAGAAAATAGACGTTTCCCTACCTGGACCTTCTCTTATCACTGTAACAGACGCCAATGTCAGACGATACATTCGTTATGGACCGAATCAAAATGATGGTTCCCCGCAAACGGATATTTTTATTGTTGACAAAGACGGTAATGTGGATCAGAATGCACCGATCATCTGGGACTTTGACCAAATTACGGATATCACCACCATTCCCATTGACGAGACCGGCCTGACCATTTCGGGAGGCCGGTTTACTACCCTGGCCAACCAAGCCGAATCCAAATACACCTATTACAGCCGAGGCATTACCATCAGGCGTTCCAATGTGCTGCTGGAAGGATTGGAACACCACGTTACCGGAGAAGGAGAGCATGGTGCACCCTATGGCGGCTTCCTCAATTTCCGGGACTGTTCCAACGTGACGGTTCGGAACAGTATACTGACCGGACACAAAACCTACCAGACCATTGGCTCGGCAGGCGTTCCGGTCTCCATGGGCAGCTATGACATCTCCCTGAGTCGGTCCCTCAACGTATCCTTTGAGCATTGCAGCCAGACCAATGATATCAACGACCGCACCTACTGGGGCATCATGGGTTCCAATTTTTGCAAAAACCTGATTTTGAATCATTGCACCTTTTCCCGCTTCGATGCCCACATGGGGGTAGCCAATGCCACCATCCGCAACTCGACCCTGGGCCATATGGGCATCAACGCCATCGGCACCGGTACTTTTCTGGTGGAGAATTCCACCCTCAACGGAAGGACCCTTATCAACCTGCGTTCCGACTACGGGAGCACTTGGCAGGGAGAGTTTATTATTCGGGACTGTGTATTCGTTCCTGCCGGCGGAAGAACGGCCAGCGCCAGCCTCATCGGCGGATCCAACTCCGGACAGCATGATTTCGGCTACACCGCTTATATGCCGGAACGCATCATCATCGAAAACCTGCACATTGACGATTCCAACCAACCGGATGATTATCAGGGGCCGGCCATTTTTGCCAATTTCAATCCGAAAATGACCGATAATTCCTATGAGGAAAAGTATCCGCATGTACGGACCAAAGAAGTCATTCTTAAAAATGTGACTACTGAAAGTGGGAAGGAACTACGTTTAAGTGATAATCCCTATTTGTTTAAGGATGTGAAGGTACGGAAAGAGTGAAAAGAGTTGACAGGAGGTATTCTTTGGCTCCAGTGCCTGCCTCCGACTCCGCTGCCTTCGACTCGGCTCAGTCACCGGTTTAACAACCTATTCGCTGGTAGAAATTTGCCCGGGCATACGAAATTTAATGATGAGGGAAGAAATTATGGTCAGTGCACCAATGAGATAAATGGCATATTTAATGCCGAATAAGTCAGCTGTGATTCCCGAAATGACTGCGCCAAAAGCATACCCCAGGTCCCGCCAAAGTCTAAACGTACCGATACTTTCTGCTCTTTGTCTGGGGCTGGTTGCCTGTGCGATGGTGGAAAGAAAGGTAGGATAAACCAATGCCGTTCCTAATCCCAAAATGGCGGAAAGGGAAGCCAAAACATAAAAATCCCCACTGTAAGGAATGAGAAATATCGCCAAACCTTGCAGCAACATGCCCCAAAAAAGCATGGCCTTTTTGGAGTAGTGGTCAGACATCTTACCTGTAAAAAGTTGGCCGATACCCCATACAGTAGGGTAAATGGCCGTGATGATGCCTATGTTTTCATTGTCGTAGTTAAGTGATACAAGAATGATTGGCAGCAAACCCCAGATCATGCCATCGTTCAGATTGTTGACCAGTCCTGCCTGGGTAACGGAACTTAATGTTTTGTTTTTGAAGGTGGTTTCAAGAAATATATTTTTTAATTGTGCAGTTGTGTCGGTAGCGCTTTCTTTATGCACAAAAGCGCGGGTGTCTTTTACCCACACGGCCGTTAACAGAAAACCTACGATGGAAATGAATATGCCAATGTAAAATGGGTAGGGGGTAATACCGTATTGGTTGGCCACATAACCCGTCAAAAAAGCAACAACCCCTACCGCAAAATAGCCGGCAAACTCGTTTAAGCCCATTGCCAGTCCACGGTTATTTTCTCCCACCAGGTCAATTTTCATGACCACGGTGCTGCTCCAGGTCAGACCCTGACTAAACCCTAAAAGAACATTGGCAAAAATCACCCAATTCCAGCTGGGTGCATAAATCAGTATAAAGGGAATAGGCATCGCCAAAAGCCAACCAAACAGCAATAAATTTTTTCTTCCAAACCGATTGGAAAGCCGCCCCGTGTAATAGTTGGCGATTGCTTTTGTAATTCCAAATGCGGTAATAAAAGACAGAATAGCTGTCTTCGAAGCCATTCCAAATTCCATCTCGGCAAACTGTGGGATGATGGTCCGCTCCATGCCAATCATCCCGCCCACAAAGGCGTTCACGATAACCAGGATGGTAAACTGTTTCCAGTTTTCTTTCAGTCCGAGTTGAATGTTTTCCGTATTCATTTCTAAAAGGTTTAGTCATACAAAGGTCAGGTGAAATGAAGACAAATCATTTTACAAATGATAAAAAATCAACCCTTTTCTGCCCTGATTCTGCTTAATGAGACCTGTGTGATGCCCAGGTAGGAGGCAATGTATTTCAAAGGGATTTTTTGAATAAAATCAGTGGTATCCAATAATTCAAGGTACCTTTCTTTAGCAGATTTAAACTGTAAACTTTCGATTCGCTTGATGGTATTCACATACGCTCTCTCAAAGATGAGCCGAAAAAGCCTTTCCAGGTCATGGTGTTGATCGTAAAGTAAAAAAAGGCTTTCCGAATCAATGGCCACCATTACGGTTTCATCAATGGCCTGAATCCCTTTTGATGTGGGCTTTCCCGTAAACAAGCTCTCCGCTCTTACAATGATGTCGTTTTCAAAAGCAAAATGCTCTGTAATGTCATTGCCATCCTTATAGTAAAAAATTCTTGCACCTCCGGTCTTTACCAGGTAAACTGTCCGGCAACTACTGCCAATTTCCTGCACGATCTCATTTTTGGCATAACTTTTTTCCCCGGTTATCTGTTCCAATGCCTTTTTTGCTTCGGGACCTATCGGATAAATGGTATCAAGAAAATCGAAGAGGTTCATGGTTGAATACGTTTCGTGTAAAGGTAAGGGTTGATTTATGGTTTAATTGTTTAATCGGTTAATTGTTTAACTGTTTAACTGTCTAGTTTTTAAACCTTAATCAATAAATCACCTCTTCAAACCATCGCATAATTAACAAATTAGAAAGGGTCGATAGGTGGATTGGTTTATAGGTCTATGGGTGAGGTTTTCGTGTCTGTTGGGGATTTATTTTTCAGAGATCGTGTAAGTTAGTGCTTTATGGTTAATTTGTTTAACTGTTTAGTTATTAAACCTTAACCATATAATCAGATCATCAATATGGCTGGGTGAAATTTACGTGCTGGGTGAAATTTGCAATTTCTCCCTGGTATTTACGAAGATGCCATTTGAAAACCAAATATTAAAAGGCCATTTGCAATTGCCAGCCGTGAACAAAATTCAGTCACAACTTCACAGAAAGAACAAAAATTCTCCCAAATAAAACAATCACAAAATTTAAAAATGATCATCAGCACATCGAACCATCAAATAATCAGATCATCAACCGCGCTGGGTGAAATAGGTTTGCTGGGTGAAATTTGCAATTTCATCCCTGATATCTACGGGTATGCCATTTGGAAAAGCATATACCAAAAGGCCATTTGCAATGGCCAAACGCGAATGAAAAACAGGCACTTGCTGAAATAAAGGGCCTGGGCAATTTAACCGTTGCTTCAAGGTACTTTTGCTGCCGTTGTGGGTTTGGGTTTCCTGTGTAGCCGTTGCCTGAGTTTTTCTATGGTTTCATATACTACCGGAACCAAATACACGGTCAGCACCAAGGATGAAATCAACCCACCGATAATCACCCAGGCCAGGCCGTTTTTCCATTCCGATGCCGTGCCGGCTGCCAAGGCAATGGGAAGCATGCCGAATACCATAGATAATGTGGTCATTAGGATGGGGCGCATCCTGCCTTTTCCGGCTTCCAATAAGGCCTCCCTTACGGTATGTCCCTTTTCTCTAAGCTGATTGGTAAAATCCACAATCAGAATGGCATTTTTGGTTACCAAGCCCATCAACATAATCAGACCCAATAGTGCAAACAAACTAAGGTGGTTCATGGATAGATTCAGCGCCAGGAAGGCTCCAATGATTGCCACCGGAATGGAAAACAAGACCACAAAAGGATAGACGAAACTGTCATACAAGGCCACCATGATCAGGTAAATCAACAGGAAGGAAATCAACAACACAGATCCCAAAGCACCGAAACTGTCATTTTGCCTTTTAATATCCGATCCCCAGACATAGCTGATGTCATCGGGCAGAGGGGTTTCTTTGAAATAGGCCACCACATCATCAGCCACAGTTCCCGAAGGTCTTCCCAAAGCATTTGCGGTGATCGTGACGGCAGGCTGCCTGTCCTTCCTTTCCAACAGGGAGGGGGATTTGTCCTGTACGATAGCTGCTACCTGTGAAAGGGAGATGGGCATACCCATGGGATTGACCAGGAGTAACTTTTTGACATCATCGTAGTTTCTTCGGTTAAAATTATCCAGTTGGATGCGAATGGGGTATTCGGTTCCTGCCTGGGTTAGCGTGGCATCGTCATTTCCGGTTAAGGCATTGCGTACATTCAATCCCACGTAGGCATTGTTCAGTCCCAGACGTTGCAACCTGTCCTGGTCGGGAATGATCTGGAATTCAGGGCTCCCTTCTTCCACGGATAACTTAACATGATCTGCCCCGGGGATGTTTTCAATCACTGTTTTTAAATTTTTGGCCTCTGCCATCACCCTGTCCTGGTCCGGACCGCTGAGGGTCAATTCTATGGGAGCTGATCGGGGTACCAGGCCCAAAGCAGCCATGGAATAACTGGCTCCGGGAAACTCTTTTTTGAGTTCTTCCCGAACGTTTTTCATGTACGTTTCCGTAGGTATCTTATTTATTTCCTTGACTACTTTCAGCTGTACGGTCAACTCCGATTTATAGGCCGAACCTACCCCTAAACTGCCGATTCCCGTAGAGGGGCCGCCTACATTGCTAAAGACAGTGGCCACTTCGGGTTGTTGTAGCAAAAATTTTTCTACCTCCAGGGTACGGAGGTTGTTTTCTTTGATACTGGTGGATTTGTCGTATTCCAGGTACATCCTGAATTTCCCCTGATCTCCGGTGGCAATCAGTTCTTTGCCGATTATTCCTTGTTTCATGATGATTCCTGTAATGGCGAAAAGACCGAGAATTATTCCTGCAAATGCCAATTTATGGTCCAGAACCCATTCCAACTGCCTGCCGTACCAGGCGATAAAGCGGTCCAGTTGCTGTTCAAACCAAATTAAAAATCGGTTAAAAGCATTGCTGGGCTGCAGGTCCTCGGATTTGCCGATGCGGGAAGCCATCCAAGGGGTCATGGTAAAACCAACCAATAAACTGGTCATGGTAGAGGTGATAACCACCACCGAAAATTGCTTTAGCATGTCCGCTACAAACACTTGCAGGAAAAGAATGGGCAAAAATACCACCACATCAACCAAGGTGATGGAAAGGGCTGAAAACCCGATTTCCATACGTCCGTCCATGGCGGCTTTGCGTTTTTCTTTGCCCATATCCAGGTGTCGTTGGATGTTTTCCAACACCACCGTGGCATCATCCACTAAAATTCCGATGATCAGCGACATGGCCAGTAAGGTCATCAGGTTTAAGGTATAGCCCAAGATCCACATCACGGCAAATGCTGTGACCAACGAGGTGGGAATGGCTACCAGGACGATAAGGGAATTTCTAAAACTTCTCAAAAACAACAGCATCACCAGAGAAACGAGGATCACGGCAAGGATTAAGTCAAATACTACGGAATTCACCGCAGCAATGGTATTGTCTGTGCTGTCATCTGCAATGATGAAATTCACCCCATCGGCAGCATGCAATTTTTCGATTTGCTCTAACTTTTCCCGAACTGCCCGGGATACGTCCACGGCATTGGTGTCACCCTGCTTTTTGAGCATCAAGCCGATCCCTTCCTGACCATTGTAGCGACTGATGGAAGTGATTTCTTTGATACCGCCTTTTACAATGGCCAAATCCCTTACATAAACGGGGCTACCCGGTACCGGCATGGCTACCTGTACGTGTTGGATATCTTGCAAGCTGGTGAATTTTCCGGTCAACCGGACTGCACTTTGATTCTTTTCCGTCTGAACCAATCCTGTCGGAATATCCAAACCGGATCTGTTGATGGCCTCCACCACTTGATGGAGTGAAAGGTTGTACCGACGCAGTTTTTCCTGGTCTACCTTGACCTGAACTTCACGCTGCTCTCCACCCAACACACTGATTTCAGCTACCCCTTTGATCTGTTGGATCTGGGGAAGGTAATCATCGATCAGGTTTTGGAAAAATCCGGTACTGCTCAGTTTACTGGTAGCGGTTATGGACATGATGGGCAGGTCATTTGGGGATACCTTGCTCATCTCGGGTGAAAGTACCTGTTCGGGTAAGTCTTTTCGGATATTGTCGATGTAGCGTTGGGCGTCCAGCATGGCCTGGTCCAGATCAACACCATATTTCATATTGGCAATCACCACCGAGGCATTGGGGAGGGATTTGGTGACCAGGTAGTCTACGCCTTCCAGGTTAGAGAGCGCATCTTCAATCTTTTGGGAAACAGAGCTTTCCACTTCTTCCGGTTCGGCGCCCGGATAAACCGTTTTGATCACCACCACGGGCTGGTTGAAGTCCGGCATCAATTCATAAGACAAATTGGTGAAACCTATGTAACCCAAAAGGATGAAAATGCTGAAAAGTACAATGATCAGCGAAGGCCGATTGATCGATATAGAGGTAATGTTCATGGCTTTAGGATTACAGATTGGTGATGACGGAAGCTCCTTCAACTACATTGATCAGGCCTCCTACGATGACGGTATCATTCACTTTGAGTCCAGAACGGACAAGGACTTGATCCTGAATTCTTTTTTCAATCTGAATGTTCCGGATCATTGCTTTTCCTTCACTGACGACATAGACCTGAGGTACCAGGTCAGAGCCCAGGATGGCAGCGGAAGGGATTAAAATTCCCGCAACGGCCGTATCGGTATGCAGGGTCAGGTGACCAAACATGCCCGCTTTGATTTCCTGCTTGGGCATATTCGAAACAATAATTTCCACTGGGTAACTATGGGCAGGATTGCCACGGCTTCCGATCATGTTGACCTTGCCGGTAATTTCAACTGGAAGGGAAGGGACGCTGACTGCATAGTTTTTGCCCAATTCGAAGAGTTTCAGGTTTTGTTCCGATACCTGAATTTCCAATTTGACTTGTGAAATATCGGTAAGTTGCAACAGCGGTTTTCCCGGAGCAGCAAAATCCTCTTCCTCTGTAAGCTTGGCAGTGATGACCCCATCAAATGGAGCCCTGATTTGGGTTTTATTGATTTGTTCCCGAAGCGTGCCTACCTGCACCCTGGCCGTTTCCAGCGCCAACTCGGTTTTTTCCAATTGTATGCCCTGTATGGCTTCATTTTCTACCAAAATGCGATAGCGTTTGAGGTCGGCTTCCAGGCCTATCACCTGTACATCGGCGGCTTTGAGCTGCCATTGCAATAAGGCGTCATCCAGCTCAACCAGTACCTGGCCTTTTTTGACAGAGGCGCCTGCCTCTACCCGGACTCGGTTGACTTTACCTTGTAATTCTGCACTGAGTTTACTTTCTCTATCGGGTTCAAAGGTGCCTGTAAAGCTGTATTCTGGCTGAAGGGTAGCCTGACTGACTTGTTGGACTGTGACCTGAACCGGTTGCTCCCGGTCATAGAGATAGACCCGCTCTTCAGCGATTTGCTTGTTGGTGAGCAGTTTGGCTACCACCAGGCCCAGCAGGACCAAAGGGATCAGGATATATAGGATCTTTTTCATATTGATATCAATTCAAGATGTTTCCGTTAGTTTTTTTGATGGCTAAATTTGCTTTGAGGTATTCCACAACGACATTGAGGTATTGTTGCTGGGCATCCCGCAGGGCATTGTCAGCCAATAAGACTTCAGTCAGGCTGACCAACCCTTCCTGCTGTTGGAGCAGCGTCCTTTGGTAGACCGATGCGGCCAGTTTGATTTGTTGTTGGCTGGTTTGCAACTGGTTTTTGGCCACATGGCTTTGCAGCAAGGCATTTTGATGCTCCATTTCCGTCTGTTGGGCGATCAGCTCTTGTTGCAATTGACTGTTTTGCATTTCTATCTTCTTTTGACTGATTTTCTTGTGCGTAACAGTGCCGTTAAATAGTGGGACGCTCAATTGAACCCCTACAAAACTTACCGGATAGAAATTAAGGAAGGATTCCGGGATTCCGGTATAGCCAAAGCCGGTGCGGCCATAATTTCCAAAAAGAGAGAGCGTAGGGATTTTGCTGAGTTGAAGCGTCGAAAGTTCTTGCAGGCTAAGTTGTTGCTTTTTCTCCTGCATCTGTTCATCCAGGGTTTTCCGGGTAGATCCCTTTTCCGACTCGGTCAGGCCGATATCCAAAGGAACATCCATTTTGGCATTTAAGGGGAGTCCCATCACAAATTTCAGGGCTTTCATGACTGTTTCGTACTGGCTTTCTACCTGTGCTGCGGTACTTTCGAGTTGTTGGATTTGCAGGAGCACCTTGTCCCAATCGGTTCGCTGGGCTATTGTCTGTTCATAAAGCAGACGGGTGTTTTTCTCCAGTTTTTGGCTGTTGGAAAGGTTTTCCCGGATAAATGCCAGCTGGTTTTTCAAAATCTGGGCATTGAAGTACAGGTTAGATACTTCCAGATACACCTGTTCTTTGGTTTTGGCTTCCTGAAGGAGGGTAAGTTCCTGAACCGTTGCTGATGCTTTGATGCCGCCCATTACCTGCGGGTCGTAAAGTGGCATTTTGAAAGTCAGGTTGGCACTGATGTTATGCGGTACACCAAATTGCACCTCTCTGAATACCCCTTCCGATCCTCCAAATGCTGACTGAGGCATCAGTTGGTAGGGGAGCTCGGTGAAATACCGATAGTCTCCCTGTAAGAAGAACTTGGGTAGCCGTTGGGCGGAAGCTTCCTGATTTTTCAGCCGGGCAATATCTCCCTGGTTTTTGGCGATCTGTATGTTTTTGTTTTGCACCAAAGCTGTGTCGATGCAAGCTTCCAAGGACCAGACTTTTACCTGTGCCTGGGCCTGAATGCTGAAGAAAAGCAGCAATATCCAGGTTCCTTTTTGTATGTGAGTATTTACTAACATTTTATCGAAATTTTTTTTACGGTTTCATCAAGGTCAACAATGCTTCGAGCATATGCTGTCCCTGTCGGATGATATCAAATTTAAAATCGGCGATTTTCCATTTATACATTTGCAGGCGGAAGGTGCCCAAGATGATATGGACGAGATCTTCACTGCTTAGGGCCTGGGTAAACGTACCATTTTGCTGACCCTGCATGACAAGGGGCAGGAGGTATTTCATCTTGACTTGCATGAGTTGCAGGATGGCCTGATTGATTCTTTCGCTTTCTTCCAGAAGGCCATCTGAGAAAACGGCTACGATAAAATGCGGGTTTTTGGAGAAGAAATGGAACTGACTTTCAAAGAGCGCCCGGAAATTCTCCCCGGGCCCCCCCTGCGGGTTAGCGACCCTGCTTAGGCGCTGGTCCATATCGGCATGAAGGTACCGGAGCAATGCCAGGATAATTTCCTCTTTGCCGGTAAAGTGTCGGTAGAGTGCTGCTTCCGAGAAACCGATTTCCTTTGCCAGGTTTTTGGTAGTCAGCCCACTCAATCCGGATGCCGTCAGGATTTTTCCTGCCGTTTCGATGATTTCCAGTTGTCTATCAGAGATTTCCATATGTAAGTGACTATTCACTAACAAAGGTATGATAAATTTTCAAAAGAGCAAAATCGGTGGCAGTTTTTTTTGGGGAGAGGAAGTTCCTTTCGGAATTTGGGGTCTGGATTTTTTTTGGAGGGAGGGGTATTTTCCGGGATGGAAGCTTTCATTTTTATAATTTTGGTTTCCTGCAAAAGGGTTCAACCTGGTCCGGAAGATTCAAATGGATCAAATAGAACTATGCCTTCGACAGGCTCAGGCACCGGTTTAAGGATCTATTCGCTGGGTGAAAATACTCGTCGCTGGGTGAAGTTTATGTGCTGGGTGAAATTATTTCGCTGGGTGAAATTTGAAATTTCATCCCTGGTATCTACGGATGTGTCAATTGGTAAACTATACATTAAAAGGCCATTTGCAATGGCCAACCGCGAATGAAAAAAAGTACTTGCCATCTTACCTCACCAAAATTGTGAACAATAGCCAAAGTAAAATGATTACATAATCAGAAAATGAACATCAACACATCCGTACATCCGTAACAATGTATAAATGGCATTAAAACGACCCCTTACACTAACCGATGGCAACCATACATTTTCAGAATGAAGTATTAAAATATAACGCCAGCTTGTGAACCCGCGACAGTTGGAGTGAAGGTGGATCCAAATACGGTTAAGGCAAACATACGGTGGTATCAATTACAAAAAGACAGCGAAATTACCATCGAAAAATTGTACCTTGAAGTTTCCAAAACAAAACTGTTTCAATTTACTGTTACCAGAAAATAATTTTACATCATTTTCAGAAACCATAAGTACATAACTTTCAGAAAGTAAAAATAATGTAGTATGAAAATTTACGAAGCCATAAAAACTGACCACGATATCCAAAGAAACCTTTGTGACAAAATCGTTAAAACCTCCGGAGCATCCCATGAGCGTAAGAAGCTTTGGGAAGACCTAAAAAAAGAACTTGAAGTGCATGCCGTTGCGGAAGAACGCTATTTCTACTCCCCTTTGATCGATACCGATAAAATGCAGGAAGATGCCAGACATGGCATGGCAGAACATCATGAGATTGACAAACTGATCCTAGAATTGAATGATACGGATATGAGTTCCCCACATTGGTTGACCACCATCCAAAAACTGGTTGATAAAGTAAAGCATCATTTAAAGGATGAAGAAGAGGATTTCTTTAAAAAAGCAAAAAGTATTTATAGCGAGGATGAGGCCGGTAGTTTGGCAAAAAGTTATGAAGCTTCCGTGAACGAGTACCGTAAGTCTTGGCCTAATTCCATTCCTGGAAATGATTAGTGTTTAGACAAAGGGCATAGTTGATTAGGGTTTAATTGTTTAATCGGTTAATTGTTTAACTGTTTAGTTGTTAATCCTTAGCCAGTTAATCAGATCATCAAAATGGATGGGTGAAATTTGCAATTTCATCCCTGATATTTCGAAGATGTAATTTGAAAAACATTTTCCAAAAAGGACATTTGCAATGGCCAACCGCGAATGAAAAAAACGTACTTGCCATCTTACCTCACCAAAATTGCGAACATTAGTCAAAGTAAAATGATCACTTTATCAGAAAACGAACATCAGCACATCAGCACATCAGCACATCAGCCTACTAGCTAACTGGATCACCAGATCACTAGATAACCGGATCACCAGATCTTTAAACCATCAAATAATCACATCATCAACCGGTACACGCCATCCCCCGTCCCCAGCCAGATGGTACCATTCGGGGCTTGGGCTATGGTAAATACGCTGATCTCTTTGAAGGTTTCTTCATCGTAGGTCCAGTTTTCATTTTGATACAGGGCATATCCTCCCGATCCCGCACACCATACCCGGTCGGAACGGTCTACGAAAATTTGATTTACGTACAAGGGTTTGTCGGACATGATCTGTCGGCCCTCGCTTTCATTGAAGGTAAATAACAGGGGCCTGGAAGGGTCATAGGTACTGGAAAGGGAATAATCAATGCCGCCGATCAGCTTTCCCCGACTGTTTTCCTCCAAATTGGTGATAGAATAAGGACTGAATCCAAGGTTTTCTGAGCCGAAAAGCTCCCAATCCTCCCCCTTTATTTTTGCCAGGTGCAGGTTGCCTACACTGTTTTGGGCAGAGAGCCAGACTTCATCGTTCCGATTTACCTTAATGGCACTTACCCAGTGTGCTGGTAAAGGGGAATTGTCAGGGGTATAAAATGATAATCCATCGCCATCCAGCCTTCCCAGCCCACCTGCGTTAAATCCCCCATCGCAAACCAAACCCGGTCTTTGGAATCGATATCCAGGGCGAAAACATTTCCTTCCAAACTCGGGCTGTAAGTAGCATCATAGCGGGTAAAATTTTCCCCATCAAACTTCACAAGGCCATCAGTGGCCAAGTAAACCTGGTTTTGGCTGTCCACTTTTATCGCCCTTATCATGCCGGTGATTTCCGGATATACCGTTTTGTTTTGGCCGTCGAACCTGATCAGGCCCTGATTCAGGGTGCCCAACCAGGCAATTCCTTGCCCGTCAAAGGCTATTGCGGTAATGTGGTAGCCTTTTAACAACGGTTGAGCGGGCGGATCTTCCCTTAATCCTTCGCAGGACATCAAGAATAAGGGAAGTGCAATAACAAAAAGTAACCGGGATAACATCATGGTATAAAAGGAATTAAAGTGCCATTAGGCATTAGTAATTTTCTTTCAAGTTAATAAACTTTTCGATTTTAAATTAAAAATCCGGTAATTCGCAGGTATATATTTTATCCATGAAGAAGAAAAAAATTGCCCTGATCATGGGCGGCTATACCGGGGAGTCGGTGGTTTCCGAAAAGAGCGCAGCCGTGGTGGCCCAACACCTGGACCGGGATCGCTATGAGGTACATCAAGTGCATATTTATCCGGGCAATTGGTACCTGGAGGATTCGGGTAAGCATTGGCCCATCAATATGAACGGTTTTACCGTAGTAAAGAACGGGGAAAAAATCAGTTTTGACGGCATCTTTAATATCATTCACGGGTCGCCCGGCGAGGATGGTAAACTGGCCGGTTATTTTGACATGCTGGGCATTCCCTATACCACCTGTGATGCGCTCACCTCTTCCATTACCATGAACAAGGGCTACACCAAAGCTATTCTTTCGGATATAGATGACCTGTATATGGCCCATTCCCTTCAGTTATTTTCCAATCTGCCGGAAAATGTCCCAACGGTGTTGGATCAACTCAAGCTTCCCTACTTTGTGAAGCCCAACAATGGGGGCAGCAGTATCGGCATGAGCAAGGTGAAGCAAAAAGAGGAGCTGGAAGAAGCCTTAGACAAGGCTTTCAAAGAGGACAATCAGGTGTTGGTGGAGGAATTCGTTTCGGGCAGGGAGTTCTCCATTGGCATTTATAAAACCGGAGGACAGGTTACCGTACTTCCGGCTACCGAAATCATCAGCTCCAAAGAGTTTTTCAACTTTGAAGCCAAGTACAGCCCCGGCGTATCGGAGGAAATTACCCCGGGCAGAATGGATGAAAGAGAAGTGGAAAGGGTAAAACAAATTGCCGAAAAGGTTTACCTTAAACTCAATTGCAAGGGAGCCGTAAGGATGGATTATTTTTTGGAAAAGGATACAGGAAAGTTTTATTTTATAGAAATCAACACCGTCCCGGGACAGACCGAAACCAGCCTGATTTCCCAGCAGGTCAGGGCCATGGGGATGACCTTAATGGATTTTTACACCGATCTCATCGAAGAAATGTGGAGATAAAAAATAAATAATAGGCCGTGAAGGACGAGGTCAGGATCAATAAATATTTAAGTGAAGTGGGATATTGTTCCCGCAGGGCTGCCGATAAGCTAATAGCCTCCGGCAGGGTGACCATCAACGGCAAAATTCCGGAGATGGGAACGAAAATCAGTCCGGAGGATAAAGTAAGGGTGGATGGAGATTTGATTGCTGCACCTGAAGAACAGCACGTTTACCTTGCCTTCAACAAACCGGCAGGTATCGTGTGCACCACAGATACAGAAGGAGAGAAGGACAATATCATTGATTATATCAACCATCCGAAAAGGATTTTTCACATTGGCCGACTGGACAAGGCCAGCGAAGGCCTGATATTGCTTACCAGCGATGGGGATATCGTCAATAAAATTCTGAGGGCCAAAAACAACCATGAAAAAGAATACCTGGTAAAGGTCCGGCAGGCCATCACCACGGACTTTATCCGGCAAATGGCTGAGGGCGTTCCTATTTTAGGTAAGGTCACCAGAAAATGTAAGGTCATTCCCACCGGGAAATTCACTTTTAAAATTGTCCTGACCCAAGGTCTGAACCGGCAGATCCGGAGGATGTGTGCCCACTTGGGTTATGACGTGGTTTCCCTGAAAAGGATCAGGATCATGAATATTCACCTTGACCTTCCGGTGGGAAAATGGAGAGAACTGACTCCTAAAGAGTTAAATGAATTAAATGCCCTGGTGGCTGATTCCTCTAAAACATTTGAATAAAACCAGACATGACTTCTGGAAAAGCTTATAAAAACATCAATTCAATTCCACTTTTCAGATTTTGGCATTAAAAATCCGGGCTGCGGACCGGCAAAGGCATGTTTGGCGAGGGGTTTTGGGAACCCAGGCCTTCCTTCTTAAAAGCCCCTCCACAAAAACTTTGAGGAGTTTGCCTCTACGCACGGCGCAGAAGTGTGCGGGTGGCGTTCGGATTTGAATATGCACAGATATTTATTTCTTACAGTTGTCCTAAAACTCAAAACAAGAGAACCCTGGTAATCAGCACTGAAAATTTGACAAAAACCAGGTAAATTTAATGCGTGTTTTTAATGATTATGTATATGATCGGTATTAAAAATAAATATACTGTATTTTTTTAACCATATTTTTAAATAATTTTTAATATTATCACCTTTTGCTTAACTTTGAAATATCAAATAAAGACAAAAGGTCTTGTTAGACATTGAAAATTAATGTTACATATTGTAGGATGATGAAACCTGCCTTCGGTAGGCGAGTAAAAATTAACATAACTTTTACTTTTTCATCCTCAAATTTAATTAAGCTCACACATTGTAGGGTGATGAAACTGGCAGACATGCCCTCCGGTCTCGGGGGTGGGGAGTGCAGTATAAAGCAAATATCGAGCTCGTGTTTTGCCTAACTGCCCCGTGGAGGTTCGACTCCTTCTCCTACAGCAGGTTATTTTGGGTTTATTGTTAATTGACTAAAGCTATGGAATTATATTCCATAGTTTTTTTATGGTTATTTTTTTGCGCTTCGGTGTATTTTTAAAGATTTTGGCACTAGGTCATACCATTGGGACCAAATCATCCGTAAAAATTAAACGCTTCCATGCTTCCCAAGAAACTAAAGGATCTTATTCACCAGTATAAAATGGATCAGTTCGCCGGTGTTTTTCAGATTGGCCTTGCCCAATATGTTTTTTCTATGCGTCCGTGCCGTTTCATACCGGATATTCAGGGTTTCAGAGATTTTCCTGCTTGAAAAACCTTTTACCAGTAACCTGACTACTTCCAATTCCCGGTTAGAAAAGATCGACTTATAGGGTTTGAGTTCCAGGTTATTCCTGTCCATAAAGAACTGTTCATTGGAGAATTTGTTCAAAAGCACAGCCTGGGGGATATTGGTGGGATGTAAATGAGACATGTCCGTAATTACATTGGCAAAAATATAGGGGAGGTTTTTTTCATCGAAAACCAGGGGAATGTTCTGGTTTTGAACGGTGAGCACCCTGCCGTCTTTTCTGGTACACCGGGAATAAAATACCATAAAAACAAAAGGTCTTTCTTCCATGGGAAGCCCGTTCACATACACCATCGCATTATGAATGGCTTTGTTGACAAATTCATAGTCATCTTTAAAAATAAAATTGGCCACAAATTCCCTATTGCCTATTTTGATTTCATCATGACTGAACTGTATCACCCCCATGCTGTCTCCTGCCACATGTTCCAATTCCCAGGAACGGGTATTGGCAACAAAGGAAAACCAGTTTCCCACTGTCCAAAAGCCGTTTACCAATGGATTGTTTTTGACCAATTCTATATAGTCGTTTTTATAGACCACATAATCCTGCTTTCCAAAGGCCTTTACTAAATCGATATAATCATTGACAATTTTCAAGGGGGCAGCATTGGATACCTCAAATGAGGTATTGAGCTTGGTTTTTATTTCCTTCAATTTAGGGTTTAAAACCATATTATACAAACCATGAACAGTTTTTTAGGTACCAAAAGCATTTTATTGGCTGGAATTATTGGGTTTTCGGTGAGTTTAAGTTCTTGCCTTAAACCGGAGGACCAGGATCCAGACCAAAAAAATACGGATACAGATACTACCGAAGTGGGCAACTCCCCACAAGACCTGAATGCTTTGAACAGCTGTCTTTATATCAGCAATGCTACTTTAAGTCCGGGAAAGGTCCCGGTGAATACGGAGGAGGTAGATTTTAGAATCGATAAAGATACCATTCTTTTACGCCATGGCTTTACCGACCGCATCCATTTACAGTCTGCTGAATGCTATGATGAAGGCATTTCTTCCCTTTTACTTCAGGTCGTGGGATCAGATGAATATTTTACCATCACCCCACAGGAGTGGGTAAGAGATGATTCCCTGTTCTGTTTTAAGACCACCCTGGGATTTGAGTTTTCCCTGTCTTGTGAGGATGAGGACCTTCCTCCGGAATTTGATATTGAAATCCTTCCGATCAATCCGGCCGGCAATCCGATGGACAAAATAAAAAGAACGGTTATCATTCCCAACCCGGAGGAGGAGAAAGAGTGTATGCCTGGACCCCTTGATACCTGGGTATGGAAATGGACCACTGTCAATGGCGAATTTCATTCTTCTCCTGGAGTATCCGAATTATTTAAGTTTTCAGTCAACGGCTGCTGCATGGAAGGGGAAACCGTTGACTGTATATCCAATAGGATTCCAGAAGAAGAGTGGATACCCCTGGCCTATGACCATCACCGTACTGTAAATATGGAATACCTGACCTTCCACGAAGACGGCAGCATGAATGGCCTCCTTTCTTTGGTCATTCAAAACATTGATCCAACCAATTCCAATTTTTGCAACAATCAACCGGCTTATCGCTACAATGCCAAAGACCACCAGTTTTGGGGGGAATATTCCTATGATGTCCAATCAAAGAAATTAAATTTCACCCATATTGAAAGCCGGATGACCATGGTGGATTTAGGGGATTTGGGCACTTACCCGGAATACGATATGCATTACATCAGCACCCATGCGGAATATGAAATGATCGGCTGCAACATCCTGGTAGAAAAAACCAATGTGGAAGGGGGCCTTGCCCTGCGGTATTTTGAAAGGCTGTCCGGAGGAGAGGAAGATGAGGTTTTTGACCAATTATGGCTGGATTAGGTAAAAAAACTCTTGAATATTGTTTTAGCCCCATGGGGCATACGCGTTAACTTTACAGCAAAACCATTTCTAAATATTCTTGATAATTTGACCTTTTTATTCTTTTATCGTATGAGCAATACCGTGCCAATGTATTTATAGTGGTACTTGCCGTTCCCGGACAATCAAATAAGTCCGCAATGATTTGGACCAGTTTCTTGGGGTGCCTCATTAAGTAATGGGTTGTTTTCATCAGACTTAAATCTTTATTCAAAGATATGAGATTATTGCCATAATAAACCGTGCCATTAGGATGACTGAAAGCTGGATTTGGGAAACATTGTGTACTTTATCAAAGCCCATGTTGCTTTTCCATGACTTAAAGAGGTTATGTAAAGCTTTACATAACAATTTTTATGGAAAGTAAAAGTTTATGCAAAGT
>JBBDSA010000003.1:0-62853 GCA_040905165.1 Cyclobacteriaceae bacterium | reverse complement strand
ATATTCAAGCCTATTTTGGTGGACAGGACCATTTTTCGGGTGTTGAACAAAAGAGAGGTAAAATCAAAGGATTTTGATTTTCACGTCAACAAAGTGATCTTGAAGGAAAGCGGCAAAAAAGCCTTTATCCGGGCCTTTGAAGAAAGGCTGAATGAAACCATCAAACACCGGACGCTCAAAAAAAGTGTCAGCTACAAGCACCTGGTCAAGCTGGAGTGTTATAAGCTGAGCAAGCACCTATTGGAGATAGAGACCTACCAGCCATTTAAAATTTGGTGGTGATACATGAATAATGGTTGATAAATGATAAATGATAGGTAATGGTGAGGAGGCAGTTGAAGCCCATTTTTGGTTGGAATTATCCAATGTTTTGAATCTTATCCTATCGGAAAAATCGAACTTCTAAAAAAAGAAGCGGAAGAAATAGTCAAGACAACAGCATCCTACCGTAAAAAATTGAAAGATAATTAAATTGGTTTCCCATCATTTATCAATTATCACCCATCACTTATGTATGTTATCCTCGTATACGATATCGGTGAAAAGCGTGTAGGCAAGATGCTGAAGCTTTGCAGGCAATATTTAAACTGGATCCAGAATTCTGTTTTTGAGGGGGAGATCACGGAGGTAAAGCTAAAAGAACTGATCGGTAAAGCCAGGCTATTTATAAAGGAAGATAAGGACAGTTTGATTATCTTTAAAAGCCGTGAGCAAAAATGGCTGGAAAAGGAAATCATCGGGCAGGATAAAAATGACCTGGATACTTTTATTTAGCCGTTTTGGTTGTCGATCCATTGATCAGAGAATAGCATTATCAAATGTTCTTAGGATAAATTACTTTAAATGTTTGTTTCGAGTGCTTTCGGCAGGTTGTCGAAAGCCGGGCAAAATCCGGTTATTGCCCATCGACGATCAAAATGAAAAAACTATTAAAAAAAGCCTTTATTTTAAAGAAATTCGGCCTATTTTTACACTCAGGCCAACGGCCTTTAATCGCACCATACTGGAATTGAAATAAAATGCTGGAATGGGTGCCGGGGTTATTACCAGGACCTTTAATCGCACCATACTGGAATTGAAATAAAAGGAAAAGGTATTGGATAAGGCCGGGGATGGTGCCTTTAATCGCACCATACTGGAATTGAAATTTTTAAGTATGATCAAAGTCAGTAAAAACTACAAATTCCTTTAATCGCACCATACTGGAATTGAAATTTATAGTGATAATATCGCCTCATGGCCAAAAGAAACCTTTAATCGCACCATACTGGAATTGAAATTTTCGGAAAAGCACATGAATTCTGCAAGGCCGGGACCTTTAATCGCACCATACTGGAATTGAAATGATGAATGACCTTACTAAGTTCCTGATTGACAGAAACCTTTAATCGCACCATACTGGAATTGAAATATGTTATTGAAAAGAAGGTGAAGTTCAAGCTTCAGGACCTTTAATCGCACCATACTGGAATTGAAATAAAATAATCCCCCGTTACAAGTGGGGCCGTATTCATCCTTTAATCGCACCATACTGGAATTGAAATCTCTTTAAGGTACGCCTTACTACGTCATGCCATTCTCCTTTAATCGCACCATACTGGAATTGAAATGATATTCTGAATCATCGATCAATGGATTATACTGCACCTTTAATCGCACCATACTGGAATTGAAATAATATTTCTTGCTGCATCGTCGTGGTGGGCAGCTACCCTTTAATCGCACCATACTGGAATTGAAATAATATTCGCTGATTGCGCCAGGTTGGACATACCCCCCCTTTAATCGCACCATACTGGAATTGAAATCAAAGTAGGTTTGTTGGCCTGCTTTTGGATGGTATGCCTTTAATCGCACCATACTGGAATTGAAATTAATTACTTCAAATTGGTTGTATGCTCAGAGTTTGCCTTTAATCGCACCATACTGGAATTGAAATAAGGTTTCTTCTTGTTCACCAGGACGTACCATAAACCCTTTAATCGCACCATACTGGAATTGAAATGGTATGGCCGGATGATTTGATTTCTTTATCTATCATCCTTTAATCGCACCATACTGGAATTGAAATAAGAAACTGGCTTTTGGTAGTGCCTCTAAGATTGTTCCTTTAATCGCACCATACTGGAATTGAAATCCCTATCCCAAGGGTCTTTAACTATTTCTAACTCAACCTTTAATCGCACCATACTGGAATTGAAATAGTACAATCCCCTGAGATATATTTCCCAAAGTAACACCTTTAATCGCACCATACTGGAATTGAAATTGGCTTGTGCCCTGCTCAATGGGCGCTGGCGGATACGCCTTTAATCGCACCATACTGGAATTGAAATTTTATCTACGATGGCACAAGCGACCTGGACACAACGCCCTTAATCGCACCATACTGGAATTGAAATCCCGCTTACCCGTGAGGTTCGTCCTGAGGTTCTTCACCCTTAATCGCACCATACTGGAATTGAAATACAACAGTGTCTCTTCCTCCCGGTTTTCATTCCTTCCCTTAATCGCACCATACTGGAATTGAAATATGCTTTGAATCGAACAATATAATCCTTAGTAGAATCCCTTAATCGCACCATACTGGAATTGAAATTTTCTATATCCTGCCTCAGTCCGGCACCCATTACAGTCCCTTAATCGCACCATACTGGAATTGAAATTTAGTTCAGCGTATACACTCCCTGAAGACACGTCTTTCCCTTAATCGCACCATACTGGAATTGAAATGGTATAATATCCGGAGCGGCAAACCTGTTCGGAGCCACCCTTAATCGCACCATACTGGAATTGAAATTTTATAAGATTGTTTGCAATTGTTTTTTTGTAAGTTCCCTTAATCGCACCATACTGGAATTGAAATATTGATCCGGGGTAGTAGGCTTCTTTTTTCTACCGTACCCTTAATCGCACCATACTGGAATTGAAATAAAAGTATAGTCAACGAACTTACACCCAATACCGGACCTTTAATCGCACCATACTGGAATTGAAATCTTGGGTAGAGGCTGGGGTTTTTCTACCCATAATCGCCTTTAATCGCACCATACTGGAATTGAAATATGTTTAATGAAGAACTTACATACTCGGTTATTTCACCTTTAATCGCACCATACTGGAATTGAAATGAAGGGAAAGGTCTCCCGGTCCCGCATCAGGCTGTCCTTTAATCGCACCATACTGGAATTGAAATGTTCTTCAGCATCCTCACTTCCGCATACTGCACCGTCCTTTAATCGCACCATACTGGAATTGAAATGCTACTACCTGGGCACGGGTCTGAGCCTGGAAGACCCCTTTAATCGCACCATACTGGAATTGAAATTTTATCTACGATGGCACAAGCGACCTGGACACAACGCCCTTAATCGCACCATACTGGAATTGAAATCCCGCTTACCCGTGAGGTTCGTCCTGAGGTTCTTCACCCTTAATCGCACCATACTGGAATTGAAATACAACAGTGTCTCTTCCTCCCGGTTTTCATTCCTTCCCTTAATCGCACCATACCGGAATTAGGACCGAGCGTTAAAAAAAGCCCCAGTGAGGCTTTTTAGCGAGGGGCCAGGGTGCAGGGCTGGTCTAAACTATTTTAATAACTATGTTATCGCACCTACTGGAATTAAACCTTGATTTGTCATAAATTATAATACATTTTCACTCATTTATCTTGGGCGCAGATCATTTTCACTCAGCAGATGAGCGACCCGCACCTCTCCACGGTGATCGATAAGTTTTAAGTGAACCCTACGGTCTCCTTCATCGCCGGAAAACTCCAGAAGTCCGAAATTGTAATCCAGAATATCATTCACAATGGGTCCATCAAAGCGCCTGTTGTGGCCTGTCACCTGTCTGTTTCGTAGGTACTGATGATCGTCCGCCTGCACTGGATGGACCCCCGCGTTGGAGCTGATCAATTCATAAAGGGGATAGCCTTCTTTTGAAAAATCCACCCTGCTCAGAGAACCCACGTGCCAGTCTCCCGAGATAAAGAATACCCCCTCAATATTCTCAGAAAACATCCAATTCAAAAAGTCTACCCGCTCGGTTCCGAAATTGGCCCAGTATTCACCGGTATCCTGCCTATCAATGGTGGTCGTATGCCCGTTCACAATCACTTTAAAAGTGGCCGTGCTTGCTTTCAATTGATTTTGAAGCCAGGCCAATTGACCGGATCCCAGCATGGTGGACCTATCAGGGGCTTCATTTGGATCCCGGTGATAGCGGTCATCCAGCATAAAAAATTCCACATCTGCAATTTTGAAGGAATAAAAAATACCAGGGGTTGCTGCTGTACCGGCAGAAGGGTTGGGCCAGTACTTTTTAAAAAGGTCCAAGGTTAAATCCCTCCACTTAAAGGTCCTGTCAGAGTTGTTTGGTCCGAAGTCATGGTCATCCCAAATGGCGTAGGTAGGGGTGGTCGCCAGCACCGTTCTGAGCCCCGGAATATCCCGGAGGAAACGGTGGTAACGGCTCATGGCAAAATGTGCGACGCTTTCAGGAACTTCATAAGCTCCGGGCCGCATGGGCATATAATTATTGTCACCGATAAGCAAAAAGGCATCGGGATTGGAAATAGCCACCTGGGTCCAAATCGGCTGCAATGGCACCCGTATAGGGTTGATGCAGGAACCAAAGGCAACGCTGAAATTTTCCGGTGAGTTCTCCGCAGGCATCAATTGAAAGGACTGAACGGTTTGTGGGCGAAGCACCTGTCCGTCAATTTCCAATTCATAATGCAGCAGTCCCCTGGCGGGCAGGTTTTCCAATTTTACGGTGCCAGTATGGGGCGCATTCTCATTTGTTCTACCTTCGGCAAATTCCAAAACAATCGGATTGGAACCTGATTCCACCCAATAATGCACCTTCACATCGGCCGGTTTGCTGGTTTCAACCCATAAAACCGCCTGAGCGGGGGTGGCAGGGCCCACCATAGGTCCGCTCAATAACTGTGCGGGTAAATCGTGGTGTTTATCTTGTCCATACATAAGGACGGGTAGCCATAGTACAAAAAACAGCCCACTAAGAAACTTCTTTTTGATAGAGGTAAATGAATTCATGATCAAATAATTTAATAACGTACTAAAAATAGGTAAAATCAGTTCTTTATGCAAACGATCTGTGATCAGTGATCAGTGATCTGTGATCGAGTGATCTGGAGTTTTGTGAAAAACAATGGGGAAATATCTGGTGATCCGTGATCTGTGATCAGAATTCTTCAGCTAAAAATTTGACATCACCAGATCACCAAATCACCGATTTCTAGATCCCCGGATCACCAGATCACTGCCTCACCGCCCGGTCCTTAATTTGTATCGTTATCCTCCTTATCCCAAAAAGGAAATGAATTGAAACAGCAAGTCAATGAACTGTAAGCAGACAAACTGGGAAACAGGTCTTTGTAAAAGGTGGTTGTGGATTTACGAACAGCCTCAGGGTCCACCCCATCGAGCATGTTACACTTCTTAAGATAGTCTGCAAAATAGTAAATGGCATTGAGGAGACTTAACGAGGCCGTTGGATCCGGAATGTGGAAAGGTCCGCTTGTAATGGACATTATGGCTTTATCCATAGTACCTTCCGAAAAATCATACAGTCTTTTAACCTTCTTTCCCTTTTTTAAATCCCAACAGGCCAATCCATATTTAAAAACAAAGTCGGAATGATACTGTGCGCTTATCCAGGAAATCCCACAACTTTCCTGCAGGTACCTCATATAGTTGTCGCTGATAGAACAATATAGATCTTTCATTCCATTCCTGTCCCGCTGCAGGTCATACTCCCAACTCCCATATGGCCTGAAAATATCTTTAAACCTTATAGACCACCTAAAAAGCAACTCATTCCTGCCCTCATTTGGAAAAAGAACCATAAACTGGTCCACAAAACTTTCTATATCTTCGGAGGTATAGTCGGCCTTTAAATACGGTGTTAATCTATCATAAAGCAAAGGCACAAGGATGTCCTCTCCATCCAAAATGTCCGGGGCACTTAATACCTTTTCTTTGGTTTTCTCTACAAGGAACAGCAATGGTTCTAAGAAATCCTTGGCGACAAGTAGATCCACCAGGTCAAACAGCTCTTCCACATGCTTGGCAGGTTTGGAAAGATAGGGATCAAAAAAGGCCTTGATCTCCTGACTTTTGTCAGCACTTATCAGCCAGGAAATAATATCCAAATTATAGAAGTTTTCCGATTCGGAAAAAATATTGGGGAAACGCTGGGAATAATCTATTAAAAAAGCAGCATAATCCCCAAGTCTACCCTGAAATAAATAAAATTATTCTAAACAAACTAAAAATTATCAGGTAAACTGGTAGTAGGAAGTTTGGTTGCATTACTGTAGAAGTGTTTTCTTCTGGTTAGAGTTTGTGTTTTGGTAGTATTTGTTAATTAAGATTGAATTAGATGAATTAGATTGAGGTAGATTGATTGGGATTGAGGTAATTGAGAGTCCTCTTCCAAAAATCCCTTGAATCTTTCATCAATCCTTTCATTCTCCTTCAATCTTTTTAGCTTTGCGCCATGCAAAACCGCCCCTTTACCTACCTTTTCCGTTTCCAATACCTGGGCCTTCGCTACCATGGCTGGCAAATACAGAAAGGGGTGAAAACCATTCAGGGAACCCTGGAGAAAACTTTCAGGTTCGTGCTTGGGCATGAAGATTTCAATATCCTGGGTGCCGGCAGAACCGACAGTGGCGTTTCCTGTCTGCACGGTGCCTTCGAATTGTTCTTAAAAAATAAGCTTGACCTAGCTCGTATCATCCTTCACCTGAATGAAAACCTGCCCTCCGATATCCGCATTTTAAACGGCCAAAAGGTACCCCTTGATTTTAACATCATCCAGGATGTCACCCAAAAACAATACGGTTACTATTTTTCTTTTGGCAATAAACCCCATCCCTTTTTGGCCGCTGGGCTGGCATACATCGGGGAAAGACCTGATCTGGACGGTATGAGAGAAGCCGCATCCCTAATGGTCGGCCTACATGATTTCCGCAGGTTCTGTACCCATGGTAAACAGACCGAAGATTTTGTCCGTAAAATCGATCAGGCAGAAATCGTAGGCGCCCATTATGACCAGAACCTTTGGTCCTTGGAGAATGTTTGGGTCTTCCGGGTAAAGGGAAAGGGGTTTTTGATGCATCAAGTTAGAAGAATGGCAGCGGCATTGTTTTTGGTGGGAAAAGGAAAGCTGGATATCCAGGAACTGAAAGCTGCCCTCCACAGTCTGGAAAAAAAACCACTGACCCCAAAAGCACCCGCAGTAGGATTGGTTTTGGAGGAGGTGCTTTTTAAAGGATTGGGCAATTAAGATTTATTGTTAACACCTTCAGGGACTAATCTTTATTCCAACTCCGCTTGAATTACCCTTCTTTCTCGATAAAATGATGGCCGGTTAACCATTCGTATTTATTTAAGTTGGACTTTCATCGAATTGTGTTTAATTTTCCCTTTGAATCGTTTCCCAAATAACCATGAAAAGAAATTGGTTTTTTTCTATTTTAATTGTCATTGGGGCAGTAAGCGTCCTATATATTTTCTGGCAGCAACCAAAAGTGGATTTCAGTGCGGAAGTCAAGCCAATTTTGAATCAAAATTGCATTTCATGTCATGGAGGGGTTAAAAAAAATGCGGGCTTCAGCCTGTTGTTTGAAAATGAAGCTATGGGGCCTACCGAATCGGGACATCCTGCCATCATACCGGGAGATGCCTCAGGAAGTGAATTCATCTCCAGGCTAAAAGAAAAGGATCCGGAACTCAGAATGCCTTACAATAAGCCCCCTTTAAGTGATGAAGAGATCAAAACCCTTACCGATTGGGTCAATCAGGGTGCACAATGGGGCGACCACTGGGCATATGAGCTGCCGGAAAAAGTAGAAATCCCACACACTACCCTTAAGGCAGGATTCTCCAAAGAAAATGCGGAACCTTTTGCGAAAAATGAAATTGATCATTTTATTGCAGAGGCTTTAGAAACCCATGATCTCAAACCCTCCCCGGAAGCCGATCCCATGGTGCTCCTCAGAAGGGTTAGCCTGGACCTTACCGGCCTCCCGCCCAGTGCTACGCTGATAGAAAAATGGAAAAACCAGGAAATCAAGTATGAAGCCCTGGTAGATCATCTGCTGAAAGATCCCGGATACGGAGAAAATTGGGCTTCCTGGTGGTTGGATTTGGCCCGGTATGCCGACACAAAAGGTTATGAAAGAGATGTCAGCCGGGAGATATGGGCATATAGAGATTGGGTGATCAAAGCATTTAATGATAATATGCCATTTGACCAGTTTACGATTGAACAACTGGCCGGAGACTTACTGCCCGACCCAAATTTAAATCAGCTCACGGCCACAGCCTTTCACAGAAACACCATGAACAATGATGAGGGGGGCACGCAGGATGAGGAGTTCCGGGTAGCGGCTGTCATGGACAGGGTCAATACTACTTTTGAGGTTTGGCAAAGTACCACCATGGCCTGCGTTCAATGCCATAGCCATCCTTACGATCCTATCAAATTTGAAGAATATTACAAGGCATTGGCTTTTTTTAACAACACCCGTGACGAGGATACCCATGGCGAAGAACCAAAATTAAAATTATATAAAGGGGAAGACAGCCTTAAAGTGGAAGAAATAAAAAGCTGGGCTTTCCGGAATGGCAATACGGCAGCCAAAGAAAACGTGGATCAATTCCTCCTGTACCAGGAACCCAAATACCATGCGCACGATTGCGAAGATTTCGATAAAGGGGAGTTGATAGACACCAAATGGCTGGGATTATGGGATGACGGATCTTGTTACCTAAGAGATGTCCATACGGGGGGAGCCTCCTATTTGTACCTGAATTACTGGACGGGTAATGAAGGAAGCGTGCTTACGATCAAGAACGGAGGGCCTGAAGGGGAAGTTTTATCCCGGATAAGGTTGGATAAAACCGATGGAAGGGTCATCAAGCAGTATCCGTTTAAAAAAATAGAAGGAAAGGTTGACCTTTACCTTCATATGGAAAATAAAAGCCTCCAAAAGCAGCAGACCACCTCGGCCATCAACTGGTTTGCCTTTGTGCCTGCATTACCGGGAGAGGAAAAGGAAGGATACCGGGATATGGAGCAGACATTTGTGGAATTGCTGAATACCCTCACCCCCACGGTTCCCATACTGGCCGAAAATCCATCCTTCATGGATCGGGAAACCTATGTTTTTGAAAGAGGGAATTGGATGATCAAAGGGGAAGAGGTAACCCCCGCTGTTCCGGAGGTATTGAATGATTGGAAGGAAAGTTGGCCTAAAAACCGTCTGGGACTTTCCTATTGGCTTACCAGTAAGGAAAATCCGCTTACCGCCAGGACGATGGTCAATAGGCTATGGGCCCAATTATTCGGTCGCGGTTTGGTGAGTACCCTGGAAGATATGGGGACACAATCCGACCCCCCCAGTCATAAGGAACTGCTGGATTGGCTTTCATTGAGGTTTATGCATGAACATGGCTGGCAAATAAAACCCTTGCTCAAAGACATGGTGCTTTCGGCTACTTACAGACAAAGCTCCATTTCCTCACCCGCATTACATGAACTGGATCCAGGCAATAAATGGTATGCCCGAGGCCCCCGTTTCCGGCTCAGTGCAGAGCAGATACGGGATCAGGCATTGGCCATTTCAGGACTATTGAGCAGAAAGATGTATGGAAAAAGTGTAAAACCTCCACAGCCTGACAATGTTTGGCAAACGGTTTACAATGGCGAATCCTGGGAAACCAGTGAGGGGGAAGACCGGTACCGAAGGGCCGTCTACACCTTTTTAAAACGGACCAGCCCTTATCCTTCCTTCATCACCTTTGATGCGGGAAGCAGGGAAGTCTGCAGCATCAGCAGAACGGTCACCAATACACCCTTGCAGGCTTTGGTTACCCTGAATGATCCTGTATATCAGGAAGCCTCTTTCTTTCTGGCCAAACAAATGCTTGAATCCGGAAAAGAAGACCATAAAAAAAGTATTGCGATGGGCTATGAAAAGGCCTTGGTAAAACCCATCGACCTTCAAAACCAAAAGCTGTTGGAGGAGCTTTACCATTTTTCAAAAGATGAATTTGAAGCCAACCCGAACCAAATGGAAGAATGGTTGGAGAGGGCGGAGGATCAGTTTAAAACCCCGGAGTTTGCTGCCTTAGTGGTGGTCGCCAATGCTTTACTTAACCTAGATGAATTGTTAACCAAATCCTGATATGAAAAACCTATTGGCAGAAAGACTTCAAAAGGAATTGGCTACCACTACCAGGAGACATTTTGTGAAGGAATGCATTTCCGGTATGGGCGGACTGGCATTGGGATCCATGTTTCTTTCCTGTGAAAAACCAAAACCCCGCCAGTTACAATTGACAGAAAGAGACCTCAACCCATTGGCCCCGATGTCACCCCATTACCAACCAAAGGTTCAGTCGGTCATTTACCTGCACATGGCCGGAGCCCCATCCCAGTTGGAAATGTTTGATTATAAACCCGAGCTGGTAAAGCTACATAACCAGGAATGTCCGGAATCTGTATTACAGGGTCGGAATTTTGCATTCATTCGGGGAAGGCCCAATTTACTTGGCCCCCAGGCCAATTTTGAGCAATCCGGGGATTCCGGAAACTGGGTTTCAGATTATATGCCGCATTTCAAGCAAGTGGTGGATGAAGTAGCGTTTCTTAAGGCGGTGCATACCGATCAGTTCAATCATGGTCCTGCCCAATTGTTCATGCAGACAGGAAGTCCCAGATTGGGCCGTCCGAGCATCGGTTCCTGGGTTACTTATGGATTGGGTTCCGAAAACCAAAACCTTCCCGGCTTTGTAGTACTTACTTCTGGGGGAAAAACCCCGGATGCAGGAAAAAGTGTATGGGGAAGTGGATTTTTACCCTCCGTATACCAAGGGGTACAATGTCGTTCCAAAGGCGATCCGGTTCTTTACCTTGAAGACCCGAATGGCATGTCCAGGAACCTGAAAAGAAAAACCCTGGATATCATCAACCAAATCAATGAAAAGGAATTTCAAACTTATGCTGATCCGGAAATTCTGGCCAGAATCAATCAATATGAGATGGCCTATAGGATGCAGATAGAAGTTCCTGAAGTCATGAACATCAACGATGAGCCCGAATACATTCACCAATTGTACGGGACCCAACCGGGAGAAGAGTCTTTTGCCAACAATTGTTTGCTGGCCAGAAAAATGGTTGAAAAAGGGGTCCGTTTTGTTCAACTTTATGATTGGGGATGGGATGCCCATGGGACAGATAAAAGTACCGCCATTGATTTGGGGATGAAGGACAAATGCAGGGAAATTGATAAACCCATCACGGCTTTGTTAACTGACCTTAAACAAAGGGGCCTGTTGGACAACACCCTGGTGGTCTGGGGAGGTGAATTTGGCCGAACCCCCATGCAGGAAAACCGTGAAGGGAAAAAACAAAGCTATATGGGAAGAGATCATCATGTGGATGCCTTTACGATGTGGATGGCAGGGGGCGGAATTAAGAAAGGAGCTTCCCATGGCATTACGGATGAAATTGGATTTTCGGGGGTGGAAGACCGGGTTTCCGTACATGATATACATGCCACCATCCTTCATTTGTTGGGTTATGACCATGAAGAATTTACTTTCGACTTCCAGGGAAGGCCTTTCCGGCTTACCGATGTGGAAGGTGAAATCATCCATCAAATCCTCACCGGATGATCCATCCAACATTCAGGATGAAAATCAGGATGCCTGTATTTCCTATAAAAAATTAATATGAACAGAAGAAAGTTTATTCAAAACAGCAGCTTGCTTTCCATGGCCTTGATGAGCGGGTCATCCCCGACCACAGCGGCGGAGCAGGTCAAAGATCGAAAATTCAGGTTAAGCCTGAACCCTTATGCCATTGGTGTTCAAATCAATCAGGAAGAAATGATCGATAAGGCCAAGGAATTTAATTTTGAAGCCATTTTACCGGTTCCCCATCAACTATTGGAAATGTCTCCTGGTAAACTGAATGAATTTCTGGCCAAAAAGAAAGCGAATCAGCTGACCTGGGATTCTGCCGGGCTGACCGTTGATTTCAGAAAGGACAAAGCCACCTTCAAAGAGGGCTTAAAAGAATTGCCCAAGGTGGCCAATATATTAAGAAAATCCGGGGTAAGCCGCGTAAATACCTGGATCATGCCCAGCCATAATGAGCTTTCCTACCTGGAAAATTTCAGGCAGCATCATGAAAGACTAGGTAAGGCAGCCGAAATATTGAGGGAAGAGGGCTTAAAGTTGGGATTTGAATATGTTGGTACAAAAAATCTGAAAATCAGTGCCCGGTATCCTTTTGTTGGTACCATGAAGGAAATGCTGGAACTGATTGCTGAGATTGATTTACCCAATGTAGGCATCCAATTGGACAGTTTTCACTGGTACACCTCCAACGAAACCATAGGAGACCTTGAAAGCCTGAGTAATGAACAGATCATCACTTGTGACCTGAATGATGCGACCGAGGGAAGAAACCGCGCCGATCAGATAGACGGGGAAAGACAACTCCCCGGAGACAGTGGACTGATTGATTTAAAAGGTTTTATGCAAGCCCTTGTCAACATAGGATATGACGGGCCGGTAAGGGCGGAGCCCTTCAACGCCCGGCTGAATGCCATGGAAAATGATGAAGCCTTGGCCGCTACCTCCAAGGCAATGTGGAGAACCATCAATTTAGTATAAAAACTAAAAACGAGTATCATGCCTCTCCCTTAGGAAGCTGGCATTAAATGAATAGGCTGTCTTCCTTATCCTTAACAATTTTACAATTGGAAAAAAAATTACCCGATCCTAGGCATTTTCTTTGATACGCATTATAAGTTTTTCTTCGTCTAAGCCTGCAACATTTCCCCCATCGCCGAATTCTATAATGGGCCGCTTGATCATGCTGGATTTTTCGATGAGTACCGGAATGGCGGTATCAATGAACCCGGTGGCTTTTTTGTCTTCCTCCTCCAGTTTCCTGTAGGTCATCCCTTTTTTATTGATCACTATGTCCAGGCCCAATTGATTGATAAATTTTCTTAGCAGGGATTCATTGGGAGCTTGCTTTTTATAATCAATGAATTCATAACCGGTATTTTCCTTTTCAAAAAGCTGAAAAGTTTTTTTCATGGTATTGCAATTTTTAATACCGTAAATTTTAGGTTTCATGTTTAATCCTATTTAACTTAAATTAACATTGATATTTTATGTTTTTGGAATATTTATTGCAACTTCACCTCTTCAAATCAAATCAGAATTAAAAGTAATATAAGTTATGACTTATTCAAAATTTTCGAAAATTTCAATATTTTCCTTCTTACTATCGTTCGGCATATTCTTAGCAGGCACTGCACAGCAACAATCTGTTACTGTCAATACCGATTTCTCAGATGATGACTATGATAAATTTGTGAAGATAAATGCAGATTTAATCCCCATGCAAATGGAAATTGAAGAGAAAATGATTGGGATAGTAGAAGACAATGGTTTGGAGGTCAACAGATTTCAAGCCTTGATGCAGGCCCAGCAACAGGGCAATATCACCGATGTGTCTGAGGATCCGGAAGAAATAGCAAAATTCAATCAGGCAGGACAGGAAGTAATAAAAGTGCAACAGGAAAGTCAGGAAAAACTTCAAAACCACATTACGGACAATGAAATGGAATTGAAAAAGTTTCAGGAAATGTCTATTGCCTATCAGCAGAGTCCTGAGGTAAAAGAGAAAATAGACAGCATGATGGCTGAAATCGAAGAACAATAATTTTAAGGTTTAAAAGGAAAAGGAAAAGGAGCTATCGGCTCCTTTTTTTTGTACCCACATTACCTGGCCTGCATTTTGATAGAGCAAATAAAAAAAATCATGAAAAAGAGTCTGCTATTGTTCCTATTCCAGATCCTTTTATTTGGCTCCGCCTGGAGTCAGGATCAGTCTTTATCTTTAATCGAGGTGGATGGTAAAAGTGAGGTCAAAGTGATCCCGGATGAAGCACTCATCCTGGTTTCTCTTACGGAAAAGGGTATGAAAACCTCTGAAGTGACCAATGGGCTAAATAAAAAGTCAAAAATGGTCTCTGATGCACTGAAAGATTCCGGTGTAGCCGATTATCAATTTACAGCAGATAATTACTATGTCAACATCAATCGTATTTATACCAAAGGAACAGCAAAAGACAGTGGATATGTGGCCAGTCAGTCCCTGAAGATAGTGGTGAAAGATACGGAAAATGATCTTCTTAAAGTAGTGGAAACCTTACATCAAGTCACGGATATGACTTTTCAGCTGCAATTTCGGATTTCGGAAGAAAAACGGAAAGAATATGAGGAGGAGTTATTGAAAATGGCATTGGAGAACGCCAAATATAAAGCGGGAATCATAGCAAGTACTATGGACATTGGGCAATACCAAATCCATAAGGTGGTATATACCTCCGGGGAGTCCTTTCAACCGGTGATGTACCGATCAGAATCTATGATGATGAAGTCAGCAGATGACCGCACAGCGCCTACTTTTAACCCTGAGGAACAGACGATATCCGATAAGGTCAGGGTGGTTTTCAGCTTTTCACCCAAATGATATTTATTATCCCGTCCTATTTAAGGTTGGTGGGGCAGGTAAGTGGGTACTGGCAAAAATGCGGTAATGATACAGGCCTGAACCGCATTGATTACCCAGGAAATAGCTAAAGACCCATATAGATTTTACCATAGTGATGCTACTACAGAGAAATCAAAAATTTCCTTGTTTTTTTATAGTTCAATACCCGGTACTATAACCTATTGCATTAGTCTGCCTTATCTATGATTAAGTAAACAGCAAAAGGCAAGGGGTTAAATACAACCTTTGAAATTTACCCATCAATTTGCGGGGATTTATCAAAAAGCCTTTTTGGTTTTGGAGATTTAAATTTACCTTCGTCCTTTCAAATATTTCATCCGTAAAATTATTTAAAAATGAGGATCTGGTTTTTGTGTAAAGTTAAATATGCCAAGGAAAATGAGCAGGGGCTACTCAAAAATGTTTCCGAACAATATCTGGTAGATGCGGTATCCTTCACGGAAGCCGAGGCCAGGATATATGACATGCTTGGCAGCGTCATCAGGGGTGATTTCCAGGTCACCAATATCAGCAAAAGTAATATCGTTGACGTTTTTTTCTTTGAGGATGTGGATGTATGGCACAAATGTAAAATTACTTATATCGTAACGGATGCCGACAGCGGCAAAGAGAAAAAAGTTACCCAGTACATGCTGGTC
The DNA here is from genome assembly GCA_040905165.1 of Cyclobacteriaceae bacterium. Taxonomy (GTDB): domain Bacteria; phylum Bacteroidota; class Bacteroidia; order Cytophagales; family Cyclobacteriaceae; genus Cyclobacterium. Next base: position 47,575 of record JBBDSA010000003.1, on the reverse strand, counting down.
ACCGCCCATCATGTGAAGGAGGCTTATGAGAGGATTTATGAAAGCCTGGATAACATGCTGGTCACTTTCCATGTGCCTGAAGTAACCGAGAGCCCGATTGTGGAGATTTTCCCCTATGAAAAGGATGATGATGAACTAAATTCAACTATCCCTGAAAATCTCAAACCCATTGAAAGGGAAGAAGTCGGGCAGGAAGATCAAAATGAAACGGATTGATTTTAGAAAATAAAATGTTCATTTTAAAATCAATTCTCCTGTTTTGAGGGTTGGAACACCCTGAACAAATAAATGGAGTAGTCTTCGCACTTTTTGACTTGCGGTGAATATCAGCGATTTTTTGTTGGATCTTCTTTAATTCATTTGTATCAAGGGCAGGTGAGAATTAAATTTTCTCCAAGGATTTAAAATTTATGGGCTGAGTAATCATGGAAGTGTTTTGGAACCTCCTTTGCTTCCGGATATTTTTTGTCGTTATTATTTTTTGCCGCAGCACAAAGGTGATAGGGTTTTCCGAAAAAATCATGACTGCCACTTTAAGTGCCCTTTTTGTTACATTAAGTAATGTCTTATGAGCCTTCATTTTAATAGCTTCAAGTATTCATCTATCCCCCCCGTAAGGTTATACAAATTAATGAAGCCGAATTTTTCCTCCAGAGACCTGATGGCCTGCGCACTTCTCCCCCCTGACTTACAATGAACAACCACCTTGATATTCCGGTCAATTTTTTGGTATTTTTCCATCAATTGGGGGAGTGGGATGAGTTCTCCACCAATATTCATTTCATCATACTCAACTTTATCCCGGACATCGATCAACTGAAAAACATCTGTTTCCTTTTTCATTTGGTGGAATTGTTTTGCCGTTACCTCCTTTACTGGATTGACCCCACAAAAAGATTCATAATCAATCAGGTGGGAAAGGCTGGGTTTTGTACCATTCAGCGGGTTTCCGGGTTTTCTTTTAAATTTAACTATCCTGGTTTCAAATCCCAAGGCATCAAAAATAAACAGTTTTCCGCTTAGTGGTTCCCCTATTCCTGTGATGACTTTGATCACTTCCAGGGCCTGCATACTCCCGATTATTCCCGGCAAAACCCCAATCACCCCACTTTCAGCACAATTGGGTACCAACCCCGCAGGGGGTGGTGTCTCATACAAATCCCGGTAGTTTGGGCCCAACTCTCCCTCCCTGTTTTTAAAATTAAAAACCGAAACCTGTCCCTCAAATTTAAACACAGAGCCATAGACATTGGGTTTTTCACAAAGTACGCAGGCATCATTGACCAGGTAACGGGTGGGAAAATTATCGGTTCCATCTGCTACCACGTCATAATTCCGGACGATTTCCAGGGCATTTGAAGAAGTTAATTTTTCATTAAAAACCACAACATTGATATAGGGATTGATCTCCTTAATTCTGTTTTTTGCGGCCTCTACTTTGGCCTGTCCGATCTGGTTTTGTCCGAATATCACCTGCCTGTGCAAATTACTTTCATCTACCCTATCAAAATCAATCAAACCCAGTGTCCCGATTCCCGCTGCAGCAAGATACAACAGCAATGGGCTTCCAAGGCCTCCGGTTCCAACCAACAAAACCTTGGCATTTTTAAGCTTTGTTTGGGATATTATACCAAATTGGGGCAATCTGATCTGCCGATCATAACGTGAAAATTCTTCCTTGGCGAAAATGTTCTCCCCTTCTGAAATTTTATGATCCTTAACCTTTTTAGTATCCATACATTTGGGAACAAAAAAAGAACCTACTTTTGTTCGAAAAACAAAAATTGAAAAGATTGATAAAAATACTTTAAATTTGAGCTGAAACAATATTTTTACAGGGTAGGCAGTTTTAATCATTAAATGAAATAGTACATATTGAGTGGACGTAGATAAATATAAAATACATTAATTAGGATTTAAAAGTATATTTTTTACTTTTGACCTGCAGCTTATAATATTTATCTTTAATCATTCAGTAGTTTTTTACTAACTTGCGGTTTGAATTAATTAATTACAATATGAGGTTTATCATAATTTTTCTAATGCTTTTTTCGGTTCAGAATTATCTTGTTATGGGCCAGGATGACAGAACAAATCGTTTGGGAATCGGTATTGGTCCTGCCAAAATGTATGGTGACAATACAGGCGTACACAGCAAATTTAAATTTAAGGTGCTACCGGTATTGTCCCTGGATTACAGCAAAAAAATTGAAACTTTCTTTGATGTGAAGGCCACATTAGGTTGGCAAATGATAAATAGCGGTGACTTTTATAATACAGAGCAAATCGATGCCATTGCCATATCCGATTTGCCTCATGCATTTAAGGGTAATATTTTCTTTGCAGATGTCATGCCGATTTATCACATTAATCCCAATCAGAGTGGTTTCCTTCCCTCCCTGATAAAGGTTTATGGAGGATTGGGTTTGGGGTATTTTTACTCCCAAAGGACAGATGAAAAGTTGATCTTAAATGATCCCGCCAGAAGAACGGAAACCTACCCTGCTTCGGATTCTGGTATTTATGTACCCATTAGGTTGGGTATCTACAAAGACCTTAAGTCGGATGCGGATATTGGATTGGAAGCCACCCTTGTGGTCAGCCCCTTTTCTCAATTGGAAGGAAATGATCAACAGCAAAAAAGAATCAAGCAGGACATGTTGATGCAATTTCAATTTTATTACCGGATATTCATTGGTGATAGTAATTGATTCCGAAACGGTTACCTTTTATTGACCTAGTAAATAAATGGCTAAAATCCATTAAGTGCGCATTTTACTTGGAATATAGGTGTCTGACCCAATCAATATAATTTATATTTAGCTTTTTTAAAAGACCATAACTGTTTAGATTTAAAGGTTCTAGTTTAAGGATCAAACTTTAAATTTTATGAAAATAAACAGTTATGTATTGTTTCTTTCCCTTGTAGCTGCTTTGGGAGGATTTCTTTTTGGCTTTGATACGGCCGTAATTTCTGGTGCTGAAAGACATATTCAGCAAGTTTGGAACCTTAGTGATTGGAGCCATGGAATGGCAGTTGCCATCGCATTATACGGTACGGTGATTGGCGCTTTGTTTGGAGGAATTCCGGCCGATAAATTTGGGAGAAAAAAGGCCTTAATCTGGATTGGAATTTTGTATTTTATTTCGGCATTGGGCTCCGCTATTGCTCCGGAAATCTATTCATTTATGATCTTCAGGTTTATAGGTGGTTTGGGTGTGGGGGCATCCTCAGTAGTGGCACCCATGTACATCAGCGAAATATCTCCTGCAAAAAACCGGGGGCAATTGGTGGCACTTTTCCAATTCAATCTTGTTTTTGGTATTTTGGTAGCTTATTTTTCCAACTATTTCATTGATATCAATATCGCTAAAGAAAGTTGGAGATGGATGCTTGGTGTGGAAGCCATCCCCGCTTTGATTTATACGATTTTGGTCTTCAAAGTGCCCCAAAGTCCAAGATGGCTCATTGCAAAAAAGGACGATTTTGTAGAAGCAGAGCGAATTTTAAGAATGACCGATCCGAATGGTGTAGATGAAGCCATCAGGCTGGCTTTGGAAGAAAAAAAGTTAAACCGAGAAAAAGTGGGCTTTATGGCCTTGTTCAGCAATAAATACATAAAAATTACCTTGCTTGCGGTAATGATTGCTCTTTTCAATCAACTATCGGGCATCAACGCGATTATTTATTTTGCCCCCCGGGTTTTTGAAATGGCAGGAATCAGTGCGGAAGGCGCCCTGCTTTCTACGGTAGGGATTGGGGCCGTAAATATGGTAGCAACCATGCTAGGTCTTTTCCTCATTGATAGGATTGGCAGAAAGAAATTAATGTATATAGGCTCGGTAGGTTATATTATTTCCTTGGTATTAATGTCTTATTCATTTTCCGGAGGTCAGATCAGCGTGAGTCTTTTGCCGATTTTTGTATTCATGTTCATTGGGTCCCATGCCATAGGTCAGGGGGCAGTGATTTGGGTATTCATCTCAGAGATATTTCCCAATGAACTCCGCGCCTATGGGCAATCTATCGGTTGCTTTACCCACTGGATCCTGGCTGCCTTGGTAGCGAACGTTTTCCCGTTTTTCGCCAATAAATTTGGTCCGGTAATGATTTTTGGTTTTTTTGCGCTCATGATGGTTTTCCAACTTTTATGGGTAATGTTCAAAATGCCGGAAACCAAAGGAAGATCCCTGGAAGAAATCCAAAAAGAATTCATCAAAGGTAATGGGTAAGAAAATTGTATGTTACGGGGAAATGCTTTGGGATATCTTCCCAAAAGAAAAGGTGCCGGGTGGAGCGCCGATGAACGTGGCCTTACACCTTCAGCACCTGGGATATGATGTAAAGATGATCTCAAGAGTGGGGAAAGATAAATTAGGTAAAAAATTGCTTCACTTCATTCGCCATTTCCATCTTTCGAAAGAGTTGATTCAGATTGACGGGGAACTTCCCACCGGTACGGTGATTGTAAATGATACCAACAAGGAGGACATCAAATATGAAATCGTGTATCCCGCAGCTTGGGACCATATCAAATGGTCTGAAGAGATGGATAAAGCTGTCAAAAATGCGGAGGTCTTTATTTTTGGAAGTCTCGCTGCACGAAATGAAATCAGTAAAAACACCCTTTATCAATTGCTGAAAAACAATGTATTAAAAGTTTTGGACATTAACCTCAGGGCACCTTTTTATAAAGCGGATTTGTTGGACACCCTTATGACCAAAGCAGATATCCTGAAAATCAATGAAGATGAGCTCACCCTATTGGCGGATTTTTATGATTTACCCAATAACATGGAGAGGGCATTGGAAAAACTCAGTGAATTGTTCGAATTCAATTTGATCTGTATTACTTTAGGCAGCAAAGGGGCTGCGATTTACCAGGAAGGGGACATCACCAGTCACCCCGGCTATCCTGTCAAGGTTAAAGACACCGTTGGGTCAGGGGATGCATTCCTGGCCGGGTTCATCAGCAAATATTTGGAAAATGAATCACCGGAAAAAATATTGGACTTCGCCTGTGCTTTGGGAGCGTTGGTAGCTACTTTCAGCGGTGGCACCCCCCAATACAAAAACGCCCAAATCGAAGCTATCAAAAATTCATGAATCATCAATTTGTATTTTTACCATCAAAATCAAAATAAGCACCCCATTCAAAATGAAGCGCTTATTTTTTGATCTACATTTCTTTGAAGAATGGATTAGAAACTTACACCAAGGGAAAGCTTAAACCCACGGTTGAAGACATCCGCTTCAGAATCTTTGAAAACAGGTGTCAAACCTAAATCGTAGCTGGCCTGCAAATTCAGCCCAATGGGAAGATTATACCCCACTCCAAACACCAGTCCGGCATCAATGTCATTTATGGCATCGGTTTCCCAGTCAAAGGTATTACCCAAGGCATCGGCTTCAAATTTTGAGCTCAATAGGATGGACCCTTGTGGACCTGCAAAGAAATTCAAGCCATCCGTGGCATAAAAACGCAACAGAATGGGAACATCCACGTAATTCAATACGGCTCTTGAATTAACAAAATCATCGTTTTGGGTTCCCTTTACCGAATAATACAATCCTGGTTCTATGGCAAAACCATTGGCGACAAACATATTCCCATAAATACCAGCATGAAAACCTACCCTATTGCCATAGTCGTTGCTGCTGATATCCTCACCGCTCCAATTGAAGAAGCTGGCACCTCCTCTTACTCCAAAACTTGCTTTTTGTTCGCTGGCAGGGGTTCTCTCCTGGGCATGGGCTCCGATGGATAAGAGGGATACGAAAGTTAAAATAAATCCAATTTTTTTCATGGTATTTAATAATTTGGTTTAATTATTCAATACCATCTCTAAATTTATGCCAAAAAATCAATGTTCATCTCTGTGACCGATCAAACATTCATAGTGAAACAGAAGATCCTCATTAAACTACCCTTTTCTCAATGTAACTGGAGTTTAGAATGGCCAAAGCTCCCATATATTTCAACCGGAATTTGACCAGATCCCCAACCTTATATTTTTTGGGATTTTCCATTAAATTAATGATCAACATGTCTGAACTGGCTCCCAGAATTTCAAATTGCCCATCTTCTGCGATAAGGTATTTGGGATCTACGTCCAGCAATCCCAAATCCAGAATCGCCCGGAAGGATGATTTTCCATAAAGGGATTCATCTATATCCGCGACGGTTCCCTGGGGATTGGAAGCCAGATTTCCGGTAGGTAGCAGGGGTTTTTCCTGCATTTCAATAATCTCGGTAAATAGTTCGAAAACATCACCATGCATGCCTTCAATGGTTTTCTCTTCGAATAAATCAATTCCAAAATAAAGGGTTTCACCGACACGGAAATGGTTAACCCCTTTGGGGAGCTGCTTGTGAAGCATTAATGGGATGGTAACGGAGGTACCTGCTGATACCCATGGTATTTTTTTATTGAATTTCAACTCAATGATCTGCTTATACAAGGACAATTGTATCAATTTATCGGCAGAAGGCATTACCCCATTCAGGCAATTGAGGTTGGTACCCAAACCGATCACTTCAAGATTGGGCAATTCAAATATTTTGGAATAAAAATCGATCAAATGATCTCCCATGACCCCTTCTCTCAAATCACCCGTCTCAACCATAATGATGATTTTATGGTTTTTATTTTGTTTGAAAGCTTCATCACTGATCCACTTAATGGTGTTAAGTTCACTGTTTAGGCTGACATCCGCATACTTCACCATGTCTGCAAGGTTCCTTTTGGAAGGGGGCTTGATGTATACCGTCTGAACATTGGGATTGATTTCCTTTACTTTGGCAAGGTTACTGATCCTTGAGTCATGGATTTCATCAGCGCCCATGTCTATGAGTTCTTTGATATATTTCCTGTTGCCGCAGAGTATTTTAGATACTACGCCCCATGAAACATGATTCTCATTGAATTTTTCCCTTAGAAATTCGAAGTTATTTTTTAATTTATCTCTGTAAAGGTTTAAAAATGCCATATTATCTTTTTAGTCTCATTTCCAAATACTTATTGGTGAACCCCAGTTTTTCATAAAGCTTTTTTGCCGGATTATCGGGTTCCACGTGAAGGGCAATGTCCCCATTAGCCATATTTATGGCTGCAGTCATCAGTTTTTTTCCCAGACCTTTTCCTCGCTGAGAAGCATCCACCGCAATGTACACCAAAATATTGTCCGGAATATAACCGGACATGCCGGTTTTATTCACCACCACAGCCCCTACAATTTTTCCGTTTTCTTTAGCGGTTACAGTGAAACCTCCTTTTTCTACTGACTGGTCCAAAGCATAATCAAGACATCTCATGATGTCTTCATGTGGATCACCATATTGGTCCAGATGTTCAAACAGGAAATCAGCTATTTCAAGTTTTTGTGAGTAAGTGGGATTATTTTTGGCTGACAGCGTTTCTATTGTAGATGTAGACATGTATTGATTGATTTTATAGATTGATAGGCTATTTTTCCAATTTATGAATAAGCAAAAATACTGCTAAAGACAATAATAGGCCAAAAAAGTTCGGATCAAGCCCAAATGGCAGGTTGAGTGCCAAAACCGAAAGTAGGGCAGTTGTCCCACCTCCCAAGATCATAGAAGCCAACGCTGCCCTGGGAGATCGCATATGCCAAAACAGGCCCGCAACGATCGGAACCAACAAGCCTGAAACCATAAAAGCATAGGAATATAACATCAATTCCAAAACATTGGTCATTTGCAGTGCAACCGTAAGGGCCACTGCACCTATGACCAAGGTAAACAATTGACTTAACCGCATTACCATGATATCGTCCTTTTTTTTCAGGTACCTCCCAAAAATATCTGTGGTCAAGTTACCGGAAGCGGCCATGAGACAGGAATCTGCCGTAGAAAGTACCGCCGAAAAATAAGCAGACATCATCAATCCCATGATGCCGGGGGGAAGAACCGTGCTCAATAAAATCGGTAATCCCATCTCCGGATCCAAATTTTCCTGACTTACAGCAATCATATCCAGCTCAAAGGCCACCTTGGCCAATAGGCCTAAGGAAACGCCCATAAAGGCCATAATAGGCCATTCAAATAACCCGGCTATGAACCATGCTTTTTTTGCGGATTTTACATCGGTACTTGCAAATATACGCTGATACAAGGTCATTCCCACAAACCAAATGGGTAAAATCGTAATGCCCCAATTCGCCAAATCCTGCCAGCTTAAATTGGCCAGAGAAAAATATTCATCGGGAAGAGCGCCACTTATGGCCGACCAACCTCCAACATAATAATAAGATACAGGAAGACCTATAAATATAAAACCTGCCATCAGCACAATCCACTGAATCGTATCCGTATAAATCACCGCTTTTAATCCACCCAAAACGGTATATACCACAGCAATAATCCCCATTACCAATAAGGCAAGGTCCAAGTCCAGGCCTCTGAAGGTCCCGGAGGCCAACTTGGCTCCTGCCAAAAGCTGGGAAGATGTAAACCCCAAATAACCCATAAAGGAAATGACCGCAGCTACAACCCCCACCTTTCTATTAAAAAGGTACTGAAAAATTTGGGGTAGGGTATAAAATTTTTCAAATTCAGGATTGGACTTTACTTTTGGAATCAAAAATACCGCTGCGAGCCAGGCGCCTAAAAGCCCTGTAAAAAGCATCCAACTACCTGATAAACCCATTAAAAACCCCAATCCCCCCAGTCCAACCGAAAAACCCCCTCCTACATCGGTCGCAACTACCGATAATCCAATATGCCAACTTCCAATATTTCTACCCCCGACATAATAATCATCCTGACCGGTGTTTTTTCTCATAAAATAAAAACCCACTCCCAACATCACGATCATGTAAACAATAAAAATGGATAAATCAATAATAGACATATTATCAGGTTTAAATAAAAGGATCATCCGGACGCCCAATCAAAAAGCACGGACATGTGAAACCGCAAATGCAGCCAAAGTTTAAATTTAGGTTGGTTTTATGGGAAAACAAAAAAGACTGGTCTCCCAGTCTTTTAATTACAATTCATCAATTGGTCAATTATATTTTGTCAGTACTAACCGAAGCAGCGAAATATTCCCTGTTCATTCTGGCTATATTGCTCTGTTTAATTTCTTTAGGACACTCTGCTGAACAAGCTCCGGTATTGGTGCAAGCTCCAAATCCTTCTGCATCCATTTGGGCCACCATTTTTTCGGCTCTTTCTCTTTTTTCCACTTTTCCCTGTGGCAAAAGTGCCAATTGAGAAATTTTAGCAGAAACAAACAACATGGCAGATGCATTTTTACAGGCCGCAACACATGCCCCACAACCGATACAGGTGGCCGAATCAAAAGCTTCATCGGCAATAATTTTTGGAATTGGTATTTCGTTGGCGTCTGGAACACCTCCTGTATTGACGGAAACATAACCTCCAGATTGAATAATCCGGTCAAAAGCTCCTCTGTCTACTACCAGGTCTTTGACAATAGGAAAGGCCTTGGCTCGCCAGGGTTCTATGGTAATGGTATCCCCATCCTTGAAAGTCCTCATGTGAAGTTGACAGGTGGTGGTTTGGCTAGGGCCATGGGGTTGTCCGTTGATAAAAAGAGAACAGGTGCCACAAATTCCCTCCCTGCAATCATGATCAAAATGAACAGGATCTTCTCCTTTCACCGACAAATCCTCATTCAGCACATCCAGCATTTCAAGAAAGGACATATCCGGTGATATGCCATCCAATTTATAAGGTTTAAACCCTCCTTTATCAGCAGGATTTTTTTGTCTCCAAATTTTTAAGGTAAGATTCATATTTTTATGAATTTTCATAAGTCTATAAATTATTTGTAGCTTCTTTGGGTCAACTTCACATTTTCAAAAATCAATTCTTCTTTGTGAAGCTGTTCTTCCTCTCCATCCCCTTGATATTCCCAGGCGGCCACATAGGCAAAGTTTTCATCATCCCTAAGGGCTTCTCCCTCTTTGGTTTGATATTCATCCCTGAAATGACCTCCACAGGATTCATTTCTGTGCAAAGCATCATCTACCATTAACTCCCCCAGCTCCAAAAAGTCAGCTACCCTGTGGGCTTTTTCTAAGGATAGGTTGAGCTCTTCTCCGGTCCCAAGCACTTTCACATTGTTCCAGAATTCTTCCCTTAGCTCTTTAATCATGGCTTTGGCTTTGCTTAAACCGGCGGCATTCCTGGCCATGCCACAATGATTCCACATGATTTTACCGAGTTTTTTATGGAAATAATCGACGGTTTTTTCCCCATTAATTCCCAATAATTTTTTGATCCGGTTTTTAATTTCATCTTCTGATTTTTTAAACTCAGGATGATCTGCCGGAATCTTTTCATATGAAATACCTGCCAGATAATCTCCAACGGTGTAGGGGATGACAAAATACCCGTCTGCTAATCCCTGCATCAATGCTGAAGCACCCAACCTGTTGGCTCCATGGTCTGAAAAATTGGCTTCACCTAAGGCATACAAACCCGGCACATTGGTCATCAGATTATAATCCACCCAAAGTCCCCCCATGGTATAGTGGACTGCCGGGTAAATCATCATGGGCGTCTGGTAGGGATTCTCCCCAGTGATCTGCTGGTACATATCAAACAGGTTTCCATATTTACCCCGTACGGCATCTTCTCCATCTCTCCGAATGGCATCTCTAAAATCAAGGAATACTGCCTCTCCCGTTTCATTTACGCCTTTACCTTCATCACATACATATTTTGCATTTCGGGAGGCCACATCCCGCGGAACCAGGTTTCCAAAGGATGGGTATTTGGTTTCCAGGTAATAATCCCTATCCTCTTCTGAAATGTCCTTCGGTGAAATTTCTTTTTTCCGGAGCTTCTCTGCGATCTCTACCGTTTTAGGCACCCACACCCTTCCATCATTTCTGAGGGATTCTGACATCAGGGTCAGTTTGGACTGGTGGTCACCGGAAACGGGAATGCAGGTAGGATGGATTTGAGTGTAACAGGGATTGCTGAAAAAAGCACCTTTTTTATGTGCCCTCCATGCGGCAGTTACATTGGAACCCATTGCATTGGTGGAGAGGAAAAATACATTGCCATACCCACCGGAACATAATAAAACGGCATGTGCACTATGGGATTCGATGGCACCGGTAATCAGGTTCCTGGTAACAATGCCGCGCGCTTTCTCATCAACTACCACCACATCCATCATTTCCGTTCTTGGGTAAAGTTTTACTTTACCATTGGCTACTTGCCTGCTCAGCGCTGAATAAGCCCCCAATAACAATTGTTGCCCGGTTTGGCCCCTGGCATAGAAAGTCCGGGAAACCTGAGCCCCCCCGAAAGAACGGTTGGCCAATAAGCCTCCATATTCCCTTGCAAACGGCACACCCTGAGCCACGCACTGGTCAATAATATTTACAGATACTTGAGCAAGCCGGAATACATTGGCTTCACGGGAACGGTAATCCCCTCCCTTAATAGTGTCATAAAACAATCTGAAAACCGAATCTCCGTCATTCTGATAATTCTTGGCGGCATTTATACCTCCCTGGGCCGCTATGGAATGGGCCCTTCTGGGACTATCCTGAAAACAAAAAGCCTTCACATTGTATCCCAATTCCGCCAGGGAAGCTGCAGCAGAAGCACCGGCCAAACCAGTGCCTACTACTATAATTTCATATTTTCTTTTATTGGCGGGGTTGACTAGTTTTACATTAAACTTATGCTTGGTCCACTTTTCCTCCAAGGGACCAATGGGTGTTTTTGAATCAAGTATCATCGATATTCGAATTTAATTTCCCTATTTTTTGAGTGGTTGTTGGCATTATAAACTTTGTACATACATCATTATAGGTATCAAAGCAAATAAGGCCGGGACAATGATGGCAAACCCTAACCCCAATTTCTGAATGAATGGGGTGTATTTTGTGTGGTTGATCCCCAGGGTCTGAAAAGCACTTGCAAACCCATGAGAAAGGTGAAAAGCCAAAAAGCCCATGCTCACGACGTAAAATATTACATAAAGAATACTTTGATATGCTTCTGCGACAATGGTATACCCATCTTTATAAGTGACCCCATCATAAGTGGCAAAAGGTACCTCCCCAAATTTCAGCTCATACCAAAAACTTCTTAAATGGACCAGAAGAAATATAAATATCAGTGTGCCCAATATGCCCATATTTCGGGAACTCCAGGTACTGTTTTCCGATGGTTTGGTCACAGCGTAATTGATAGGCCTTGATTTTTTATTGTGACGCGTCAGGATAATAGAATAAATGACATGCAATAGAATAAATGAAAAATTCAGGATGGAAACTACCCGAATAAGTGGGTTGGTGGCCATGGTTTCTGCATAGATGTTAAAGGCTTTTCCTTCATCCGGAATTAAAAGCTGTAAGTTGCCGGCCAAGTGAACAACAAGAAACAAAATCAGAAATAATCCGGTCAGGGCCATTAATAATTTTTTGCCTAATGTACTGTTTAAGGTTTTTGATACCCAACTCATATGGTTTTATGTTATTACAAAATGATCAAATTTATTTGGTCCAAATTTACATTTGGATTCCATAGCAAACAATCAATCCACCTTCAATCACCTTATTTTAAAAGGTTCTAAATAAATTCCTTTTAAAATGATTTTAGTATTAACCAAGTGTTCAAATTTTTTGTTTTTATTATTATAAAATATAAATTCAACCTGCCCCTTACCCTCCAATACAGAAAAAAATATGGGATGCCGGAAAAGATAATGATGGCCTGAAAAAATGCGAAAAAAATCTATCCCTAGAGAAAAAAGGGTAAATCGCTTGTATTCAAATATTAATCTCTGTTTCCCGTTAATTAATGCTGAAGGCAATTAGGTAAACAAATATTTCCATACAATAAAATTTTAACGAAATTAAAAAATTCATTCATAAACATTTAATTTAGGGTAACCATTGAAAATACAAAATCGTTTGGATGAATATCATTTGGATTGTTTAGTTATCTTTCCGTCCAATAAATCGTTCATCCAAGCAAACTGAAATTGATCCTCCCGCTGAAATATATTGTAAACATGAAATACATATACTTATTTTTAGGTATTAGCACCTTGTTGTTGACATTTATTCACCAGTCATTTGCCACCCATATCAGGGCGGGAGAAATTATTGCAGAAAGAGTTTCTACCCAGACCCTTACTTACAAAATTACCGTAGTCGGCTATACCGACACCCGATCTACAGTGGTTTTCGGGCCTGGTGAGATTGATTTTGGAGATGGAAGGTCAGAGGTATTGAATACAGAAAGTGATTTTACACTTACCGAAAGTCTGGGAGATAATATTGAAAAAAATATATTTGTGATTACCCATACCTACCAGGGTCCTGGCAACTATACCATCCGGTTTATGGAATTCAACCGGAATGCCAATACTTTAAATATGGATCAATCGGTGGATACCCCTTTTTATATTGAAACCATGATCCGGATAGATCCTTTTTTAGGAGTCAATAATTCCCCTGTACTTACCATTGCTCCAGTGGACAATGGGGCGGTTAACCAAACCTATATCCATAATCCCGGCGCATATGATCCCGATGGGGACAGTTTGGCTTATGTATTGGATACCCCCAAACAGGCGTTCCAGCGGGAAGTAAACAATTATAGAAGTCCCGCTTCCGGGGAGTTCAGTTTCACCCGGCAGGATGGGACCACTCCGCCCGTGTTGGAACTGGATCCGGTTACCGGAGATCTTATATGGGATGCACCAGGAATTGCCGGTCAATACAATGTGGCATTCCGAATAGAAGAATGGCGTTTGGTAGCAGGTGAGTGGGTAAGGATTGGATATGTACTCAGGGACATGCAGATCATTATCGAAAATACCGACAACAGAAGACCTGAATTGATCCTTCCAGAGGATCTCTGCGTGGAAGCGGGCACCAAGATTTCAGAGTTGATCCAGGGAATGGACCCGGATGGAGATCCCATCATGATCGAGGTGTTTGGAGATCCCATTGAAATCACTTCTTCACCGGCCACCTACATCCCTGAATCAACTTTTCAACCCTCTCCCGGCCTGGTCAACTTTGAATGGCAAACCATATGCAATCACGTAAGGTCCAGAACCTACCAGGTGCGGGTAAGGATACGGGACCAACCTTCCTCGGGTCCGGCCTTAGTGGACATTAAGACTTGGAACATTACCATCGTGGGCCCGCCCCCAGTGCCGTTCGAAATTGAACAACAGGAGGGAAGGGCTGCATTATTGGAGTGGGATCCCTACTCCTGTGCTGCCTCTGCTGAAAGCATGCAGGTGTGGCGCAGAATAAACAGTGAACCCTACGAGCCTGATTCCTGTGAAACCGGAATCAGACCCGGATATGAGTTGGTCGGAACTACTGACATGGACGCAACCAGTTTTCTGGATGAAAATAATGACCTGGGCTTAAGTCCGGGCAACACCTATTGCTACCGCCTGGTGGCGGCATTTCCAAGTCCCAGAAGTGGGGAAAGCTATGTCTCCGAGGAAATCTGCATTACTGTGGATGTGGACGTTCCACTCATCACCAATGTAAGTATCGAAAACACGGATGTTGAAAGCGGAGAAATTTTTGTAAAATGGACCCCCCCCTACGACATCGATACCGAACTTTATCCAGGGCCTTATGAATATGAATTGATCCGAAACGAAGGTTTTATGGGGATATCCAATCAAACTTCCCTGATCACCACCTCAGATACTACCTTTACAGACACCGGCATTAACACCGAAAACCTGGTATTTAATTATATGGTAGTTTTGATTGCTGAAGGAATTAAGATTGACACTTCCAGCATTGCCTCTTCGGTGAGGCTGGAGCCTACGATTATCAATGAGGCCATCGAATTGCAATGGAATTTTAATGTGCCCTGGAATAACACGGTCTTTGAATTCCCCCATTTAGTTTACCGAAACAGAACCGATCCTGAGGCCAATGATACAGAAAATTTTACCATGATTGCAGAAGTGAACGTAGGTGAAGAGGGATTGCTGTATTTTGATGATGGAAGCCATAACGGTGTACCCCTCGATACAGAAAAGGAATATTGCTATTATGTGGTTACCAATGGCAATTATAATTTGGACCTTTTGGATTATCCGTTGGCCAATAAGTCTCAGGTAGTCTGCGCGAGACCTGATGATGACAGCCTTCCATGTCCCCCTGTCCTCTCCTATGAAGGGCCGGAATGCGAAGCTTTTGTGGAAGATAAACCTTGTAATTTCAGCGAATTTTACCATGATTTAAGTTGGGTACCTGATTTTTCAGGAGAATGTGATGCCGAATTGAATGGTTATCAGCTTTATTTCTCAAGTACCGGTGAGCAGGGTACCTTCAATTTGGTAAGTACCTTACCGGTAATTGAAAACAGTACCAGAATAGAGGGCTTGCTGGAATTTAAAGGATGCTATTATATCACGGCAATAGATAGATCAGGAAATGAAAGCGAACCCAGCAATATTGTATGCATAGATAATTGTCCGAATTATGAACTTCCAAATGTGTTTACCCCTAATGGAGACGAGGTAAACGATACCTTCCAGGCTTTTGACAATCCATTTGTCAAATGTCCAAGGTTTGTGGAAGGTGTAGAAATCAAAATTTATAGCCGATGGGGCAACCTGGTCCATGAATATAACAGCACCATGGCCAATGAGAATAATATTTATATCCACTGGGATGGCAGAGACACCCTTGGAAATGAGTTGCCTTCCGGCACTTACTTTTATTCCGCTATCGTTATTTTCAATGTTTTGGATGAAAGTCTTCGGGAGAAAAATCTCAAAGGAACCATTCAGTTGATCAAATAGCCAAGGGTGGATGCCAACTGGAAATAAGGTTTGGATTTCATTAATTTTGGTATTTTGGAATTTTTGTTTAATTATAATTTTATTCAAGTGTATTTATCAACTTTATAAAAACTATTTTATTTTATGAAAGCACATAATAAAACTACCCAGGGCAGTCTTTCTCCCAAAGATGCCTTGGAGTTCTTAAAGGAAGGGAATAAAAGATTTATCAATAACCTCAGCACCAACAAAAATCTATTACAGATGGTCAACGAAACCAGAGATGGCCAATGGCCTTTTGCTGTGATATTGAGTTGTATCGATTCCCGGACTTCTGCAGAACTGATTTTTGATCAGGGGCTCGGAGATATTTTCAGTGCCCGGGTTGCCGGTAATATTGTTAATGAAGACATCCTTGGCAGCATGGAATATGCCATCAAATATGCAGGATCCAAGTTGGTGTTGGTCCTTGGACATACCAAATGCGGGGCGGTTACCAGTGCCTGTCAAAAAGTGAAAGATGGCAACATTACAGCACTCCTTCACAAAATTAAGCCTGCATTGGATAAGGCCACCGATTCTATGGGTAAAGAAAATACCTCCAACCCTGAATTTGTGGAAAAAGTGGCCGAATTGAATGTATTTCAGGCGATGGACGATATCCGTGCAAAAAGTCAAATCATTGCCGATTTTGAAAAAGAAAGGAAAGCCATTGTCGTTGGAGCAATTTATGACGTGGAAACTGGTGAAGTAAAATTTTTTGAAAATTGATTTTGCTTAAGGGGGTAATCTTTAAATAAATAGGCCTTCAATTAATTTTAAACCTTAAATTTTGTTGGTTCTTAATTAGAGTTTTCCAACAATTTAAAATTATATAAATGATTGCATACATATTTCCAGGTCAGGGAGCCCAGTTTCCAGGAATGGGCAGGGACTTATATGAATCCAGGCCTGTGGCGAAAAAACTGTTTGAAAGGGCCAACGATATATTGGGATTCCGCATTACAGACATCATGTTTAACGGTACAGAGGAGGAATTGAAGCAGACGAATGTGACCCAGCCTGCCATTTTTCTTCATTCTGTGATTACGGCTGCCACTACCCACGATTTTCACCCCAACATGGTAGCCGGCCATTCCTTAGGTGAATTTTCCGCATTGGTGGCCAATCAGGTGCTGGAATTTGAAGATGCCCTTAAACTGGTTCATCAGAGGGCCCTTGCCATGCAGGAAGCCTGCGAAATCAATCCATCCACAATGGCCGCCATCATTGGATTGGCAGATGAGGAGGTCGAAAAAATCTGTGCCTCCATAAAGGAAGCCATTGTTGTTCCTGCCAATTATAATTGCCCGGGCCAATTGGTGATTTCCGGCAGCTTGGAAGGCATACAGATTGCCTGTGAAAGGATGAAGGAAGCAGGGGCCAAAAGAGCTTTGCCTTTGCCCGTAGGCGGCGCCTTCCACTCCCCCTTAATGGAACCGGCCAAAATTAAATTGGAAAAGGCCATCAAGGAAACTGTTTTCCGTGATCCGATTTGTCCGATTTACCAAAATGTAAGTACCCATGGCGTTACCGAGGTTCAACAGATTAAAGAAAATCTGATTGCCCAACTGACAGCTCCGGTAAAATGGACCCAATCCGTACAAAACATGGTAGCAGACGGAGCAAAAAAATTTATTGAATGTGGTCCCGGAAAAGTCCTTCAGGGCCTGGTAAAAAAAATCCACAAGGAAGCTGAAGTATCAGGAATGTAGGCTTTTTATCCTTAAAGGTCAGGCAGAAGCCTGACTTTTAATGGATCATGTGATAAGTTTAACAGCTCTTTATGAGACCGGCCCACTTCAGGGTGAAGATAATCAGGTAATAATTCGGCCAAAGGGGCAAGGACAAAATTTCTGTGTTCCAATTGGGGATGAGGAACTTTTAATCTATCCGTGTGAATGATTTGGTCATCAAAATAGAGAATATCAATATCCATTGTTCTGTTACCCCATTTCTCCCCTCTTCTCCTACCCAACCTGTTTTCAATGGACTGGATAAAATCCAAAGTCTGGAACGGCTCCAAATTTGATTCCATGATTAAAACCCGATTGAGGTACCATCCTGTAGAATTACCTCCCCAGGCTTCAGATTCATAAATGCCGGATTTGGCCATTAATGACATTTCCTTTGACAACATCCTCTCGGCCCTTTTAAGCAGGGCTTCCCTGTTGCCCAGGTTACCCCCTATCCCCAATACAACTCTGTGCATAAATAATATTAAATCAAACGAATCAGGTTTGTGAAAAAAGCGTTATTTTTATAACTTAATAAAACAAAGTAAAATTATGAAATTTTTGAGCAATGTTCTGGCAGTTATCGTTGGTTTATTGATCTTCTGGGTCATGGCATTTTTTATTATTGCCGGATTAGTGGCGATCAGTGCAACCGATGATCAAACGAAAGTAGAAGAAAATACGGTATTTCATCTTAAATTGAACAATCTTAAAATTGTTGAAAGAGCCACGGAAGAAGATTTGGATTTTTCCGCTATTTCACCATTTGGCGGGGTTGCTTCAGTTGGACTGAACCAGATTCTTAAGGCCATCCATGCAGCCAAAGAGAATGAAGATATTAAGGGCATTTATTTGGAAAGTGGACTTATCGGCGCAGGACAATCTCATTTGACCGAAATAAGGTCTGCACTTCTTGATTTTAAAGAAAGCGGTAAATTCATCATCTCCTATTCTGAATATTTTACGGAAACAGGGTATTACCTCTGTTCTGTAGCGGATGAAATTTACCTTAACCCATTGGGTGAAATTGAGTTCAACGGTTTTGCTTCTGAGACCCTGTTTCTTAAAGGTTTGTTGGAAAAGATAGAAGTTGAACCTGTGATTTTTAGGGTCGGAGAATTCAAAAGCGCCATAGAACCATTTATTCTGGACAAAATGAGCGAGGAAAACAGGCTGCAAACGGCGGTTTTCCTGGGGGATATGAATGCCATTTTGATCCAAGCTGTAGCCGAAAGCAGGTCCATTCCCCTGGAAAAAGTGAAAGAAATCAATGACAATATGCTGATCAGAACCAATCAGGATGCCGTGGACATGGGTTTTGTAGAAGGCCTTTGGTATGATGATCAGGTAAAGGCAAGGCTTAAAGAAAAACTGGGTTTGGAAGAGGATGATGATATCAACAGCATCAACATCACGAGAATCAATAAAACCGTCAAGGATAAAAACAGACTTTCAAGGAACAGGATCGCCGTAGTGGTGGCAGATGGGCAGATCGTGGGAGGTCAAATGGAAGGCCAGGTCAGCTCTGATATTTTCCTAAAAGAAATCCGCAAAGCACGGAAAGACAAGGATGTAAAGGCCATTGTAATAAGAATCAATTCTCCGGGAGGTTCCATTCTTGCTTCAGAGGTCATCTGGAGGGAATTGGCAGAAGCCCAAAAGGAAAAGCCATTGATCGCTTCCATGTCAAATTTAGCGGCTTCCGGGGGCTATTATATTGCCGCTCCGGCAGATACCATTGTCGCTCAGCCCAATACCATTACGGGATCGATAGGAATCTTTGGAATTTGGTTCAATGCCCAAGGCCTACTCAACAATAAATTGGGATTAACAACAGACGTGGTCACTACCGGAAAATTTTCTGATTTTTTAAATCCCACTAAAGCGATCCCTGAAATAGAAAAAGATATCATGCAGAAAAAAGTGGAAGAAGGGTACCATACCTTTATTTCAAGGGTTGCAGAAGGCAGGGGAATGAGTAGAGAGGAAGTCATTGAGATTGCCGGCGGCAGGGTATGGTCTGGTATCAAAGCCAAGGAAAATGGTCTGGTGGATGTATTGGGCAGTTACGAGGATGCCATAGAAATTGCAGCCAAGAAAGCAGGGGTGCAGGACGATTATAGAATTGTGATGTATCCGGAACAAAAAAGCTTTTTTGATAAACTCATGAGTGAATTGACCAAAGATGTACAGGCGACCTTCCAAAAAATCACGATGGGTTACTCCTTTGAGTTATACCAACAAATAGACAAACTGAAAAAAATGGAAGGAATTATGGCGATATTGCCATTTGAGTTAAAAATTCAGTAATATTTTAACCCAAAAAGGTTAACTTTGTACTGTTTTACAAAAATATCAATAATGAAATTCGCCCCTTTTGTTTTCAATATCGTAATTTTTATATTGACCTGTTGTTGCAGCCCTTTATTTGCGCAGGATTCCTACAATATTGCCACTTACAATATACGTTTTGATAACCCGGACGATGAAGGGAATTTATGGAAGGATAGGGCGCCCCATTTAATCAATCTGATCAGATTTCATGAAATGGACATTATTGGCACACAGGAAGGGCTTTATAACCAATTGGAAGATATCAGGAAGGACTTAAATTTTCCCTACATCGGGTCTGGTAGGGATGATGGCCAAGAAGCAGGAGAGTTTTCTGCTGTATTTTATAACCCGGAAAAATTTGAGCTACTTGAAAAAAGCACTTTTTGGCTATCCCCTACTTCCAAATTACCATCCAAAGGATGGGATGCGGCATTGAACAGGGTTTGTTCCTGGGGCAAATTCAAAACCAAGGAAGGACAGGAGTTTTATGTTTTTAATGTGCATTATGATCATGTCGGACAAGAGGCCAGAAAGGAAAGCAGCAAATTACTCCTGAAAAAAATCCAGGAACTCAATGAGGAGCAGCTCCCCTGCATTCTTACAGGGGACTTTAACGTGGAAGAGAATAATCCCGCCTATAAGGAAATTATAAAGGATGAAATGATGAAGGACAGCAAGGATGAAAGCCTTACTCCTTCTCACGGAACCAAGGGTACTTTCAATGGCTTTATATGGGATTTGTTGCCGGAAAGAAGGATCGATTACGTTTTTGTCAACGACCATTTTAATATTACCCACCATGGTACCCTCACTGACAATTATGGTAAAAAATACCCTTCAGATCATTTCCCTGTCCTGGTAAAATTTTTTTTCAAGTAAGGTAAATGGGGTTTCCTTTACGATTTTATGAATCAGGAAATTAAAAATCCCCCATTAAATATTAGCATGAATATAGGCTTCATTTTTTAGCAAAATTCAGGCCTTAAGTTTTATTTGTATTAATTTTGCGGCCAAAATAAAAACAGCGCATGTCATTACCTACTAAATATAATCCCAGTCAATCTGAATCCAAATGGTACCAATATTGGATGGACCACAAAATGTTTCATGCTGAGCCTGATCCTGAAAAAGAACCTTTTTCCATCGTGATTCCTCCGCCCAATGTGACAGGTGTGCTCCATATGGGCCATATGTTGAACAATACCATTCAGGACGTGCTGATCAGAAAAGCCAGGATGGAAGGAAAAAATGCCTGTTGGGTTCCCGGAACGGACCATGCCTCCATCGCAACAGAAGCCAAAGTAGTGGCCATGCTTAAAGAAAAAGGCATAGACAAGGAGTCTTTGGGAAGAGAAAAATTCCTGGAACATGCCTGGCAATGGAAAGAGAAATATGGCGGGATCATTTTGGAACAATTGAAAAAGCTGGGTGCATCCTGTGATTGGGAAAGAACCAGGTTTACCATGGACAAGGATCTTAGCGATGCCGTCATCAGTGTATTTGTTGACCTGCACCAAAAAGGTAAAATCTACCGGGCCATAAGGATGGTCAATTGGGATCCCAAAGGTAAAACAGCCTTGTCAGATGACGAGGTGATTTTCAAAGAAGTGAGGTCCAAGCTTTACCATATCAAATACCAAATAGAAGGCACGGAAGAATTTTTGACCATTGCCACCACCCGGCCGGAAACCATCATGGCTGATGTTGCCATCTGTATCCACCCTGATGATGAAAGGTATACCCATTTAAAAGGTAAAAAAGCCAGGATCCCACTCATCAACAAGCCCATCCCCATCATAGAAGATGATTATGTTGACATGGAATTTGGCACAGGTTGTTTGAAGATCACCCCTGCTCATGATATCAATGATTACGAAATAGGAATGCGGCACCGTCTGGAGGTAATTGATATTCTCAACGATGATGGAACCCTAAATGACAAGGCCCAAATTCTGATTGGAGAAGACCGGTTTATCGCCCGAAAGAAAATTGTAAAATTACTTAAAGGTGCGGGCCAATTGGACCGGGAGGAAGATTATGGTTCCAATGTGGGCCATTCTGAAAGAACAGATGCGGTAATTGAACCCAGGCTTTCTCTACAGTGGTTTTTAAAAATGGAGGACCTTGCCCAACCTGCACTTAAAGCTGTGATGGACGATACCATTCAGCTTTTCCCGCCCAAGTTTAAAAATATGTACCGAAGCTGGATGGAAAATGTAAGAGATTGGTGCATTTCCAGGCAACTTTGGTGGGGCCACCGGATCCCCGCCTATTATTTACCTAATGGAGAATATGTGGTAGCCAAAAATAAAGAAGACGCTTTGGCAGTTGCCAATGAAAAGTTCAAAACATCCTTTTCATTGGATGACCTCCAACAGGACGAGGATGTTTTGGATACCTGGTTTTCATCCTGGCTATGGCCTATATCGGTTTTTGATCCCGGTTATTTTCAAACTGGGAAAAAGAACAGGGACCTGCAATATTTTTACCCTACCAATGATTTGGTCACCGCTCCGGAAATTCTTTTTTTCTGGGTAGCCAGGATGATCATTGCCGGCTATGAATACACCGGTGAAAAACCTTTTAAGAACGTTTATCTTACCGGTATCGTAAGGGATAAATTGGGTAGAAAAATGTCCAAATCTCTGGGCAATTCTCCCGATCCCCTTAAGCTGATCGAAATATATGGGGCGGACGGCGTGAGGACAGGCATGCTGTTCAGCAGCCCGGCCGGGAATGATCTGCCTTTTGATGAAAAACTGGTGGAACAGGGAAGAAATTTCTGCAATAAAATATGGAATGCTTTCCGGTTGATTGATGGGTGGGAAACCCAAGCCTCCCATGAAAAGGACAATGAGGCAGCCATCAACTGGTTTGAAAACAGGTTTCAGCAGGCTTTGGAAGAAATAGAAGACCATTTTAAAAAATTCAGGATTTCTGATGCCCTGATGGCGATATATAAGCTCATCTGGGATGATTTCTGCTCCTGGTACCTGGAGATGATCAAACCAGCCTTCCAACAACCCATTGATCAGGGTACCAAAAATAAAACAGTCGACTTTTTTGAAAACCTGCTGAAATTATTGCATCCTTTTATGCCATTTATATCTGAAGAACTTTGGCAACAATTGGGAGAAAGAAAGGATGGAGACGCCATCATGTTGGCTGCCTGGCCTCAATTAAAACCCTACGATGAAAAAATCATCATGGAAACCCAACAGGTATTTGAAGTGGTATCGCATATTAGGAACATCCGGGCAACAAAGGGGATCTCCCCAAAAGAATCCTTTCAACTTACCATTAATACAAACAACCAAAACCTTTACCGCAGTTGTGAAGGAATGTTGAGAAAACTGGCCAATATCGATGCGCTGAACTTTAAAGGAGAAGTCCAGAATTCTGTCAATTTTGTCGTAAAATCGGATGAATTTTTTATTCCCTTGGAAGAAAAAATCGACTTGGATCTGGAAAAAGAAAACCTGGAAAAAGAAATCGAATATACACAGGGATTCTTAGCCTCCGTAACCAAAAAATTGGGCAACGAAAGATTTGTCAACCATGCCCCTAAGGAAGTGGTGGAAAAGGAAAAAAGGAAAATGAATGATGCTCAGGCCAAATTATCCATCCTGATGGATAATTTGAAGAAGCTGGTCTAACTCAATTTTGGACCTGTTATTCATTTTTGGTGAAAGGTCTCCGAAACAAATCCCAAAACCTTTGGAAGGGACTCCCTCCAGTAGGTCCAGTTATGCGCACCATCACGGATGCGGAATTCATGCGGAATCTCTTTTTTCTTAAGTGCAATATGCACCAGGCTGTTGCCCTCATAAAGAAAATCGTCATCTCCGCAGTCAAAAAACCATTTGACAGATCGGATGTCGTCGGCTTTGTTCAGTTCAATCTGCCTTAGGGCCTGGTGCCTGTCATAATAAGCCTCCAGGGTGGTTTCCTCTTTAATTTCCACCTGGTCATCTTCCAACCTTTTTTTAAATTCCCCAAAATCAGTATTTCTCAATGCGGCACTGAGAGGACAGGCAGAGGAAAACAGATCGGGTCGGTGCATGGCATAAAAGTAGGTCCCCCCCCTCCCATGGAAAGCCCGGCTATAGCCCGGTAGCGCTTTTCCTTTTTGATCCGGTACTGGGATTTCACATAGGGCATCAGCTCCTCAAAAAAGAAATCTTCATAGCGCCAGTCATTGTTGACATCATTAAAATAACCCCTTTTGCCGGTATTGGCATCCGGCATGACGATGATCATCTGGGTGGCGGTGCCTTCTTCAAAAGCTTTGTCCGCAATGGATTGCACCTCACCAAACTGGACCCATCCGGTTTGGTCATCACCGGCCCCATGTAAAAGGTATAGCACCGGGTAGGACCTTTGTGAATATTCATAACCAGGTGGCAGGTAGATGGCAAATTTTCTATCCATCCCCAAAATTTTACTTTCCATGCTCAGGGCATCAAATACCCGGCTTTCCTGTGCTTGCAGTACTGTCCCCATTAAGACAAATAGGGGCAATAGGAGTCTAAAAGGTTTCATAGATAAAGGTTTTATTTTTTGGGTTGTAAGATTGCAGCAAAAATCCTTACCTATTAATAATTATTTGGGATTTATGCCTTTATGGCCGCTTTTCTCAAAATAAATGGTCAGGTTAAAAGACAACGTATCCTGCCTCCCTACTGTCATATGGTGCCTGGACAAGCATTCATCAATCCCATCTACCTGATTTTGTCGCACTTTTCAGGGTCTTTACGTATAGGATAGAGATAAACATTATCCCCTATCCCATGAAATACTTCCGCTGCCTATTCTTATTGATTATGGTAAGTTGTGAATTTGAAAATAATCCATTTGAATCCGATACATAAGGGTTACCAGGTACCTGGAATCCAGTATGCATAGAGGGATGTTGGTTCGTTTACAAAAAACTAAAAGATTGAGATTACTTTGGGGATAATTCTCCCTGTTTGCTTAATTTTTGATAAGGCAATCAATAAAAATGCCTTTTGAGAAAGAAGCCTTATCGGAAAGCAGCTATATTGACCAGCCGCCCTTTTAATCAGTATTTGGGGTTAATATTATATTGAATTTTCAGAATTTCCAAGTCCAGCCAAGTCCAGTCCCCGTTTTCCAGATTCCAGGTTGCTTTCATTTTTGATGGAACTTTAATGCCATCGAAAACCCCGTATTCATCTACCGTCAATACCCATTCTTTTTTTTCAGCGCCTGGTTTATTTTCCATGAACCTTAATGCAACGAATTTAATGAAGTCGCCATTTTCTTTAAAATAAAATGTACCAGCGCCTGTAGTGTTTTTAAAGGTCATTGTAGCTCTAGCACTTAACCCATCCAATTCTTCCCAACTTACATAAGGGCTTACGGCCAAGGAAGGAAACCATACCATTTCTCCCAAATACCTTTGAATGGTTCCTTCATCAATTTTTTCACCGGTCTCATGTACGACATTCACTAGGGAATTCATTTTAATCAGCATTTCACCTTTGCCATCCTGAAACTTATCCCTGCCTTTCAACCGAAGAAAAGGATTCATTTTTAAATCAACGGTCCAAATAAGAGCTGGTTCGTCAATGACACAGTATTGAATGGCAGTCGCTATTTTCCAGTCTTCCTGTTCAGGCTTGGTTTTCATCAAAGCTTTTTGGACTATTTTTCCATTGATCATCATCTTTTTACCTATGGCACCACTATTTACCAACCATTTCTTTACAGCATCAGGCAAACCTTTGACATCAGCTGCAGATAAAGTCCCCAGGTTTTCCATATTGGACTTTAACAGGATGTTAGTTTTTTCTTCTTCAACTAAAGCCTCAAACTTGACGTTTGCATAAGAGAAAATAATTGTGATTAATATGATCAGATTGGGAATTGTGCCGAATTTGGCATCTTGCCAGAAATAAAAAATCAATATTTGGGAAATTATCATCGCCACAAAGCCAAAAATTCCCGCATATCTATTACCCATATAAAAAAGAATGCTATAGATCAGGAATAATACAGCGGCAATCAGCCAAAATGGAGTGCCTAGGCAGGCTTTAATACACATTTTATATATTTATTCTTTATCATTTCCCTCCTTACACAAATTTTATCTAAAATCGCTAAAATTCTTTAATTGATCAAATCTCTAGGAACGATTTTATATCCCAAGGTCTGGGTCTCACAGACCATTTAAATTCCCCTGGTCTGTGTCGCACATACCACACACCGACCGTTTTTTTTGTCCCCCTGGCCGAAGGGGTTAAACTATCGTAAGCACAAACGATACCTCCCGTGTCTCCGGCCGGATGAAGTAATATGAAAGAACTTGACAATCTGCTGATTTATCAGTTATATTTAGTAGAACCATAGAAGACAACAAAAGCCTGATCAGTAAGGATGAAGGCAAAACATGGGAAGAATTATCGCTGATGTTTTCTGTGGTTGTAATCGCAAGGATCATGGAGGAAAGTAAAGCGATTGGCTTATCCCCGGGTATTTGAAGCCAGTCAAGGAGAAATATGGATAACGACACCTTATTCCGGTTTGGGAGCTTTTTAAGTATAAAGATGTCTGAAAAAGATTTTAATTAAAATAGGACCCATTTCGCTACATGAATACGCGCATCGCCATCCTTTCCATGCTGACTGCATTGATCTTCTCCTGTACAAGTAGGAAAGGACAGGAATTGTCGGAAGATTTGGATTTTGTAATTGACCCGGAAATTATCACCAATGGCGAAGATCAGGATTATGCCTGGTTGAATATCGGCACAGCACCATTTTACTCCGATGACCGCACCCATGATGGCTGGAAAAAAGAAGTGGCCTATTCAGCTTTTTTGATACAGGAACCTAAAAGGTCGAAGGAAAAGATACTGTTGCAGGAAACCTTAACTACGAGGATGGTGCTTTGCCATCCGCCTGGTGGAGTGAAGGGGTTCCTGCACATATTGAGAATAGGCGGCTGTTGGTGGATGCAGACAGCCGGGAACCCCGGGTCTCCACAGTTTGGCTGGACAGAAAATTCTCCGGTAACCTACAGGTGGAATTTGATGCCCATGTGGTTGCCTCAGAAGAGTTGGCCAATAACCTTAATTTCTTCTTTTTATATGCTGATCCGGCGGGTGAAAATCTCAGGGAAACAAAAGGAGAGCGCAAGGACGGGCATTACGCGAGGTACCATGAGTTGAACGGTTATATCTTCACCCACCTGGCCAATGGCAGCGAATCCCCGGCAAGGTTTCGGTTCAGGCACAATCCTGGTTTTACCCTTTTGCATGAGTGGAATGGTTTCGAGTGCAGAACCGCCACCACCTACCGGATCAAAGTGGTAAAAATGGACAATAATATTCAATATTGGGCCAATGGTAATTTAATTATCAACCAGAAGTTGGAGCCTCCCTTGCTTTACGAAAGAGGTATCATCGGGTTTCGAACTTACAGGACTGCCCTTTGGTGGGATAATTTAGTGGTGAAGCAGTTGGAATGAAGGGAATGTCTTTCGAGATAGATTTAAATATCACCGAATCTACAGGAATGCTGTTAAAAAAATCCCAACAGAAAGTCAGCTTCTTGGATCAATCGCTTAATAGATTATTTTTCATGGAGGAATGTCCCTTTTTTACAATTTTATTTCTTCTCATTGTCTTAACTTTACTAAGAATCAATTCATTCACTTAACAAATTTTACCATGACTACTGATCAAAGCCGCAAATTTATCCAGGAGTACATCTCCGCTATCTGCAAGGAGAAATCCGAAGCAACCATTGACAAATATGTTTCGGACGAGCATTTAAAAAGCCATATTGTCATATTTGAAACCGGATTACCGAATTACCAATTTATTGCCAAGGATATTATTGCTGAAGGTAACAAAGTTACGGTGCGGTTTCAGGCTGAAGGGGAACATAAAGGGGAGCTTTTTGGCCAGTCTCCAACCGGGAAGAAAGTAGTTGTTGATGGTATTATCATCTATGAGCTGAAAGATTATAAAATCATCAATCATTGGATCCAAGCAGATTCCGTTGCATTGATGCAGCAAATAAGCAATATGGTGGAGTCCAACAACAATTGAGTAGATCACATTTTTTTAAGGTGGTGTACATTTAAAAAGGGATCCTGTTAATTTTTAGGGATTTGGGGTATATATTTGACCATTTGAAAAGCAAATTCTCCTACACCACCTGGCTTATATATTATAGCCTTAGAAAGTAGGCTTGAAATAAAGTTTTGGTTAAATTTATTGCGGTAGAAGGGCTAACAATTAGCCTGTTAGGATATAGGGTAAATAGGAGCACATTGGTAAATAAATATTGAAAAAAAATTGTAAATGTAATTTTTGGTAATAAGGTCTTTAAACAGTCAGGTTATGTTTTACCAAATCATTAAACCGTCCATTCCTTTACAGGAATATATAAAATCTTATTTTATTTGGGAACACTGCGGATCTTCAGCCAACCCATTTTTTGAAGTTCATTCCGCACCAAATGGGTATACCGGTATGGTCATTAATTATGGGAATCCCTATTCAATATGGGGATCAACTGGAATTTGGCAAACGACAACCCAAAGTTTTGTAGCAGGTCAATTTACAAAAAAATATAAAATTGGCCTTAATGGAAATGTGGGAATTATTGGTGTAGTGTTTTGGCCGGGTGCCATGGAACGGTTATTGAAAATTCCAACCCTGGAATTTACTGACCAACGGATAGATTTAAAATTGGTATTGGGAGAAAATTTCCGACTTTTGGAAGAACAGATTTTGGAGAGTCATACCAATGAAACACGTGTTGGAATATTGAATAGGTTTTTTAGCAATTATATTGAAGGTTCCAGTAACCAACCCGATTTAGTGGATGATGCGTTAAGCAAAATTCTAAATAGTAAAGGCATATTATCCATCCGAGATCTATCAAAAAATTATTGCCTCAGCCCCCGGCATTTCAGGAGACGGTTTACGGATAGGGTTGGGGTGAGTCCTAAAATGTATTCCAGAATTAAAAGATTTAATTACATTTCTTATTTGACTATAAAAGAATTTGAGAATTGGCAGGACCTGGTGTACAAGGGTGGCTTTTATGACCAGGCCCACTTTATAAGGGACTTTTGTCACTTTACAGGTAAAAAGCCGACCGACTTTGTTAATTACAACCGGGGTTTGGTAGAACTAATGGGTGCATAAACCCAAATTTTATTTTTGAGTTTTTATCCAAAAGGAAACTAAGTTTTGGTTTAGGCCTTTCAAAAGAATAGTTACCGGTGGTTTTAAATAACAACTTAAAAAAAATTGGTGTGGCGTTTTAAACGCAACCCAAGGGGGGATAAACCGAAGGACCTGAGCCTGAAAGGCAAACAACTATTTGCTGTTAATCGAACATCTGTCATGACCTGGCTCCACACCCTATTGGTGTAAAATTATTTCCAGGGGTTATTTTTCCTGAATATTTAAAATAGAGCGCATCTATTAATTTTTGATCGTTGTTTAATAAAGCATCGATATTTTTGGTCAGAATGTGGCATCGGATGAATATAATTTTTTTTCACGATGGAAAAAATATATTTACAAAAATCAATCAATCACGGCCAAGTGACTACGGTTGTGGGACATCCCAAATTATCTTACCTTTGCGACCTGATAAAAAGTTTATGAAAATAAGTGAGAACACATTTGTAGGACTGACCTACGAATTGAAAGTAACCAATGATGAACCGGATGCTACCCCTTTCAGTGTAGAAGTCCGAGATGAAGAGGATCCTTTCTTTTTTCTATATGGCAACAGCGGCTTACCGGAGAAATTTGAACAAAACCTTGCCAATATGATAAAGGGGGACAAATTCCAGTTTGTTTTAGAGGTGGAACAGGCATATGGCAGACCGGATGATGAGTTGATCGTAGCCGTACCCAAATCCCAGTTCAACAAAGAAAATGGATTTGAGGAGGAAATGTTGCAGGAAGGGAATTTTTTACCGCTGATCGACGAAGATGGATATCCGATGCAGGCAAAAGTCATCAAAGACCTTGGAGAAGAAATCATGCTGGATTTTAATCATCCCCTTACTGGAATGAACCTACATTTTGAAGGGGAGGTACATGAAGTCAGGAAACCAACCGAAAAAGATTTGGAGGAAAAAGACACGGATTAACCTTACCTTTTTAACAATTAATCCTCAGTTTTCAAAGTTAGTAACTCCGAATCCGGCCAATCCAGGAAAATAGACTGGCCCGGGTGAATATCTCTCCTGAGGGAAGCTACTTGCCAATATTGATCCAAATCCGGACTTTTGATGGTAATCCAATCATAGAGGGGAAGGAACCTTTTATAAAGGACTTCTCCTGTAAGCTTTCCCTTTTGCCCATCCAGAATTACTGAAGAGGACCGGATAAATTGACCTGCTTTCCCGGGTATTGGATTCAAGGGGCCAAAAAACCGAGCTGTATAGGCGTTTTGGGGGCTTCGGTAAAGGGCTTCAGGCCTACCTTTCCTTATTAGTTTTCCCCTTCTAAGCACACAGACCTCATCGGTCATCAACAAAGCATCCTGTATGTCGTGGGTTACCATAATGAGTGTCACCTTCAGCTTTTGAAAAATTAAATTGAGCTCGTCCATCAATCGCTGTTTCTGAAGCGTATCCAGGGAGCTGAAAGGTTCGTCCAGTAACAACACTTCCGGCTCATTGCTCAAAGCCCTTGCTATGCCTACTTTTTGCTGTTGCCCCCCTGATAGTTGCTTCGGGTATAGGTCTTTTTTTTCCTCCAGCCCAAAGAGATCCAGTAAGACTTCCAATCTTTCCTTTCCATAGGCTTTATCATATTGAAGAAGAGGCCTCCCAATATTTTCAGCAATGGTGGAGTGCGGGTACAGACCATTGTCCTGTCTTACCAATTGAATCTCATCATATCCCGGTACCAGCTTTTCATCAGGGTGAAGGATAGGTTGATCCATCAAAAATACCTTTCCAGAGTCGGGTACTTCCAATCCGGCAATAATTCTCAATAGGGTGCTCTTCCCGCTTCCACTCTCTCCGATAACAGAAACCTTATCGCCCCTGCTAACTTCCAATGAAAAATTTTCCAGGGCCTGGATTCCATTCGGGAACTGCTTTTCCAGCCCTTCCAATCTTAAAAAACTCATGATTTCAGCTCGTCTCCGGTTGGCTTGGGAAGGGTTTCAAAAACCAGTTGGTACGAATGGTCTACCAGCTCCAGAATAACAGGATCCGGAACACTTCCATTAAAAGAAACGGTATTCCAATGCTTTTTATTCATGTGGTAACCCGGCATGATACCTTGATAAGATTCCCTTAATTGAATGGCTCTTTCGGGGTCACATTTCAGGTTGACACTTTCAAATAAATTGATGTCGATAATGGCATATATTTTTTTCCCCACCCTAAAGCAAAGGGTATTTTCATCAAAAGGGGTCTCTTCTGAAGTGCCGGGTTTAGATAGACAATAATTTCTGAAAAAATCAATGGTCATACCATTCAACTCATTTATATAATTTTCATTAAATAATTTCACCTACCATTTCTATTTTACCAGAAACGGGAATATGGCTAAGGAAAAACCAAAGGCATAATTATTTATAAGACTTAACTTAAGATAATCTTCTGATAATCCATAGGACTAAGGCTCCAAGAAAGACCAAAATGGAAATCTTATTGATCCCATGCATCATTCTCAGGTTGAAATTGGCAGGTTTATCCGGATCCGGTTTTTTAAAAACCCTAACGAAATACGACCCTACATCTCCTAATTGGAAAAACTCTTTGACTCTCTTGGACATAATGTATAATTTCTAAAGGACCATCTTAAATTTAATCTACTGCATCAGGTTCAATCCAGTGCCCGTCCTGCCGGATAATTTCAATCAATGCGTCAACAGCATTTTCTGAAGGAACCGATTTCTTCATTACTTCTTTGCCTTTGTACAGGGTAATTTTCCCTTTTCCTGAACCCACATAACCATAATCCGCATCGGCCATTTCCCCGGGGCCATTGACAATGCAGCCCATAATCCCGATTTTTACCCCCTTGAGGTGGTCTGTCCGCTTCCGGATCATCGCCGTGGTTTCCTGAAGGTCAAACAGGGTCCTTCCACAAGAAGGACATGAAATATATTCGGTTTTGGACATTCTTGTCCTTGCGGCCTGCAATACTCCAAAACTGACCGAATTCAAAAACTTCACCTGATCCAAAATTTCGGTCTTTGAAGCATGTGACGGCAACGCCATTCCCAAAAGGATACCATCTCCGAGCCCATCAATAAGCAAGCCCCCCACATCTGTAGCGGCATAAAGCACCGTTTTTTCATTTTCCTGAACCGGATAAGTTACATTGACCACCACCGGAAGTTGGATACCGGCTTCCAAAAGTGCCACAAATGCCCTTCTTAAAGCCTGCATTTTGTGCTCCAATGGGGTATTCAAAATGATCACCGTTTTGTGGTCATTGTCAAGTAAAGGAAGGGCCATCTCTACTTCAGCATCCCCTAGAAACAAAAAGTTAAGATCAGGGTGAAATAATTCTGAATGCCTGTAAGAAGCCAGTGAAAAGGCAGGAAACTTGTTTTTTTTATCCTCCTGAGCCAACCAAACTTTATCATTCTGAATTTCTTTCAACCCATTGGGAAGCATAAACGGAATGGGCTGGTCCCCCGTAAACACATAATCACATCCCTGATCATTCATTTTCCACTTATCCAATACAGGAAGGTAAAAATGACCTACCTGCTTTAAATCCTTTTCGACAATATTCCGAAGACCGGACAAGTCTGCCAGTACTCTTGGAACATTTCCACCTCCAAAGTTGGCTACCTCCAGGGTCTTACGCCTCGTATAGACAAATGGGTTAATGGGATAATGTTGTATGGGTGTAATCCCGGATTTTTCAGGGCGTGTTTCATACCTATTGATCAGATTCTGGACCACTGGTGACTCAAATTCCGGATCCTCGGTAAGGGACACCCTTACGGTATCACCCAGTCCGTCTTCCAATAAGGCTCCAATCCCAACAGCGGATTTGACCCTTCCATCTTCCCCATCACCTGCTTCGGTCACCCCAAGGTGTAAAGGATAAGGTTTAAATCCACCTTCATCCAATTTTTGGACCAGTAATCTGTAAGCCTGCACCATCACCTGGGTATTGGATGATTTCATAGAAATGACAATATCATGGTAATTTTCATCCTCGCAAATGCGCAGGAATTCCAGGGCAGATTCCACCATTCCCAAGGGCGTGTCTCCATATCGGCTCATGATCCGGTCAGAAAGGGAGCCATGGTTTGTTCCTATGCGCATGGCCGTACCCTCTTCTTTACAAATATTTACCAGGGGTAAAAAACGGTCCCTGATACGATCCAATTCTGCCTGATAGGTTTCATCGGTATATTCCAGTACTTCAAACTTTTTTTTATCGGCATAATTCCCTGGATTTACCCTCACTTTTTCCACTATCCTGGCGGCTACCTCTGCTGCATTGGGGGTAAAATGTATATCCGCCACAAGTGGAGTAGTATAGCCACGCTTCACCAAACCCTCCTTGATAAGTCTAAGGTTCTCCGCTTCTTTGATACTGGGTGCGGTGATTCTCACCAGCTCACAACCACTCTCTATCATCCTAATGGATTGGGCAATGGAGCCTTCTGTGTCCATGGTATCCACAGTGGTCATGGATTGTACCAAAATGGGGTGATCCCCTCCAATGATCCTATCTCCCACCTTTACCGCTATGGTTTTTCTTCTTGAATAGTTCGTCAGACTATTGCAATACCTGTAGTTTTCTGTCAGTGTTTTTAATTCCATATCAAATATCCCCTAATTGTGGGCGGATTACTATTTCTTCAACTACAGAACGGGGTGAAAGGTTATAAGCTGACCAGACCGTTTCAGCCACATCCTCTGAGGTCATGAACCTTTCCTCAGGTATTCCTGCCCCTTCCCAACTGGCAGTAAAGGTGGCCCCTGGCAATACGGAGGTAACTTTAATACCATGGGGTAACAATTCCTGCCTCAGACATTTGGTAAACCCCAACATGGCCCATTTTGAAATGGCATAACTGCCTCCATTTGCATAGGCCGTAAGGCCCGCAATACTGCCTATGGAAAATATATGTCCGCTCTTTCGACGCATAAAATCATCTGTAAATGCTCTGGTAAGATAATAAGCACTGAAGAGATTGGTTTGCATGGTCAATTCAAAATTTTCTTCAGGCTCTGAATGAATGCTACCTGGTAGAAATATTCCTGTATTGTTTACCAGGACCTCAGGCATCGCCTTCTTTTTAACAAAATCAGCAAATGCTTTGGTTTCCTTTTTACTGGAAAGGTCTGCTTTCATTCCCTGTAACTGGACAGCGGGAAAATCAGATTCCACACTACTCTTCAAAGCCAATAGTTCCTTTTCATTTCTGCTGCAGGTAAAAATATCGAATCCTTCGGCTGCAAACCGATAAATGATGGCCCTGCCAATGCCTTTGGTTCCCCCTGTCACCAATATGCTTTTCTTCATTTAGTTTTATTTTTAATTATTAGTGTAACAACCAAATAAGTGGTACAAAGTTACATCATTTACTTGTGCTTGCCTAATCAAAAGAGCGCAGAAACCTGCATTCTGCCCGTATGCACCATTCTATCCAAACCTTCAGAATTTCTTCCTTCGTAAACCATATTCATTTGTAATCCCTCCCCAATTTTCTGCAGCCAATTAATGGTCCAGATAAAATTATCCCCAGGGGTTAAGGCCTGAAGCATTTCATATCCTGTGGGCGAATTTACGTTTCCGTTATAATCGATATAAGTGTATCGGAACTCGGAATTTAAAGTAGTTTTTATGGCTTTGGCATATCTTATATTCAAGCTTGCTTCCTGAATCATGGCTTTTTCATCGAACTCCAAATTATCCATATTTTGTTTTTGGGTAATTTTATACTGTAGGGTCGTCCGGAAGGTTGGATTTGGCTGCATGTTAAGTTCAGGACCAATGGCATGTTGTTGCACCCTGTAATTTCTGTTATCAAGAAAATCTGAAGCTGATTTTCGGATGGCCTGATTCAGCAACAGCAAAAGATTCCATTGGGGGCTAAAATTAAACCTGGTATTCAAACGCCAGTCTTCCTGCAAAAGGTCTTCAAATCCACCCGTCAGCAATTGCTTATGTTGACTGCTTAAATGAGAAAAATCAAACCCGTATTTTGGAGAAGACCTGTTGAAGAATAGGGAGGATCGGAAAGATTGTCGGATCGAAATCAACTCCTCACTGGGCAGGTTGGCCGTAAAGGGGCTTATCCTGTTAAAAAAATCTTTAGACGCTAATTTTTTTTCCACATTCCAGTTGGTGCTGTTGCTGAACTTCGACAACCACTTTTTCATCCCGGAGGTTTTTTTCCATTCATCCGGGAATTTGGCGTGTAGGCGATAGTTAAATAAGGTCGTATAAGCCTGTATATATTCATCAGTTGGCACAAAAACTTTGATGTAATTTTTCTCCTCGGGATTGACGGCCAGATAAAATTCATTTAATTGCTGCACACCGTCCCCATTATCATCCCTCCAGGTATGGGTCCCATCACCGGTAGGTACCGGAAGGAATACAAATTCCCTCCTAAGCTCCCTACCATTGCCCAAAGCATAGGTGATTTCATTTCTAAGATTATTGTCAAAAAGTGCACTTTGATAATCCATTTTGCCCATCACGGTTGTCTCCTCAGGCAGATCTCTCCATAAATGGGAGAGCTTCCTGTAGGTAAAGGTTCCCTTTACCTGATGAGCGCCAAATATACCGTTGATCCCGTAATTGGTGGTAAAAGCTTCCGCACCGGGCATTAATTGACCTTCAACCGGAAGTTGATCCTCTCGCCAGATCACATCTCCAAAGAAGGAATACTTTAGGGTATCACTTGATTGTAAAAAAAATCGATGTTCCCTAAAATTCATAGCAGTACTGAGGACGGAATCAGAGTAGATGTTCTTTACGGCATTTCTGTCTACACTGAACCGATAGCCAGGAACAAGTACTTTAAAAGGGTATTTCACCTCCCCAGAATATCTTAACCATTGAGACTGATATTGGTTGACCTGACTTTGCAAATGAAAAAAGTCATTGGTAAGGAGCAGCCTGCCCCCTATCTGCTGGTTTAATTGTGCCCTTTGCTGTATTCCTGAAAGCACACCCTCCCGATTTCTGAAATCCGCTCCATAAGAAAAAAGATTGTTTTTATCCTTTACCATTTCCAATGTTGCCCGGGCCATTTTTTCATTGGCATTTACCTGTAAAGTTTCAGGGCCAAGTCCCCAGTCCCTGTCAAATTCTATGTAACGAAACCGATCGATAAAAGAAAAATGAGCAGAATTGTATTCCAATTCCATGGTGCCTTTTAGGCGATAATCCGTAAATCCCCTTACTTCCCTTCCTTCAGAAATAATTCCCGTTTTGAAAGCAAACCCTTTATTATCCTGTTGATCCATGTCAGAGAACAGGTTATGATCATGATCTGAGAAAGCGACTTCAGTGTAAGCTTGTTCATAACCGCCCAATTTCAACCTGGATCCGGCAGTAATCATTTGCTTTTTATTGGGAGCGGGAAGCGTGGAAAGAATGGTATAATTACCCTGTTTTTCACCATTTACAGGAGGGGCATATTCATACACGATGCCGTTGGCCAACTGTTGTTTTCTTTTATAATCCCCCATGCCCTGCCCTGTTTCACTGAAAGAAATGGCAAAAAAGGCTTCTTCAGGTCGGGTAGAATACTCGTAATAAATAGTGAAATCATTTTGACCATCTTCGGCAATTACCTTCTTATAGAGGATCCGGTTGGGGTCAAACCCTGTACTATCAATCCTTGGGGTAGCTGCAGCCATTAGGTTATCTCCTACCGATGCCAGGAGCATTTTATCCTGATCTGATAATTCGGTGAACAGCGGCCTGTTTCGATCATCCTTTTCCCGGTAATAATTGACATAAAAGGAAATTTTCTCATTTTCCTGAATATGGTTAGCTGCTAATATGGAACGTGAAAAATTTCTTTCCGCATATTCAAAATCAATTCGGACCCTGGAATATTGGGTAATCAGCACACTGGGGGTAAAGGTGATTTCTCCCTGGTTATAATCTATGATATAATCATTGTTAAACCCTCTTTTCAGGGGCTTTCCATCCAAAAATACTTTTTCTGAGTTGGCCATTACGATGACATACCGTTCATTTCCAGGTCCTTTAATCCGGTAGGGACCCAATACACCTTCGAGAATTTCCAGCGGCATGGAAGCAAATTTGCCTTTGGCAATGGACGCACTTGCCTGGGTGGAAGCTTTCCAATTATTTTTTACCGCATAATCTGCGGTATACTGTACCCCCTGGACATTTTTATAATAGCGTAGAAATTCAGAATGCCGCTGCTTCAGGACCACATCGCCACCGGCAAGGTTCATTTTATCATTATACAATTCCATCAGGATATTGTCGAAATCCTGAATTTGCTGTGTATTGCCTTCAGGCTGGAAGGGTACATTTTGGTCGGTAATGCTTGCGCGGATAAATAGATTATCGGCCAGCTCACCATCCATTTGAAGATTCAGGGAAGAATTGACAAAAACATTTTGGGCATTTCCGAAGGAGATCCCTCGGGTCATACTTCCGGATTGGTTCAATTTATCCGATGAGAAAACTTCCTCCCGAAAGTCAAAATTTCCAACAGCCACTTCGTTTTTTTCCTTGAAGAAGGCCATTGAGTCATAATGCTGCATTAATGTTCTATTGCTATAAACCTTATGAAAGGAAATTGGCAGGGTTTGATAGCATATTAAAACCGAATCCTTGATGTTATTTTCAAATTCCACCCTGATTTTCCCTGTATTGATATCATAAGAAAAGGGTAAAGAAATTCCCAAATCATCTTTTACGACTATAGTAGATTCTAGGGCTGACATGGAATCCAACAAGATTTCAACTTTTCCATTGTCCATGCTTTTCCATTTACAGGCAGGTTCCTGGGCCATGGCGAAAAAGGGAACAACAAAAATCAATAAAAATGATAAAAAATACCACACCAACTTCATAACTTAAACAATAACAGCGCACTAAGTTAACAAAATACTCGCTAACTTCCCAAGCTCAAATAACCTGTGGGAAGGAGAGGAAAAAAGAAGTTCCCGATCCTGGTTTGGTAAGAAACCATATCTTACCGCCGGCTGTCTCCACTCCTCGTTTGGCTATGGCCAAGCCAAGTCCGGAACCTTCAGATTTAGTGCTGAAATTGGGCATAAATACCTTATCCCTCAATCCTTCCTCTATGCCTTTCCCATTGTCTTTTATTTCCAAAATCACCATACCTTCCCCATCAAAATACAAATCTAATTGAATGGTGGGCCAATTATCCTTTTCCACTGCCTGTATTCCATTAATGATCAGATTGGAAATCACCCTTCCAAATAATTTTTCATCTCCCAGGATCAGGATAGGATGATCCGGAGGTGTAAAGTCCTCAAAACTAATTTCAGCATCTTCCCGGTTGCAAAAAAGGGAAACCGTTTCGGTGACCGTAATCCTAAAATCTATTTCTTCATTCCTCGGAAGAGGCATTTTGGCAAAGGTGGAGAAAGAAGTGGCTATATCACTTAAAGTATCCACTTGGTGGATAATGGACAGAATGGGCTTTTCCAAATCCATACCATGTTCCAGTTTTCCTGCTTCCCTCAGCCTTAAAAGGTGCTGAAGTGTCAGTTTCATGGGTGTCAACGGGTTTTTGATTTCATGGGCAACCTGCTTGGCCATTTCCCTCCACGCGATCTCTTTTTCATTCGAGGCGAGCACTTTCTTACTGGCTTCCAGCTTAAACAACATATTATTGTATTCATTCACCAATAGGCCAATCTCATCTCTGGCTGGCCAGTTCATGTACTCGTTATTTTCCAGATTGGTATCCTTCAATTTTTGGGTCAACAGCTTAAATGGATGGGTAAGGTGTTTGGAAACGAAGTAGGAAATCACCAGAAAGATAATAAACATCACCACGAAAATGATGAGAATATTACTGAATACCTCTGCGATCAGCTCGTTGAGTTCTTCTTCCGATTGAAAAAACGGAAGGGCAATAATGGCATGAAGTTTCTGGTTGTCCCTTTCTCTTAGGGCAAGGTAGGCGGTTTTATAAGTTAGCCTCCCCACCTCTTCCAATTGCAACAACCTGTTTTCCTGAGATTCAACAATAGTTTCATAGGAATGGGGATGCAGATAAGGGGTCAGAATCTTTTTGTCAAAGATAGTTGGCTGGTTGGTGGCCATCAATAATCCGGAAGGAAGATAAATATTGATATCCGCACCGGTAGCTCGGGATAAATTAAATACCTCATTGTAAATTTCATCTTTATTGAGGCCGCTGAATAAATTAAATCCCAAATCCCGGCTTAAATTATCTCTAATAATCGCTGCTTTTTGGTAATATTGACGGTGCAGGTCTTCCGTATAGGAATGACTTAAGAATCCTACCGCAATAATACTGATAATCAGCATGGGGAAAAAGAAAGCGAAATTAAGGTACAGCTGAAGTTTTGTGGCATAATTGAACCTAAGTTGGTTCATACCAAAAATCATAAGGAATGCACTGATCGTGATCAGCGTAAAGATCAAATAGCTGACAAAATAAAAGGCAATATCCGCTAGGATATAATTGATGGGGTATTGTAGTGAGGAGATAACCATAATGCTTTGGTCATTCTTTACCCCAAAATGATGGAAACCTTCATGATTGAAACCTTTAGTATAAAGCACCTCTTTTTCCAATATGTCCTCCATAGCGGCCCCCCGATAATTGAAAACGCCAAAACTGTAATCCAAAATCCCTTCTTTGTATATGGCATAGTCAAAATTATTCTCATTGACATCATATGCATATTTATTATCCAAAAGAAGTTTTGGAAAAAGACTTCCTGCTTGTGTTCTTTGTTGGTTCAACTCAATCACAATGGTGCCCAGGAAGATATCATCCTTATAAATTTCATTGAACACTATAAAGCGGTTACCTTCCCCAGATTCTTTGGAATTAATATAATAAAGATGATAGATGCCGGTGGCATAATCACTGTTCATGTATTTTTTCTTATATTCATCCAAGGACAGGGCTTCCTCCCTATTTGAAACCGCCTGACCGGATTTATTATAAATTAACACCTTTTGACTGAATTGATCAAAATGATTGTTCAGGTATATTCTTTTTATTTTCCTTTCAATCGGTTCCTTAGAAAGCATGGGATCCGCAATGCGGTTTCGGATAAAAATATCCTCTTTGATTTTGTCTATGATGTCATTTAACAGAAATTCTGTCATCAGGTCATTTTCCACTAAAAGATAATTGGCAAATTTTACTTTGGACCGGATCTCGGCATCTCTTAAATGATGGTAGGAAGCAGATCCCGTAATGACAGCCCCTACCAAACAGGCAAAGAAAAAAGTCAAAAAAGTGTTAAATCCCAATTTAAACAGGTTGTAATACAATTGAAAACTAACTATAGAAACCAATAAGATCAAATGGGACAGAAATGCAATGAGATAGGTCAAATCCCAAAAAGAAAATAACACAATCAATGGTGTCGAAAATAAGATCAAAATTTTAATGGGAAAAGTTTTATTGTCCGGGTTTTTATACAAAACCATATTCAGCCCAATAATTGAAAACAACAGGTAACCTGCCCCACCTAAAAAAACCACAATCAAGCTGATGGCTTTGAAATAATCAAAATCAGGAATAGACTCAATATTCAGCGTCCATTGCGCATTTTT
The DNA here is from genome assembly GCA_040905165.1 of Cyclobacteriaceae bacterium. GTDB lineage: Bacteria > Bacteroidota > Bacteroidia > Cytophagales > Cyclobacteriaceae > Cyclobacterium. Next base: position 6,898 of record JBBDSA010000003.1, on the reverse strand, counting down.
CACAATATTGGTAAAAAGGTAAAAAAACAGTCCCATCAAAATTGTAGCCAATGAATAGGCTGCAAGCAGGAGCAACCAAAAGGGATATTTTTTCCTAAATTTGATGAATTTTATCAAAAAACGCTTTCTGCTCAGTATGACAATGAACATGATAAAAACCGCCAGGTAACAGATAACATTCAACAACAAATCACCCAAACTTGGGTTGATAAAGGAGGAAGCGTATTGATTTGGATCGAACAGGGGGGCTTGGAAAAAATCTCTGGGAAAATGAAATACCAACATCAAAAGGCGTATACTTCCCAAAATAAATGCAGTGTACAGGGTAGCGAGGACATGCCTACCCTTATTCCAAATGGTGTAAACAAAATCTCCCCCAATGATCAGGACAAGAGTCAGTAAAGAAAAAAAGAAGACCAATAATGCCCGGTTGGTAGAATGTCCCGGTGAATCATATCCTACCCCAAACAATACCGAAAACAGGTAATCTCCCTCCAGGTACATATCCAGGTAACCTGTTTCCGGCTCACTGGCCAATTCAAATTGAGCATTCCCAAAAACCGAGGGGTTGGGCCCTGCATCCAGGTAATCATTTTGAATTTCAACCTTATCATAAAGAGGGAAAACATGAAGCACCCAATATGCCTTATTGTTTCTGTTGATCTTTCTGATTTTTCCAAAATAAATTCCCTTACTGTTTTCAAAAAGCTGGAATTTCCTGGTTGTTTTAAAATCCAAAAATTCAGGAACCATGGTAATATCTGACCAATACACCAAATTACCATCGGATGAAAAAAGATAAAAGGGATATTGGGTGTCTGTGTTTAGACTTTGAAAGGTCACCTGCCTGTCCGGCCTGTTATTCATTAAGATTTTGATATAATCCTCATCGAAACCTTCATCTACCCTCGAAAGTTGCTCGAGCAATAATACCCGGTGGTCTTCAACACCAACCCTGGTTTTGTCTAATAAGAGATTGAGGGACAACAACAGGCCAAGAAACACAATGGACAAAACAAGAATTACCCTTCTTTTCTTAAGCATATTTCTATTTAAGAAAAAAAGCAAAGCTTTTGTAAACTTTGCTTTCCTTTACTATTCGATCAATTATCAATACAGAATTTTTTTCTTTCTTCTGGCATTTTTGTACCAGAGGAAACCGAGAACAGTAAGTAATACATAGGGGGCCAGAAACAGGTACAATATCCCCATGTTAAGGCCCGCACCTACAGTGGTGTCGCCATTACTGACATTATTCTCAATGGTAGCCCTACACATGGCGCATTGGGCCATAACATTTCCCAGAACCCCAAATAACAAAAACAAAAATGAGGAAATTATTTTAACGGACTTTTTCATCATGCATATAAAACAGCGGATTCAAAGATAAAGTTTATTCATCAAAACTTCAAAGAAGATTTGCCGCCACATGGATTGAACGGTACCCTCTTCCAAATAGCATTCAATCGCACTTAATTATTTAATGTTGGAAATTTAATGTTGATAATAGGGACTGATCATCCAATATACCACTACACCGGATACCGTCACATATAACCAAATAGGAAAAGCGTATTTTACAACAGCCCTGTGTTTGTCATATTTTCCCGTGTACCCATAATAATAGGCCAACAAAATTGGAAACAGGGCAACGGCAGCCAAAATAATATGTGTAATCAGTAAAAAATAATAAATCCACCTTTCCAATCCAAGCCCTCCAAAGGTGGTGCTTTCAGCGGTGGCGTGATAAATCACATAACTCACCAAAAACACGGCCCCCAAGCCAAATGCCGTGGTCATGGAAGCACGGTGAAAGTTGATCTTCTTTTGTTTTATAAAAAACAGCCCCATTAGCAAGGCCACCGATGCAGCCATATTAATTACCGCATTGAGGTGGGGAAGAAAATAAATCCAATCTGAGCCCACATCGAATTTTGAGGGCATAAAAAGTAATACAGCTACCAATATAGGAACCAAAATGGATAAGAAAACAATCCACCTGAACATGGAATGTTCTCTGGAATTTTCAGGCAACTTATTTGTCTCCATGCAATAATATTTTAGTTTCCAGTATCAATTGATCCACTCCCTCTCTTTGGGTTCCACTGTAATACCCCCTTATCCTGCCCCATTCATCTACCAGCACAAATTTATCACTATGGATAAAATCATCGGGATTACCTTTTCCATCGATGGCAGGTAATATGAATCCACATCTTGCCAACTCATAAGTGGTTTCCCTGTCTCCATTAAGGAAAAACCACTTGCCATATTTAGCTTGGTGTTTTTGAGCATATTCTTTCAAAATTTCAGGTGTATCATACTCCGGATCAATACTGATAGAAAATATTTGCACCTTATCTTCCTCCATAAATGCATCCTGAACACGCTCCATTTCCAATGACATGATGGGGCAGATGCTGGGGCAACTGGTAAAGAAAAAATCAACTATGGTTAATTTTCCTTTCATCTGTTCCCGTCCCATCTGGCTGCCCCTGTGATCTGTAAACGAAAAGTCAGGGATAATATGCTGACTGTTCTCCTCAAAGCCACATTCCTGGTAAGCATCATCCACACCATTTTCGTACAAAATCGGAATTTCGTAGGTATTGGAAGTGAACCCTCTTAAAAATAAAATGATTAAAATGGGAATCATTAAAATACAGACCAAAACCATGATCTGAATCAACCGAAACATTTTCATATTATTATTAACAAAAAAAATGGTTGAAGATTCCACTTCAACCACTTCTATATTTACAATTTTTTAGGCCTTTACCACCGAATAATAAATATGTCCGCTCCTTCCCTCATCAAGGCAATAATGAGCCATACGAGGAAAATCAAAGGCACAATGATCGAATAAAATAAAGGTTTCACTTCATCGCCAAGGTGCATGAATTCCAACATGATGTACTTGGCCTTTACGATCGTCAAAACAATAAATATAATGTACAACAGCAAGCCCCGGTCCATGGTAAAGGCCAACACAAACTCTACCGCTGTTACCATAAACAAAATCAGGGCCGTCATCCAAATTTTTTTAATCTTGGCAGAATCCCTTGGGATTACCTCCAATTCTTTATGATTATCATGTTCCATAATATAATATCGGTTTTTTATTACTAAATCAAATAGAAGAATGTAAATACAAATACCCAAACCAAGTCTACAAAGTGCCAGTAAAGGCCGATTTTTTCAATCATTTCATAGTGCCCTCTTTTTTCAAATACACCCACTGCCGCCTGGTAAAAGGCAAGAAACAACAGAAAAACACCTATTGTTACATGGAATCCGTGAAAACCTGTGATAAAGAAAAAGAGTTGGGCAAATGGGGCAGGCCCGTATTCATTGACGATAAGATTGGCCCCAAAAACCGATTCAGTGACCAGGTTGCTGGCTGAATTGACATAGGTCAACAGGGTACCTTCATCGGTTCCATGAATAAAGTGGGACCATTCCCAAGCCTGGCAACTTAAAAAAGTAATGCCACCAAGCAGGGTCCAAAGCATCCATTTGACCACATCCTTTCTATCGTTGCGGTGTCCGGCTTCCACGGCCAGTACCATGGTAACGGAGCTGAGAATAAGGATAAATGTCATCAAACCCACAAATACCAAAGGGAAATGCACACCATGTATAAACGGAACGGCATCAAAAATCATCTCAGGGATAGGCCAATACTCATTTGAACTGACAAAATCGGCTGATTCACCCTCATAAGCCGGGTAACTCATCCTTATGGATCCATAAGTGATCAGGAATGCCGTAAATGTGAAAATATCAGAAAGAAGGAAAAACCACATCATGAGCTTCCCATAACTTGCTTTCAGAGGTTCATTTCCCCCTCCCCACATTCCCCTTTTGGATTGGATTTCAATAGCAGTTGAAGACATAATCAATATTTAAATTATTTTAATGATTTAAAAGCATAAACATAAACAAGTACAACCAAAGACCTCCCAGGAAATGCCAATAGGTCACGCACATTTCCATCTGAGGCATGTTCTGAGAGTGAATTTTATTTCCCAATGACGAAATTAATACAATAATTAGAAAAATCACACCACTGATAAGATGTAATGCATGCAATCCGGTAAAAACATACAAAAAAGAACCTGCCGGGTTGCCCACAAAATACACATCCCGGTCTACCAGGGCTACCCAACTGTACCATTGTCCAACCAGAAAGGCCAGCCCAAGTATCGTGGTGATGATCAAGCCAAGTTTCAGGTTATTGATGGCATCCTTACTGGCAGAAACGTAGGCCCAGTGAATACTGATACTGCTGAGGACGATAACGGCGGAAGTATAAAAAAACACATCGGGCAAATCAAATTCCAGCCAGTTTCCTTCTGACTGGCGCACTATATAAGCACTGGTAAGTCCTGCAAATACCATGACTACACTGACGATGAACAACCACAATGCAAACTTTTTGGGATGCATGGAAAGCGGTTGCTCTGCTCCTTCCTCAAAAGCTAAATTCTCTTCCATTTATAATTTAAATTTTATCCAACATATAAGCTATTTGCACAATCGGCAAATACAGAAATGAGCCAAACATGATTTTTAAAGCTGATTTTCGGGAACAATCTTTCATAAGAGAGAAGGTTTGGGCCAAAAATAAAACACCACAAACGGTAGCCACGACACCGGAGTTTAAGCCAGTAAAACCAAAATAACTGGGCAATAATCCCAATGGGAGCAAGAATAAAGTATAAATCATGATCTGTATGGCGGTATTTAAATCTTTTTTACCTCCAGAAGGCAATAATTTGAATCCGGCCTTTTTATAATCTTCATCACTTACCCAGGCAATGGCCCAAAAATGGGGAAACTGCCAAATAAACTGAATTCCAAATATAATCATGGCCTCATAGGAAATACTACCCGTCGCAGCCGTCCAGCCCAACAATGGTGGCATGGCTCCTGGAATTGCTCCCACCAAAACAGCTATTGGCCCCACTCTTTTTAATGGGGTATATACAAATATGTATAGCACCATACTCAGGATACCCAAGGAAGTGGTGATCATATTGGTAAAGTATCCCAGAATTAATATTCCCAAAAAGGCAGTAATACAGGTAAACCAATAGGCCTCAGTTACGGAAATGACATTCATCGGCAATGGTCTTGATTGGGTCCTTTTCATCAATTTATCAAAATCCCTTTCTTTAATTTCGTTGGCTGCTCCGGAGGCACCACTGATCAAAAACCCTCCGGCGATAAGTCCAATCAACCCACCCCAGGAAAATGATTGTGAAGAATGACCTAAAATATACCCAAAAACGGCAGAAAAAGTAACCAACGCAGAAAGCCTGAATTTCAACAGATCCAAATAAGCCCAAAACCTAATATGGAGAATATCAATGATGGATTTATGTTGTAAATTAATGCTGTTCATGTAATATCAAATTATTTTAGGGGATTTACTATAAGTCCCCAATTCCAACCAAATGTAATATTGAAACCCGATGATCAAAGAACCTAAAAGCAGATGGACTGGTTGGATGAAAGAGGGAATAGCAAAATAGGCCATAATCCCTCCCGAAATGATCACCAACGCCAACAACCCTATTAGAAAACCCGTCATCCGGATTATTTTTGTTTTAGATGCAAACCTCGTAAACACCAAATAGGCAAAGTAAAGGTGCAGTCCAAGCAGAAGCAGGGAATAGGATCTATGAATAAGAAAAGAAATACCCAATTCAGGTATCCATTGATCCCTATTGGTATATTCAAAATGTGAGGCCAATACATCTACTTCTTCCCTAACCTGAGTTCCAAGCACAATTTGAACTAACATTAATACCATAGCGCTTCCCATTACCCACCTAATTTTTGAAAGACCCTCTTTGCTGTTTCCATTCCCCTCAAATCTGCTGTTGTCAGCCCGAAAATAAATGTATAAAAGTAAACAAACCAAAATCAAAGCCACAACCATATGAACGCTGATCATCCATTGTAACAAATTAGTTGAAACCACCACGGAGCCCAACCAACCCTGAAAAAGGACCAAAACCAAGGCCCCAAATGAAAGGGCGGGGATGAAAGGATCTGTCTTTCTTAACCTTAAAGAATAGACGAAAGTGGCAATAATGAATAAACCAATTAAAGCCCCAATGAGCCGGTTCACATATTCAATCCAGGTTTTGGTTGCATTAAAAGGTTCTATTTCAATGATACTTTCATCATTCCGAACATTATCGGCCAGATTAGGTAATCCAACACTTTCCAACAATGCCACGAACCGCTCATTTTTTTCCACCCTTTGATCCAGGTAGATGGTTTCATAATCTTTGGGAAGTTGACTTTCTGAAGTAGGGGGAATCCAGCTCCCAAAACACTTCGGCCAATCAGGACAACCCATACCTGCACCTGTACTTCTAACAACCCCCCCAACCAAAATCAAGAAATACACAGAAATGATGGTAACCCAGCAGATTTTACTGAATCTGCTATGGATTTCAAGATTCTTTTGGTTCATTAACAACTAATACATCTCCCTCTTCTGCCATAATTTCCTTCTCCAAATTTACGAGTTTGGCTTCATGGGGCAAATTGGATTCGGGAGTTGAAGACAATGGGACAGTTTGAGGAATAAAATCCTCTTTTGCTCCCGGCTTACTGTAATCATAAGGCCATCTGTATACAGAAGGAATGGCTCCTGGCCAGTTGCCATGTTTTGGATGTAAAGGAGTAGTCCACTCCAAAGTATTGGATTGCCATGGATTTAAACTTGCCTTTCTACCCTTGTACATACTATAGAAGAAATTAAATATAAAGATAAATTGGGCAACAAAGGTGACAATCGCAGCCACTGATACAAATACATTGAGATCGGTATACATGTCCGTAAATGAAAAGTTGGTCCAACTGTAGTACCTTCTTGGAA
>JBBDSA010000002.1:0-13599 GCA_040905165.1 Cyclobacteriaceae bacterium | reverse complement strand
GAGATTTGGGCAGCTCAAATCCTGTTATATCGGAGGTTTGTAACACTCCTAGGTCCGGACTCTAATTAAAGGGGACTCCTACATAAGGAGTCCTTTTTAGTTTTTTTTAATAAAGGACCCTAAAGCGAATCGTACCCGAAATGCCTTTCAATTCATCGATGACTTTACTGGAATAAGCTTTGTCGATATCAGTGATGACATACCCGATTTTTTCATTGGTTTTCAGGTATTGCCCTACAATATTGATTTTATAATCAGCCAGCACTTTGTTTATTTTGGCCATTACACCTGGTTCATTCATGTGAATATGTATCAATCGATGGGCATCCTGAAGAAAAGGAAGCTGAATATTCGGAAAATTCACACTGTTATAGGTATTTCCGGTATTGATGTATTCAATGATTTTTCCTGGAACAAACCTTGCAATATTTTGCTGAGCTTCCAAGGTGCTGCCACCTATATGGGGGGACAATATGGTGTTGGGCATACCGATAAGTTCTGATTCAAAAGGCTCCTCATTGTTTTTAGGTTCTTTGGGGAACACATCAATGGCCGCGCCGGAAAGGTGTCCACTTTCCAATGCTTCTTTCAATGCGGGAATATCCACCACATGCCCCCGGCTCAGATTAATCAGGTAAGCTCCTTTTTTCATCTGAGAAAGCTTTTCCCGGTCTATCAATAACTTGTTTTCCTTTCGCCCATCCACATGAAGGGTGATGACATCACAGGTATTAAGAAGCACTTCCATGGATTCTACTTTGGTGGCATTTCCCAAAGCCAGTTTTTCAATGACATCATAGTAGTAAACATCCAAACCCATATTTTCAGCCAATACCGATAATTGGGCTCCAATATTTCCATATCCGATAATACCGAGCTTTTTGCCCCGGATTTCAAAGCTTCCCGAAGCAGATTTGTCCCATTTACCCTGGTGCATGCTGTGGGTTTTGTCCAACATATTGCGCATTAAAAAAATGATCTCTGCAATCGCCAATTCCACTACTGACCGGGTATTGCTGAAGGGAGCATTGAAAACTGCGATGCCTTTTTCCTGACAGGTTTCCAGATCGATTTGGTTGGTCCCAATGCAGAATGCGCCGATGGATATGAGCCGAGTGGCATTTTCAAGCACTTTTTTGGTCACCTGAGTTTTGGACCTGATGCCTAAAACGGACACGTTTTTGATTTTCTCCGTCAGTTCCTCTTCAGATAAGGCTGAACTGATTACCTCTACATGGTAACCTTCGTTCTTCATCAGATCAATACCAATGGGGTGCACGTTTTCAAGCAACAATATATTGATCCTGCTTTTTGGGTATGAAAATTTTTTGTTCATTTTGTTAACATATAGAATTTCATCCAAACTTGGGGCAATATGATCCGCCATGGAAGAAACTGAAGTTCGGTGAACGTTTTCTGTAAAAGCATAAAATTTATTGGCAACACCGGAAGCCTTGATCTCATAATCTGTATAACCATCTCCAATGACGTAAATGTCACCTTCAAGGTCCAGTTTTTTGATGGTTTCCGGTTTGCCATTGTTTTTTGACAAGGGATTATCTTTATTGAATCCTGTAATGTTGCCCTCATCGTCATAGATGAATTCATTGGCGAAAACATTTTCAGGTTTGATGCCAAAGGCCGTGACAATAGGTACCACAAAATCTCTGAACCCATTGGAAATGATGTAAATGTCCGATGCGTTTTCTTTTAAAAATTCCCGGTTTCTTTGGAATGAGTCCGATACCTTTTTACTTAAAGCATCTACTAATTCTGTAATTTGGTCCTTGTTGGCATTTAAAATGGAAACCCTTTTTTCAAGACTTTCTCTAAAAGTCAGTTTGCCCTCCATTCCCATATCAGTGATGTCTTTGATGGCTTGAAGCTTTTGATCTTTTTCGGGGTCTTTGTTCAGGCTTATAGCGCCTAAAATATCCAGGGCTTCCACTTTTGTAAAGGTGCTGTCAAAATCAATGACAAATTTTTTTGTGACCGTCATTATTCGGTAATTTTTAAATGAAGTGCAAAATTAATAGATTATCCATGATTTTGAAGGCTTCTACCCAAATAACTTTCATCAATAAAAATTGCCGATAATTCCCCAATGCTTTTTACCTTTGTTACCGTATTTATGTCTCACCAACATGGAAGCCTGCCATCTTTGGATCTTATCTCTTGTTGATTTGTCGCAGGGTTGTCAGGCCAATTTAAGACGAAAGTGGATGGGATTTCAACGCAGAAGAACAATTTACGTTTGAAGCTGTTTGGAGAAAACGTAATCAACTCAAGCCGTCATATGTTTCATGATTAAAATTTACTGATGCCGTTGGCAATTGATAACATTAGAGTAGGCCGGGTTTACCGGTTGGTCAATTATGGGGAAATCCGATACCTTCAGGTATTGGAACGGATCGGAAGGGAAAATTTTAAAATGAAAGACCTGGATACCCTTGAACTTTATGATTTGAAGGAATTGTTGCAGTGGGGCATAGGGAAAGATTATGATCTTGATGAAGTCAGATAAAATAAAAAACACAAATTGAAAAAGAAAGTAAGCCTGGCAACAGCAATGTTCAGAGCCAGATGTCCCAGGTGCCGACAAGGGCAATTATTTCCAGTTTCTGTCTTTAGTTTCAGGAAATTGACACAGGTCAATGAAACCTGTCCCCAATGCGGGGAAGTGTTGGTGCCGGAACCTGATTTTTACTATGGAGCGATGTACATCAGTTATGCCTTATCGGTTGCCCTTTTTATCAATGTAATGCTAGTTCTGAATTATTTTTTTGACGATCCGGAATTGATGGTTTACATTCTGACCGTGCTTTTTTTAAACCTGTTATTACTTCCTCTGATGCTCAGGTACTCCAAAGTTCTATATTTATATGCTTTGGGAAATATTAAATATGAGCCACAATAAAAATTGAGTTTAAGGACGAAAAATAAAAGTTAAAATATTTTAAGTTAGTAAAACTTACTAATCATATAATCGTTTAAACATTTTATAAAGGGATACTATAATCTGATTTAAAATGGAAAAAATTTTATCCGAGATGGTGGTTGCGGTGAACCACGATTTCTTCCTCAAAGACCCCCTAAGTTCCGATTTAGGAAAAAAAATCGTACAGCAAAGTCCAGCGCTGATCACTGAACTGGGGATGGAATGTTTTAACTTTAAGAAGCTATCTGAGCGGGTAGGGAGTACTGAGGCTGCGATTTACCGTTATTTTGAAAACAAGCACAAATTATTGTTATACCTTACCAGTTGGTATTGGGGCTGGTTGGAACATCATCTGGTTTATGGTACCAACAATCTTAAGGATCCCTTAGATAAGATGAAGACGGTCATCGGGCTTTTGGTGGAAGGGCCCACCTATCGGGAAAGTGAATATGTTAATCTCAATAATTTGAGGACTTTGGTTACAGAGGAATCCTACAAATCTTTTTTAACAAAAGAAGTCGATATTGAGAACAAAAACGGTTATTTTAGACAGTTCTACAGGTTTATGGACAGGATTGCAGGGATTATCATTGAAATCAATCCCAATTACAAATACCCTAAGACCCTAGTTTCTATCTTAGTGGAGACCACGCTTTTACAGGCATTTTTTTTAAAGCACATGCCCAAAATGACCGAACCTACCCTTCAGGGAGAAGAAAAGTTAAATTTTTATTATCGATTGGCCATTCAAACCATAAAAGATGAGTGAGATTTTGGTGAATACCCCTTTAAAGAGGTTCTTCGGCTTATTAAAGGATGAAAAAAAGGAGATCTATGCCATCTACTTTTATGCGGTCCTAAACGGGCTGGTATCCTTATCTTTGCCATTAGGGATACAGGCCATTTTAAATTTTATTTTAGGTGGAAGGTTGAGCACTTCATGGGTATTGCTGGTGGTTATTGTAGCCTTGGGTGTAATTTTTGGAGGTTACCTTCAAATCAGTCAACTGCATTTAACAGAAAAATTGCAGCAGCGGGTCTTCAGTAAATCGGCCATGGAATTTTCCTACCGGATTCCCCGCATAAAAACCGAATTGTTGAAAGGCAAATATGCTCCTGAGTTGGTGAACAGATTTTTTGACACCATCATTTTACAGAAAGGTTTGTCCAAGCTTTTGATTGATTTTAGTACGGCTTCCCTGCAGGTGTTTTTTGGTTTGATATTGTTGGCCTTCTACCATCCCTTTTTTATCGTTTTTTCTGTGATACTGGTTTTGATATTGTATTTGATCTTCAGGTTTACCAGTCCAAAAGGGATGGAGACAAGTTTGAAGGAATCTTCTTCCAAATATGAAGTGGCTTTCTGGTTGGAAGAAATTGCCAGAACATTGAACACTTTTAAGCTTTCGGGATTTACATCCCTTCCCTTTAAAAGGGTGGACAAATTGGTGAAAAAATACGTGGAGTACCGGAATTCCCATTTTTCGGTTTTGATTTTTCAATTTAAGATCATGATTGCCTTCAAGGTATTGATCATCGTTTCCCTTTTGGTTGCAGGTAGTCTTTTGTTGATGAATGGTGAAATCAGTATTGGGCAGTTTGTGGCATCAGAAATTATCATTGTTCTGATTATCAATTCGGTGGAGAAACTGATATTAAGCCTGGAAACCGTTTACGATACCTTAACGGCCACTGAAAAGCTGGGGGTAATCATGGATATGGATTTGGAAAGAAATGATGGAATTGACAGATCTTTGCAGGTTTCCGGACAGGGTTTTTCTTATGCTTTCAAGGATTTGTATTATCATCCAAAGGACATGGATTTTCCCATTATTGATCATTTAAACCTCGACATTGTAGAAGGAGAAAAAGTAGTGATCACTGGAAATAGTGGATCCGGAAAAAGTACCTTACTCCACATGATGGCAGGTTTGATCCAGGATTTCCAGGGAAAAATCCTGGTCAACAGACTCCCTATGGATGCCATGTCTCTGGAAAAGTTGAGGTCATTGATTGGGGACAGCCTTTTCAAACAATCCATCTTCCAGGGAAGTATAAGAGAGAACATCACCATGGGGAAAGATATTCCGGAACAAAAATTAAGAGAAGTCATTGAATTGGTGGGGCTCAATGACTTTATTTTCAGTTTAAGGGATGATCTTGAAACGCTCCTACTTCCGGAGGGAAAACAACTCAGCAATGCCAATATCCACCGTATTATACTGGCAAGAAGTATTTGCTTTGACCCGATGTTATTGCTGCTGGAAGATGAATTCAATTATTTGGAGGGAACAGAAGCCATGAAATTAATGAATTATTTGTTTTCCGGCCCCTGGACATTGGTAGCCGTATCCTTTAAAGAATTGATGATGCAAAAAGCCGATACTGTAATTGAATTGAAGGCCGGTAAAATTGCCTTTAAAGGAAGTTATGAAGATTATAAAATTCACCTTAAAGGTAAAAATAAATAAATACCATGCTTAACATTTCCACTAATTCTGTTAAAGGAAGGATTGATCCCCTATCATTTGAAAGTTATCGCATGACTTTGACCAGTAACCAAAGCAGAAAGCGGGTCAGGATGCTGCTGTACATGCTTTTAGCGGTTTTTCTATTTCTATTCCTTCCCTGGACACAAAATTTCCGTTCAAAAGGAATGGTAACGGCCCTTAAACCGGAGCATCGGCCACAAACCATACATTCCATTATTCCGGGTAGGATAGAAAAATGGTACGTTCAGGAAGGAGAATATGTTGACAAAGGAGATACCGTCCTCTTTATCTCTGAAATCAAGGACCAATACATGGATCCTGAATTGCTGAACAGGACCAGGCTCCAGGTAAATGCCAAGCAACTTTCGGTCAAATCCTACCAGGAAAAGGTAAAAGCCCAGGAAAACCAATTGAGTGCTTTGAGCGATAACAATAAACTGAGAAAAGAGCAAGCCCAAAATAAATTGGAACAGGCCAGGCTGAGCATACGCTCAGACAGCATCATGCTGGAAGCCGAAAAGGTAAATCTTACGGTGGCGGAACACCAATTTGAAAGGATGGAGAAGCTTTATGAGGAGGGCTTAAAATCCCTGACTGATCTGGAAACCCGCAAAATAAAATTGCAGGAGGTGCAGGCAAAAAGGATCAGCGCAGAAAATAAATTATTGAGCAGCCGGAATGAGGAAGTGTCGGCCAGAATTGAACTAAACGCAATTGACAACGATTTCCGAGATCAATTGGCCAAAGTAAATGCGGATAAATACACCGCCCTCTCAGATCAGTTCAATGCAGAGGCGACGGTCTCGAAACTTGAAAACCAGTTGTCAAATTACACGGTGAGATCAGGTATGTATTTTATCCTTGCTCCCCAGTCCGGGTATATTACCCAAGCCATACAGGTGGGTATCGGAGAAACCATCAAAGAAGGGGAAGAAATCATCAGCATTATGCCGCAGGATTACTCTCTGGCAGTTGAAATGTATGTAGAACCCATCGATCTGCCCCTAATATCCGTGGGGAATAAAATCCGGTTTATTTTTGATGGCTGGCCGGCCATTGTGTTTTCCGGTTGGCCTGAAATGTCCAATGGAACTTTTGGTGGCCGGATTTATGCGATTGATAATTTCACCAGTCCCAATAACCTTTACCGGATATTGGTGGTTCCCGACCCCGATGAAGAGCCCTGGCCGGAAGCATTACGGATAGGCTCCGGAGCAGATGGAATTGCCCTTTTGAATGATGTGCCGATATGGTATGAAATATGGCGTCAAATGAATGGGTTCCCTCCGGATTATTATACCTTACAACAGGCCAGGAATATGAAAAATCAGGTGAAATGAGAAAATCCTTTTTAATCATTCTATACCTGACCGCAATAGGGCAGGCTTTTGGCCAGCAGACCCTTAGTTTTGCTGATTTTATGGAATGGGTAAGAAAATATCATCCCATTTCCCGACAGGCGGACTTATATCTGGAGCTTGGACGCAAAGAACTTCAAATGGCCAGAGGTGGTTTCGACCCCTTTCTGTACGGAAATATCAATGAAAAAAATTACCAAGGAACAGAATATTATAATAAAAGGGAGGGTGGAGTCTCCATTCCAACGATTGCCGGGATTGAAGTCAAAGGTTTGGTGGAGCAAAACCGTGGAACCTACCTGAATTCTGAAAATAACGTGCCGGATAATGGCCTGGTTGCTTTAGGTGCCTCCCTCAATTTGGGCCAGGGTTTGTTGATCGATCAAAGAAGGGCCTCTTTAAGGCAGGCCCGGATATATGCCTCCTCCACTGAAGAAGAAAGGAAGAAAACCCTGAATGACCTGTATTTGGAAGCGACCATTACCTATTGGAATTGGGCTGGTGCTTATGCAGACCTTCAGGTACGGGATGAAGGATTAAAATTGGCTGAAATACGGTTTGAGGGCATTAAGTCCAGTTTTGAGCAAGGAGATTTGCCTGCTATTGACACCGTTGAAGCTTATACCCAGGTACTGAATAGGGCCATTCAACAACAGGAGGCCGGAAATAAATTTTATGCCAGGACGCAGGATCTAAACGTTTATTTATGGGATGAAGCTCAAAACCCCTTTTTCCTTGATTCTGAAATTACCCCTGAACCCTTGGATTCCTATTTTGAAGGGGTTTTGGACATACAAAATTTGCGCGAACTGTTGGTTCAGCACCCCTCTTTAAGATTGTTGGATTATGACTTGGATCACCTGGAAATTGAGCGTAGATGGAAAGCCGAACAGTTGAAACCAGAGGTAAAACTGCATTATAATTTTTTGACGGAGACATTCAATGGCCTGGAAAATTCGGGCTTTCTGGAAAACAATTACAAGTTTGGTTTTTATTTTTCCACCCCATTATTATTAAGAAAAGAGAGGGGAAGTCTGGGCCTGACCAAAATTAAGATTAACAGGCTGGGGTATGAAAAGGACCTTCGGTTTCAGGATTTTAAGGCCACCTTGGAATTGGAATATAATAATTTCAATGTTTTGAAAAACCAGTTGGCAATTTATAGCAATAATATTCTCGGACTTGAAAAGCTGCTAGAAGGCGAAAGGACTAAATTTGAAATGGGAGAAAGTTCTCTTTTTTTGGTCAATGCCAGAGAGACGGGGTTATTAGAAGCGATGTTGGTAAAAAATTCTATTTTTGTCAAAAGAAAAATTTCATTTTCTAAAGTAAGGACAGCTGCTGGCCTAGGATTTGAGGAACTTTGATTAAAATGCAAAATGAATATTATTCGATGGATGACTTTTCCTTTAAGATATGCATTTTCCAAATTAAAAAGGAAAATCGGGAAACTTGATTTTGCCCGGATGGAATTGTTTTTGGCCTTTGGCAATGATAATGAAGTTTTTATAAAAGGCAGAATAGTGGAAGCCTATAAACAAAGCCGACCCTCTGATAAAAAAAATGCCTTTCAGAATATTTTAGCATCCATTCGGAGGTATGCAGGGAGCAGCATTCCCGATGCCAGGGTAAAATTGGAATACCATGGCAATGATGAGATTTTGCTAAGCAATGAAGAAGGCATTTTTGAAAAGCGGCTCTGGGTTCCTCTTCCGGAAAAAGGTCAATTAGATTATGCAAAACTCACCCTCATAGAAGAGGAAGGGATTAGGGCCGAAGAAAAAAGTCTTGAAATTGATATTTCCCGAATACCCAACGATTATCCATTTGGAATTATTTCAGACATTGATGATACAGTCATCGTTTCACATGCCACTACCCTAGGTAAAAAACTGTGGTTATCCATATCTAAGAATGCCTATACACGAAGGCCTTTTCCGGGAGTCAGTGATTTTTACCGACTGATTTCAAATGATGGGCAACATCCGGTATTTTATGTTTCCAGTAGTGATTGGAACCTGTTTGACCTGATACAGGATTTTTTAAATTACAGGAATATTCCCAAAGGACCGATCTTACTGAAAGACCCGCATGTAAACCTTGGAAATATCTGGAAATCCGGTGGTGGAAACCATGACCACAAGATGGAAAAAATTTCGCTGATTATGTCCTTGTTTGAAAACATGAAATTCATTCTTATCGGAGACAGCGGTCAGCATGATCCTGAACTCTATACTGAAGTGATAGAGCAATTCCCCAATCGGATTAATGCCGTTTACATCAGAAGGATCAGAAAGGAAGATGAAGAAAGGGAGGAAAAATTGAATCAGTATAATTCTGAAATACCGATCGCATGGGTCCGGAATTCTTCGGAAGCAATGGCCCATGCCCGTAATTTTCTTAAGACCTCCTTTTTTTGTCGTTAAATTAAAATTGGGAATAATTATTGACGAACTCATTTGATCGTTTTTATATAAAAAATATGGGTAAATCTGCATTGTTTATTGTCAATCCAGCTGCCGGAAAACTTGATAATAAAGCTGGATTGATAAAGGAAATATGCCAAAAGGTAAAGGATTATGACATTACGGTTTGGAATACTACCGGGAAGGCCGACGCGAAAAAGATTGGAGAATTATTGAAAAACCATAACCATGATTTGATCATTGTGGGCGGAGGAGATGGAACCATTGGCATGGTCGGTTCGCAGGTTATCAATTTCAGTATCCCCTTGTTAACGGTTCCATTTGGATCTGCCAATGGCCTTAGCACCTGCTTGGGCATTAAAGAATGGGAAGACAGTATACAGGCCTTAAATACCGGGAATGTTATCCAAATGGATGTATTGGATGTTAATGGAGGGATTTGTTTGCATTTATGTGATTTCGGATTTAATGCGGGTTTG
Source organism: Cyclobacteriaceae bacterium (assembly GCA_040905165.1). Classification (GTDB taxonomy): domain Bacteria; phylum Bacteroidota; class Bacteroidia; order Cytophagales; family Cyclobacteriaceae; genus Cyclobacterium. Next base: position 3,906 of record JBBDSA010000002.1, on the reverse strand, counting down.
ATAAAGAAATTTGAAGAAAGGGATGAAAGAGGAATGGGCGCTTATTTCAAAAGTTCAGTAACCCAGGTATTTGAAAACAATAAATTCCGCTTTAATTTAGAATTAAATGGGGAAAAGACCCATGTTAAAGCTAAAATGTTGGTGGTGGCCAATGGAGTAATGTATGGGACCGGTGCCATGATTAATCCGAATGGGAAAATGGATGATGGAAAGTTTGAGATCATCGCCTTGAATCCGGACAGTTTTAAAGAATGGATGTTATTGACCATGGGATTTATTAAGGAGGATTTCAGTGATTTGGACTTTGTCCGGACGATGACCGCTGAGCAGGTCATCATTGAAAATATAGATGGGGCGGGTTTTCACATTGACGGTGAACTGAAAACCAGGGATCAAAGGGTAGAAATCCGAATGAAAAAGGAAAAAATTGGGTTTTACACCAATATAAGCTAGGATAATTAAACCCAGCTTATTGCCGATATCGCTCTCATTTTTCCTGGTTTTGCCAAAGGAAATCAGCCAGCTTCCCTAAAAATATAATTTTTATTATTTCGTTTTTAGCCATTATTTATTTGTATTTAAGGAAATAATATTTAAATTAGAACTTAATACCTATCCTTACAACCAAACGCTACCAAATTAATTACATTTCATTAAAGGGATTAAGCATGATGATGGACCAAAGAATTTTTGGCAGGAAATTACTGACCCTGGTCTTAATGATTTTTCTTTTTAACAGCTGTAGCTTGTTTGAAGGACCGGAAGGCCCCCAAGGTGAGCAGGGTGAAACAGGCCCTAAGGGCGAACAGGGTGAAGTAGGGCCCCAGGGCGAACCAGGTCCAGAGGGTGTGCAAGGAAGAAGAGGTGAGCCAGGTGAGCCTGGTCCCCAGGGGGAAAGAGGTTCACAGGGGGAACAGGGCAGAAGGGGCGAGCAAGGGGAACCTGGCCCTCCAGGTGAGGATGGCAATGCCAATGTGTTGGTTAAAACCATCACGGTCACTGAGGAAGGCTACATCGACGATTATTTATCCGCAAAACATAGCAACAACACCCTTTTCTTTTTTCCGGCTAAAATTGCCAAAATTGACGACCAGGACATTACCCAAGACATTGTTGACAATGGATTGGTATTGGCCTACATCAGGGTACCTTTAGGACTTGGTTTCCAACCCACACAATGGGTAAACCTTCCCTATACTTACCGTCATATCAACCAAATTTATACCGGCAATTATTCCAGTGCCTTTAGCCTGAATACCTTCACTTTGGCCTTCTATTTTACAAAAAATACCGAAGGAACTATGCCGAATATAAGGGATTGGGAAGTGCCGGATAATTCCATTAAATATGTCATCATCAGTGGGCATGTTGCAGCCCGGTTATCCAGTGCCCGTATCGACCTGACTAACCTTAATGCCATAGAGGAATTTTTAAGTGGGGAAGGCCTTTAGGACAATGCTTCTTTTTTATAGGGATCCCGGGAGCTACTCACCGCTTTTTATATGCAAGACTTGAGCCCTTTGGATTGGGCTTTATTAATGACAGCATAAAATTCAAACTCCCCTACTTCGTTACTTGGCCTAATCAATTATAAATATGTCAGAAATGATGAATCTGGGCCATTAAGTATAGGAAAAAAAACCCTGGTCAGAGTTTCAGGCGGTCAACGGACAAAATCCCGGAGCCCCCATGAGAGGTAGGGCCATTTTTATCATTTTGTTAAAGGAGCGAAGTCAATGCATTGTTTGATCCAATAAAATTAAATTTAAACTTACCTTGAATTGGCATAGTTTTTTCTGCATTTATGTATTACTCTACAAAATAAAAATGTTATCATTATGAAAAAAATTAATTATTTTCTATTTATCGGTGCCGCATCCATGGCCATGGCATGCGGGTCAGGATCCAATAACACCGGGGATGATTTAACAGATAGTCCAGAATCAACAGACAATACAATGCTTGATTCGGAATCTGATGAGAAAACGGCTATGGCGACAATTTCCGGAGCAAGTGGCAGCAATGCCTCGGGAACTGCTTCTTTCAGTCAGTTAGAAGACGGAAAAGTCCGTTTGGAGCTGGAGGTTGAAAATTTGGAGGCAGGAGAACATGCCATTCACCTGCATGAAAATGGGGATTGTAGTGCAGCTGATGCTACTTCTGCAGGAGGGCACTGGAATCCTACGGAAAACGATCATGGCAAAAGAGGTGAAAATGGTTACCATGCCGGTGACATTGACAATATGACAGTTGGTGAAGATGGTAAGGGTAGCCTTGAAATGGATGTGGAAGGATGGACCATCGGTGATGGACAGAATACAGATATCCTTAACAAAGCCATCATCATTCATGCCGGGGCAGATGATTTCACTTCCCAACCATCCGGAGCAGCTGGTGCGAGAGTAGCCTGTGGTGTGATAGAAGCAACCAATTAAACCAGTTTTTAAATCATCCAAATCAGGGAAAAAATTCATAAGATAACCCCAATGGACATTCCATTGGGGTTTTTTCAGTAAGGGCCAGTTTGCCCAGGTAAAGAGAATGGAACCAATAGCTTATTTTATGCAGCAGGCTCCCTCCATGTTGGATAAATTTTATCCATCTACCAAATTTAAAATTATGCGGCAACTACCGGCTCATAGACAGGATTATCCACTTTCAGGATTTTAATTTTTCTAGGGCCACCCGGTAAGACCCAGTCTACAACCTGTCCCTGCCTGAACCCAATCAATGCGATGGACAGGGGAGAGAATACCGAAATTTTTTGCTCCGATAAATTGGCGTTTTTCGGGGTTGTCATCGTCATCTTGATACATTGGACAGGATGACCCAATTCCACTTCAAAGTACGAATTTAATTGAATCACGTCCTTTGGGATAGCTGCGTCAGGGACCTTTTGGGCCGATTCAATTTCATTGTTCAGTTGCCCCACTTCCTTGGTTTTTTCGAAGGGATTAAGGTTATTGATGATACTCTTTATGGTATTATAGTCCGTTTCTTTAACGATAGGTTTCATGAAATTAATATTTTAGTAAAAGTGATTTACCTTAGTGCCATTGGGCAAATAGGTAATTTGGAGTAAAACGGGAATGAGATATTGCCCGATATTTAAAATTTATCCCCCCTGCCTGCAAATCGGTAGAGGGTTATTGGAGAAAGGCTTTATGGTGGATAATTACCACTCCTTTTACATTCAGGTCATAGCTGAATGGTAAACTAAAAATGAATAAATTTTGAAGAATGACCTGCATACTAATACTTATACGTAAAAATAAAAAATCCGGTTGAAATATGCCTTCATTTCCTTTTAAATTCCCCAATAGAATTTCAAAAAATTTTTATGATTGGAGAAGGTGTTTTTTTCAGGGGTGATTTTTCTAAAAAAGCGACTGTTGGGAAATATGGTCAATAAGTTAGGTGTTTTTGTCATTTCCTGCCGTTCCAATCCATTCCGACTTTGTGCCAACACGGTTTTTCAATCGATGAGATTTTGGAAATTAGAATAGGGATGGCAAGCTTTAAACCCAAGTTGGATGCCTTGGCAAAACTTTCCAAAGCAACAGACTTTCCAAAGCAACAGATAGTAATTATGTAGGTGAAATGATCATTGAAAGGAAATTCAAAATTTAAAAAATAACAATCCATCCATTTTTGGGTAAGGTTTTTTAATTATTTTTTGAATTCAGTTTTAAAATTTTTTTTTAAGGGGATAATTTACTTTATTAATGGTTTAATTTCAGTATAATATATTTTCCACCTCAATGAGTAATTACAGCAGGACCAAAAATCAGGAAATCATAAAAGATTGGGTCCATTCATATGGAGATTATTTGTATGGCTGGGCCTACCATAAGACCGGAAGCAGGGAGACTGCTGAAGACCTGGTTCAGGAAGTTTTTCTGGCAG
>JBBDSA010000001.1:0-2282 GCA_040905165.1 Cyclobacteriaceae bacterium | reverse complement strand
CATCCAAGGTCCGTATATTATCACGTGGCACCCCATCAATCAGAATCAATGGACTTCGTCCATTGGTAGTGGCTGCTCCCCTTAAGTACAATGTGGCGTCATCTCTTCCCGGCTGACCGCCTCCCGATTGAATAGAAGTCAGGCCTGGCAATCGCCCCGCCAGCGCATTGGCCAAACTGGCAGCAGAACTTTGGCGCAATTCTTTTGACTCCACCGAGCTTACTGCCCCAGTCACCGATAATTTTCTCTGTTCGGCATATCCTACTACTACTACCTCTTCCAAAGCAGAAGCATCCTGCATTAAAGTGACATTGATCGTGGTTTGGTTGCCCATTTCCACGGTTTGAGACTGAAACCCGATATAAGAAAAAACCAAGCTGGCCTCATCGGGCACTTGAATGGAATATTGACCGTCTATATCCGTGATGGTACCCCGTGAAGTTCCCAGGACAGAGACCGTGGCGCCAGGAAGGGGTACACTTTCTTCATCGGTCACTGTTCCGCTCACAGTAACGGTATCCATAGCCGAAAGGGGGACAATCGACCTGTTATTGTTTTTGATGACATCGATGGTATTATTAATCTGTCGGAAAGATAGATCGCTTTGTTTGGAAACGGATATAAGCAGGTTTTCTACGGTACCCTGCTGCCCTTCAAATACCAGTTTTTCCGTTTTTCTTATTGCCCTACTGTCATAGGAAAATCGGAAGGGGGTTTGACTCCTGACTTCTTTGAAAAACTGGTTGATTGTTAATTCTGTTTGGGATAACCGGACAGTAACTTCTTCAATGCTCTTGTACTGCCCATTCGCATGAAATGCGAACCCAAAATTAAACAGCAGCGATTGAAGTACAAAGCCATATAGAAAGCTTTTGGACAACATAAGAATTGCCTTTAGTAATTTATTTTTCATATTTTTGAGTTTATTGAATGATCTATTCAGTAATCCTGGTCTCTGGATGGGTCCATTCGCCAATGTCCTCCATCTTGAGACCAATCCTAAGCCGATTGGTTCTAAAGCCAATCGGCTTTATTATGAGCTGTCTAATTTTACCATTTTTCCATTTTTTAAAATTTTAATTCTACTGATTTATTGTTTATTTCATATTTAAATCCCTGGATATAAGACATGCTTTTCAGTATGTTTTCCAATGTTTGGTTATGATATTCGCCAGAAAATTTCCAGTTCACATCTTCCGAATTCCTTAAACTTATTTTTACACCAAACCAATCTTCCAATTCCTTCACCACTTCCTCCAAAGTCGAATCCCGGAAAACCAAAATGCCGTCCTTCCAGGCGATATCCTCATTCGGATCAAAGGAATCAATAGACTTTTCTTTGGTAGATGGAAAAAATGTGAGTTTTTGACCTGGAACCAGCATTACATTCTCAGCGTTTTCGGAGAATTTGACCTGTACTTTTCCAGTTGCCAAGGCAACGTTAATTTTATTGCTGTCCTTATTTGTTACATTGAATGAAGTCCCCAAAGCGGTAGTAACCAAATCATCGGATACGACCCTGAAAGGCCTTAAACTGTCCTTCTCTACTTCAAAAAAGGCTTCGCCGTTAAGGAAAACTTTTCTTTCAGTGGAATCAAACTTCTCAGGAAAACTTAACTCAGTGACTGAATTCAGCCATACTCTTGTACCATCAGAAAGCGTAAACTGGAGTTTTTCCCCAGAAGCGGTAGTTTTACGGACCAAGGGATTTTGCTTCTTCGTCTTCAAACTGGAGAAATCCACCTGATCTTGAAATGAGAACCAACCCAGGCCAAAACCCACTATTAAGAGTGCCACTATCCGGTAAAACCAATTGGACTTTTCAAAATTAGCTTTTTGAATTTTAGATCTTTCTTCCTTTGAGGATTTTAGGCTTCCCGGTATAGGTTTTACCCTCAATAAATCATTTAAAATTTCCTGTTTTATCCCTTTTTCAGGTTTTATATCAGCATATTTTACCTTCAACAAAAATTCTTTTGCCAGTTTAAGGGTGGGGACTTGGTCTGGATTGGCCTTAATCCACTTCTTCCAATAAGCATCCAGGTGTTTATCTGGTTGCCTTACCCATCGGACAAATTCGGGATTGCATAAAAAATCCTCCTTGGTTTTCATTTAGTTGAAATGGCTTTTAGAGGTAAATGCAGTTGGTCCGTAAAACAACACCCATTTTATTGACTTATTTTCAAAAAATTTTAATTTCAAAAAAATATCCTAATAACAAGAGTTCGACCAAATTTCAGAATAAACTCCTCATACTTCCTGGAATATTTTTCCCCTATTAT